>MEVD01000023.1:24174-24324 GCA_001772865.1 candidate division WWE3 bacterium RIFCSPHIGHO2_02_FULL_38_14 | reverse complement strand
AGGTAATTTAACCGAGATAGTTAGAAGGAAACCATTCTCTGTGATACTTCTTGACGAAATTGAAAAAGCCCACCCCGATATATTTAATGCATTGCTGCAAATAATGGAAGACGGAAGACTGACTGATTCCAAAGGCCGAACTGTAGATTT
>MEVD01000023.1:0-24141 GCA_001772865.1 candidate division WWE3 bacterium RIFCSPHIGHO2_02_FULL_38_14 | reverse complement strand
GGGGTCCGAAATTTTAAGAAAAGCTGAAATAGGTTTTAGCTCTTCACGTGCTAAAACAAAAGAAGAAAACAGGATAGATTTTGAAAAAAGAATTTATTCATTACTTAAGGATTCATTCAGGCCGGAATTTTTAAACAGAATTGATGAAACGGTTATATTTACACCATTGAGTAAAGAAGATATTAAAATCATAACTCAGCGTTTATTAAACAAAACACAAAAACTATTGGATGAACATCAAATATTGCTAAGGGTTGATGATGAGGCGGTAGACTATTTGGTAGAGCACGGATTTGATGAGGAATACGGTGCCAGACCTTTGAGACGCTTAATTCAGAAAGAAATAGAGAATATTTTATCAAGCAAGTTAATATCTGGAGAGCTGTCAGACGGAGATTCGGTTGATGTTACGGTTGATAACGGTGGCTTAGCGATCAAAGTAAAGGCAGAAGTAAAGGCTAAATCTACTTAAATCTTAAATAAAGTATAAGGTAAGGTTTTTATTAAATTTACGCTTATATTACTATTTAATCATTAAAACTTGAATTTTTACGCGTGGTTTGGTAATCTCACATATTTATGTCGCAAGAACAAGAAAAAACTCAAGAAAAGGCAGGAATTCCCGAATTCAGAGCCGGTGATACAGTAAAAGTCCACTACAAGATAATTGAAGGAGATAAACATAGAATTCAGCCATTTGACGGAATAGTTTTGTCGAGAAAAGGTTCTGGAATGTCCAAAACATTTATCGTAAGGAAAATAAGCGCAGATGGTGTTAATGTTGAGAGAATATTTCCACTATACTCACCTAATATAACAAAATTGGAAGTTACCAGACACGGCAAGGTTAGAAGAGCCAAACTTTATTATTTGAGGGATAAAAAGGGAAGAGAAGCTACGAAGGTTAAAGAAGCGTAAACCGCATAAACCAGTAATAGAATCTACTTATAATTTAATGTGAATATTAAAAGACTGAAGATAATTGATAGGTCTGAATTTTACTATTTTGTGTGTACGAGTACCTATTTCATATCCTAATTCACCATCGTTTAAAAATTCAACTCCACGTGAATAAAGATTTTCAAACATATGTATATAGGCAGCATCAGATACACCGTTTACACTGTTATTTTCAACATTGTTATTTAATCCCTTTAATACAAAATTAACACCCCATTTATTATGTGTAGGAAAAACGAAATACATAAGTAAACATACAGGTAAATTATTGAAATACCCAACCTCAACGAACATATTTTCATTATCTTTAGAATAAATTAAAAAGTTTTTTAAACCAAATAGTTCTTTCTCTTTTCTACTAGGACCTTTGTATTTTTTCCCTTGGGTTTCATACCATTTATCCAAAATATTAACAGCATCTTTTAAATTATCTAAGTTTACTTTTTTAAATGTTAGTAATCTGCTGGAAAGTAATCTGTTTTTAACATTTCTTAATGTGCCATATTTATGTCCATTTAAAGTGTTTAATGCTTTTAAATCGTAAACAGCCTCTTCCTCTGCTCTAAACTCTTCTTTTATATTATTAACCCCAAAATAAGTGGTTATATTTTTTTCGTAAATATCTTTCCAGTGCTGGCTTACATTTAAAATGGATATTTCAGAAATACTCAATATTTCATGGAGTTTTTTTATTATTTCCCAACCTTTAATAGATTTTACTAGTGGAAGAAATAATATTAATTTATTCTCTTTATTTCTAAATTGAAGCAATAATTGTGAATTATCTTCTAAAATAACTGCCCAAAATGGACCTTTATAAGTTTGATAGCCTATTATTTCATACCAATTATATTCAAATATTGGAAATGGTTCTATTTCAAATATTGAATTAATAAAATCTATGTTTTTTTCTGAGGGGTCATTTATAATCCAATAGGTGCAATTTAATTTATTGAGATTTTGGCTAATAATATCCAACATATTCATAAATAATAATCTTTTGTCATTTCAAGTTCTAATGGACCCGATTTATTTGAAAAAATATCTTTTAATGTTTTCTCAATATTTTTACCAAAATGTAAATATAAAGCATTTATAGTATTTAATCTTGATGATTTCTGACTTGATACTCTTTTAAAAGTGTTATTATCAATAACTGAGTATGTTATACCAGTTTTAAAAGATACCGACTCTATATAATCCTTTTTAACTACATTTAAATGAGTTGGTTTGTTTTCAAAGTAAATAGACAATTTGTTTTTAGTATCATAGTCTTTTCCAAATTCATATATATTAGAAATGTAAAAAAGATAACCCGGAATAGTTTGTGCGGGTCTAATACATTCCTTGGTAGTGTTTTTAATTTTATTAATTAATTCATTAAAATTTATTTTTTCTCCATCTGAGCTTTTAACTAAATTATTCTCATCATATACATATAATTTATGCGTCTCTCTGTTTTCTTCGTATAAAAATAAGGGTTTTTCTTCAAATACTTTAGGTAATATTTTTAAAGGGTTATATTCTGTGTTATGCAAGTATTCCAAACTATTTATTAAATAGTTTTTAAACATTTCGGAGGAAAATATTGAAATGCTATTTTTCAGTAAAAACTCAGATTCCTCTTTAAATCCGGTTAATTCCAATTCTTTAGCTAATAGTTTTATAGACCATAAAGTTCCATTCTCGTTATAATCAAGAGATTTATATATATTAAGTAGTTCATTCAATCTTGACACGAATAAGCGGGTTCTTTCTATTTTCTTAAAATTAGGCAAGTTATTTAAATCTGTGAGTATTTTTTTAATCATGGATTCTATTTTTTGAAAATCTATAAGTATGGGTTTTTGTAATGAATATAAAATATCCGGTTCAAATAAAAAATATGGTTCGGAGTTAAGATTAAGAATACCGGTATCAATAATCAATTCTTCCCTATATTTAATAGGATTTGGCTTTGTGTAGTCCCAGTAAAGAATTTTTATATCGTATTCATCCTGTATTTTATTTAATAAATAAGTACTGGATATAAGTCTAATATGTGGGCTTGTATATGGATGATGTGTACTAGCAACTAGTATTTTTTTATGAATAGTATTAGGAAAACATTTTCTATATAGATTTTCAAGATCGATTTTTACCTCTTGTAAGGATTTCATGGCCTGATATATCTATTTGTATGTGAAAATACCTTTGCTAAAATGTTAATATTTTTTTGCAAGTATTTTCTAGCATTTTCTTTTTCTAAAGCTATTACACTCTCTTTTTGACTTTTAGAGAATTTTAGTATATAACCATAACTATCTAAAAGACTTTCAATATCTACTTTCTTAACATGGTTTAGTGTCTTAATTTTATTGTAATACTCTTCTGCACTCTTGGGATCACCTTTTATTTCTAAAGCGGTACCTAAAGCAGGATAATGTTTAATTAAAATATTTAAATCTTCAGATATTTTGCACACATGTGTAACAACTTCTCTTTCTTTACTTTGACAATAAAGAGGATTTGCATTCATTAGTTCCAAATTTAAATCTCCCTGAATTTCCGTGTTTATAGTTTCATAAGCATCTTTACCATTACTTATGGTTGGTGTTTTATAAATAAATCTTGTTGAGCAATCTGTATCCATTCCTAAAATATTGTAACTTGTTCTGATTTTAAGAATTTTTCCTGATATTTCTAATAAGTTAGAATTTATTAAGTCAAAATGCCTGTTTATTTCAAAAGCAGTATAGTAAATGTATTTTCTCCCCAAAACTGGAACTAATTTCTCAAATATTTCATTATCAACCAAAAAGGAATATTCCAATTCATTGGATATGGAATTTTTTGAATATTTATCTTGTAATAATCGCGTATTCTTTTTATAGGTTAAAATAGCATTACTTTTGTTATGTGTCTTTTTATCAATTTCTTCTATAAGTGATTTTAATAAATTTATATCTGCATTCAGTTTTCTTCCTCTTTCTATATCTTCTTTTATAAAAGCTGATATATTAACTATACGCATAGGAATATCGTTTACGCTTTTAAGTAAGTCAGTAATTTTAAGCATTTCTTCAGCATTAATATCTTGGTTTTTATGGTATAACTTACTCAAATACTCACTGATATTATCTATAGTAATTTCCCTGTTAACATCCGCAACACCTTGTACAATAATTTCTAAATCCCCAGCTAATTCACCAACTTTATTTGGATTACTTGTAACTAAAACATATGGTAATTTATCAAGACCAAGAGTACTGAAAATATATTTAATTATCTTTAAACTTCTGATATCTAATATTACATCATGCCCTAATAGTAATTCATATGCTTCGTTAATAGATTTTTCTCCTATATATTTACCTTCTGGATTTCTACCGGAAACCTGAAGTTCTAATTCAGAAGCTTTGTAGTGTAAACCTCTACCTTGACCTTCTTGAGGCATATGCACATAAACTCCTTGTCCATTATAATTAATCGCTTTTAAAGCGTTAATTCTTTGTTGTTCGCAATCACAATGAGAATCTCCATAGGTTCCAAAAAGACATTCAGAACCTATTCTTAAAAGAATAGGTTTATCTAAATCAAAATTATTTACATTTATAAAATTAAAATAGTCTAAGTCAATTTTCTCAGTGTCAACAGGCTTACCAAATTTAACCAAAAATAGTATATGATCCCCTGTTAAAGAATCTTCAAAAATTTCCTGAGCAGTTGCTTTATAAACAATAACAAAACAATCGCCCAAGTATTCGTTATTTTTCATAAAGTAGAAAGAGAAATTGTTTTTATCCATTTGCCTCCTTATGAATAGTTTCTATTTTTAGTAACATTTCCGATATTTTATCAGCCAAATCCTGCACAATAAAATTAAATAATTTCTTACCCTTATCCGTGTCAATCTCTACGTTTTCAGAATCGTTAATTACACCAGTAGTTGTGAGTTCTTTTGTTCGAAATAATTGTAATCCAGAAGTTATTTTTTTCTTATATTCGGGATTTGAAAGGATTTCGTTTTTTTGTATATTTTTAAGAAAATAATAAATGGACGTTTCCACTGTTCCAGCATGTGTATCAGTTAGTTTAAATAATTCTTCAGCTTTTTGATTAACTTGTTTATTGAATATATGAAATAAAACTACCTTTGATTTATAATCATAATTTAAGTCATTACTAACGGCTGATAGTATATTTATATTTCCTCCATGACCATTTATAAGAGCTATTAATTTTGGATTTGAAGTTTCTATTAGAGATAAAAAAAGATCCTTTATATAATTAAAATAGCTTAATGACTGTACAGACCCATTTAAGTAAAAATCCTTATGCTCCTTGGAGATACCATAGGGAATGCATGGGAGTTTGATATTAGATACCTTTAAATATTCAGATACCTTTTCAGTAATAGTTTCAGCAATTAAACTGTCAGTATCATAACCCAATAAAGGGCCATGTTGCTCAAAACTACCAGTAGGTATTAATAATAAGTCATATTTAGTCATATCTTGTGAATAAATTATTTTACTATAAAAAACAATTTTTGGCTACAAGAATAGAAACCTATAGTGTGTAATTTTTTTTAATTCATAATCTGTGATAAAATCATATAAATAATTATTAAATAATATCGCTTGTGGTTAAGATAAATGAATCAATTAAAATAGAAAATGAATCAAGATATTATCTACCTTCAAGAGAATTTAATTCATTGTTCGAACTTGCAATAAAAATTGGATTAAAATTCAAAGGAAAATTTTTTGAAACAACTGTTATGTATGATAACCCAAATCCAGAAAAATCCTTTTATTCTAAGGAAATTGATGGCAGACTTCGCTTAAGGACCGGTTTTATAACATATGACGACGTTAAATTACACAAAAGTCGATTAAAAGAAGATTATGCAAAATTAAGCTGGAAGAGAAGACTTCCGAAATCAAATTCTCCAATAAGGCAGGAAGAAGAAATAGAAGTAGAATTTACACCCAAATATGCTGAGTCAATGCGGGCAATTTTAGAAAACGTACTCAAAGCTGAAGTTGTTTCTAGTTATGAAAGGTATAGAACTATTTTTGAGGGAAATAAGATAGAGTTAGCAATTGATATATTTCCATATGGTGTAATGGTTGAAATAGAAGCTAAAAACGGTGGGATTATTGATGACGTTATTTATTGGACAAAAAAAATGGGATTTAAAATATCTAATTCATCCCTGTTGTCATGTGATGACAAGTATGTTGAATTGTGCAATAAGAACAGTATTCTTCCTAAAAGACATATTTTATTTTCAGATATAGAAATGCCTAAAATATAGTTTTTACGATTCATCTGATTCAACTAAAATAATTCGTGATCTACTATTACTTTACCTTCAACAAAAATGAGTGAAACTTTACAATAAAAATATTATTGGTGGGGGCGGAGGGAATCGAACCCTCGACAGACGGCTTAAAAGGCCGCTACTCTACCACTGAGCTACGCCCCCAGACCTCCCAGACCTTGATATTTTACTATAAAAACCGTTCCAATCATACATATGGTATAATTTTCACTATGAATTTTGTACCGGGCATTAAATTTAATATTTTACTTATTAACGGCATTACCTATGCCTATTTAATGCGTCTTTAGGGGGAATAAATCAAGATTTTTTAAAAGGAGATCCCCCAAAGGGGATTTTTTTTATGGGAAAAACAGATAAAGCGTTAACAATTGCAGAAGAGAGTTTAGCAAACAAATATCGCCTGGGAGGGGAAGACTATTTTAGTCATGTGAAATCCATTCAAAATCTTTTAAAATCCACAGGTATTAGAGAGCAAATGACTCAAAATGCAGCTATATTGCATAGAACACTTGAGTTTGAAAATAAATACGAAGAAATAATTAAAAAGGAATTTGGGCAGGAAACTTTAAATATTCTTCAAAACCATAATAGAATTAAAAACATCAAAGTTGAAAAGAATTCCCCGCTATCTTCAAACGAAGCGTATTTGACACAGCTATATGTAAATATTGCAGAAGATATAAGGAGCTTAGTTTTAAGACTTGTTAACAGAGTTGAGAATCTTGAAACGTGTTTTGTATTTGATAAAGAAAAACGAGAATACATCGGAGACCGTGCTTTATATCTGTATTCACCCCTAGCAAGAGTTGTGGGATTAACTAAACTTGCAGCAACAATTGAAGACGATGCATTTAAAATACTTAATCCAGAAGAATATTTTAAAATTGAAAAAGAAATAAATACAAAAATAAATTTTTGGGAACCGGAAATAAGTGAAATCAAAGCATTTTTGGATGAAATTTTTAGAGAAAAAAACATACCTTGTAAATTAAGTTATAGAATAAAACATAAATACGGAATTTATAAAAAATATTCTAAAGTTAATGTGCCTATAAGAGATGTCGTGGGTTTTAGAATTATTGTGGATACTATAGAAAATTGCTATTCGGTAGAAAATATTCTAAAGGAAGTATGGCCTTTCTATAATGATTTGTATAATGATTATATTCAAAATCCCAAAAATACCGGATATAAATCAATTCACAATTCATTTAGATTTTCTAAGAATCTAGAAGCTGAAGTACAAATTAGAACAAATGAAATGCATGAATTTAACGAATACGGTCAGGCAGCTCATTTGTTATATAAAATCGCATATAGAGGGGAAAAGTCTTTGTTAAACAGAAAATTCAAAGAGTATATGAAAGAAAACCCTTTTTTATTTAAAGATTTGCAGAATTGGGATATAGATGCCAGGATTGAAAAAAAGTCGGTTATTAATACATTTAAAAAATATGTGTATGCTTTTACTCCAAAAGGAGATATCGTAGAACTTCCAAGAGAGTCAACAATTATTGACTTTGCTTATTCGTTGCATAGCAGTATAGGAGAAAAATGTAATTCAGGTTTTGTAAACAATAAGCTGGTGCCTTTAGATTATAAAGTAAATGACGGAGACTGTATTAAAATAAAGACTTCCAATAATGTCAATGCCAATCTTGATTGGTTAAGGATTGTAAAAACTAAGCGTGCTAAAAGTGAATTAAAGAAGTTATTTAAATTGAAATAATCCTATTAGAGCTTAGTTATGGTATAAATTCCTTGTTTTGGCTATAATCGCTTTATGATTTATGATACTTATAAGAAGCAATTAGTGGAATTTCTAAAGTTTAAATCCATTTCAACTGATCAAAACTTTCAGCCAGAAATTCAGAAATCCGTAAATTGGCTTAAAACATTATTTGAAGAAAACAGATTTAACGTTCAAATATTGGAAGGAAAAACCTGTAATCCTGTTATTTCAGCTAATTATGAAACTGATCCGGCTTTTGAAACCATATTGGTTTATGGCCACTACGACATTCAGCCTGCAAATCAAGAGGATGGTTGGTATGCAGAACCGTTTTCACTTTTAGAGAAAGATGGCAGAATATACGGTCGCGGTATTGTAGACAATAAAGGTCAGATATTAATACATATATCTACCGTTTTAGAGCTTATTAAGCAAAATAACCTTAAATACAATGTTAAGTTTTTAATTGAAGGAAATGAAGAAACTTCTAATGAGGATCTTCCGGAAATAATAAAAGATAATAAAGATTTGCTAGCCTGTAATTATATAATTGTTTCAGACGGGGAAATATTAGGTCAAAATCCAGTTTTAGAATATTCTCTACGGGGAGGTTTTAGTTGTAAACTGGAATTTAAAACGGCTAATAACAATCTACACTCAGGTATTTTTGGCGGTGCTGTACCAAATGCCGCATACGAACTTTCTAAATTCGTTTCCAAACTATATGATCAGGAAAACAGAGTAAATGTTCAAGGGTTTTACGATAATGTTGATGAAATTAATGATAAGCAAATGAATGATAATAGAGAATTAACAAAGTTGAGCCAAAATATGATCGAAAATACAGGTGTAAAAACACTTTTAACTGAACCTGATTTTGATTTTTTTACTCAGATTGGCTGCCGTCCGACCATTCAAATAACAGGTTTTAAATCAGGATATATCGATGAGGGATTTTCTAATATAGTTCCTTCTTCCGCCGAGGCAAGGCTGAATTTTAGAATTGTAACTTCACAAAAAGCATTAGATGTTATAAAAATATTTGAAGTATATGTAAAAAACAATACTCCTAAATATGTGGAATATTATATAGAATTCGCGCATGTTCATAATCCTATAAAAATAAATGTTGAATCACAAATGGCCGATAATGTAGCAAAATTATTAGAACGGGCATTTGGTACTAAAGTATATAAAAAACCTGTAGGAGGAGCCATTCCTATTGTAACTGATTTTAAAAATGTTTTAGGGAAAGATACATTATTGGTTTCATTGGGAAACGATGACTGCAATATGCACGGGATAAATGAGAACTTTGATATTACTCTTCTTGAAAAAGGATTAAAATTCAGCAGAATGTTTTTTTCAAAATCCTAAAAATAAATACGATTGACAACAAATAATAATTATATTAGATTTATTGAATACTTTATGAACAGTTCTACTTTAAATAAATTTAAATTCTTTTTTGGATTTAATACCGCTAAAGTCGGCTAGTAGGGCTTTTAATTATTTTCTATTCAAGCTTATACCGCCGAGAGGCGGTTTTTTAATTCCGGCTTTCGGCTGTTATTGCTTAGAAAGGAGTATATGAATAAAAACATATACAATAGTATTAATTTAGGTGTGGTAGGATATGGTCATTTTGGTTCCAGATTCTTAAAATGGCTTAAACACATTAACGACATCAATGTTTTATATGTAGTAGAGCCCGAATATAATAAAGTCTCAAATTTATCGAATACTCTGTTATATAGATCCATTGAAGAGATAGATTTAAATCTGCTAGGAAAAACAGATGTTATATTAGATTGCTCAACTAAGGGTATAGGAGAAATAAATGTTATTAAATACAAAGAGCTTGGAATACCGGCTGTAATTCAAAGCGGTGAAAAATTATATGCTGCTGAGTTATACTATCCAAGTCTAAGGGAACCGGAGTCTAAATATTTAAGAATCCCGTGTTGTTCTGCAATCTCTACACTAAGAATAATTGAAGCTTTAGCAAATGCAGGCATGCAAAATCCGATGGAAATCTATGGTTATCATAATAAAACTACTTCAGATAAACAAATGATTAGTATTGATTATATTTCCGGGCGTGAAGTAGAAATACTTACCGGAGTTAAATCTAAAATGAATAGAATTTACCTTCCGGGACATCCTGCAAATAATGAGTATATTTACGCAGGGAACTTGAGTTTAACAATGTCGGAAAATATCAATCATAATAAAGTTGTAGCGGGATTAACAACACACAGCGAGTTACAATTACTGGATTACTCAGTAAATATAAGCGATCACTATGGAAATCCAAATACATTAATTATCAAAGAAAGCATAGAAGTTACAGATAATATTATTAGGCTAGGATTTCTGGCTATGCCTCCTTATATGGATTATCCTTCAAATATATCAGCTATAAGGTATTTAGCTGAAAAACAGAAAGTATCAGCCGATAAACATCAAAGATATCATCAAAAGGTCATTTAAGAGATGTATAAATCGATCCGTCGTGCAGAAACGCGGCGGATCAGGTAAATATGTTAATTAAATGTAATTTCCAATTTTGGAGAGTTTGATTCTCCGCTTTCCCTGGAATTAAAATCTAAACCATTGCTTCCGCTTCCGTCAAAACCTAAAGACATTAATGATCCTTTTCGGTCTTTCACGAAATTTGTTATATCAATTTCAATCCATGTTCCTGCATCAGCTCCGGCAAAAGTTGATATTATGGCTCCTATATCCAACTTATTATTATAAGTAACTTCGTTTTCTTTCCAGGAGGTATTTGGTACTCTTTTAACATTGTAATCAGACGGTGAATAATTAGTTACTCTTACTTTTAGTCTAGCTGTATTAATATTCTTTCCTGCTAATGCTTCCAGATCAAATTTCATGTATGTAATTTCAACCGGTGATCCGTCTATATGTAAAGATGTGGTTTTTCCTCTGTTCTTGTTAGGCTCGGCTGATGTTACATAAGTGTCTGCAACAGGGTAAAGTGAAACAGTATTTGCATCAGTAGGTGTTGGAGTCGGCGTAGGAGAAGGAGTTGTGGTTATAAGAGTTAAATCATCTACATTTACTCTTACTCTGGATTTTGGGGTAATTAAAACATCTAATGGATCGCCTCCTGTCGGAATAGCCACCACATTTGAGTCAGTTGTTGTTGTGAAATTTGTATTTGTAACTCCTTCAGTAGGTATAAATCTAATGCTGGATTGTCCGGTTTTTTTCGCTTTAAATGAAAGGGTAGCTGCGGGAAAGTTACCGGTATACATACCCGTTGTAGTATTGCTCGACCAGTCGTATGCAGCAAGGCCAACCTGAATTATACCCGCGCCTCTTGAACATGCAGAAGTTGATCCGTTGTGGCTTCCAGTGTTAGCGCAAGCCAGTACCAGTTGTCTGTTGAATGCACCGCTAGAAGTTACTGGCAAAACTGATTTTAATATACTGTTGCCGGAAACTAAAATATCTTCTAATAAAAGCAAATCCTTATTAAATCTAATTAATAAGTCTGTACCTACAACTCCCACTCCTCCGGTATTAAGGTTAACTACCACATTAAAACTTGAACCTGGTGCAGTATTAATTGTATTAGGAGAAAATGTCAAAACTGCGCTCGGAGAAATAGAGGTAACTCCTTTTACAAATAATTTATTTCTATTAAAAAATACAAAACCTCCGGCAAGCAGCATAGAAAAAACTGTAAGTACCGTAACTATTATTGAATTTTTACTAAGATATAATTTATTCATTTTATTGAACAAGAATATCAGGATCTAAAATATTAAAACCAAGTACTTCATCCCAGATATCAAAGTTTGCAAATCTAACAGAATAAGCTGGTTTGTTTTTTAAACTATCCGATGAATCCGGCATCCATAAGGCTAATTTGTATGTTCCAGGTACAACACTAATTGGAAGATTTACACTGGAGTTGATCACATAAGATTTTCCGGACTCCCATTTTCGAGGATCAATATTATCCAATTTGAGCTCATACCTGTTGTTGTTGCTTTGTAAAACCAAGTATACGGGACGGAAATTATACATTGAAGCAAAACCTGAATTTTTTAAGCTCACGCTTACTGACAAGGAATTCCCGGGTAAAAGTTTTTCGGGCAGGAATGCTTCTTTTATCTCTAATCTATATCCCAATCGCCTTCGGATATCAGGCATACATCCTTCGTCTACCCATCTGTTAAGTACTGTTGTGTTAAATCCATTATTAATAAATGACCAGTGCATATTTTCCATTTGTGCAATAGCACCGGGAGAAGAAACATCAGTGCTATAACATGAAGTTCTGGGGGGATTATCATAGCTTGCTTCACCGCCAAAAGGAGAATATCTACTGTTTTGATAAACAAAGTTTTTCCAGCATTGTGTTTCACCTACACTAGAATTATCGCAATATGTAGATATTTTAGTACCCGCGGCATTTGATTTAAATGTACCGTCGTCAGTGTCGTCTTTTAAAAATGCGTCATCATGTATCCCGATTCTGCTTAAATTTGTACCTGTAAAAGCCTGAGCTTCTGGAATAGGTCCTCCGTAGAATACCTGTTCATATCTTGGATATCTCAACAAAATCATTCGTTCTGAAGGAAGCACAGTGAGCAGTGTGTCAGTTATTTTTTTTCTACTTTCAAGATTATTAAGATATTTAGAACTGTGCCACTCTCCCCAATGGCCTACAAACCCTGCCTGCATAGCGGCAATAACATCCATATTATTTTGCAAAGCAGGTTTTAGCTGTTCAATATGGTCAAGTACTAGACTAAGAGGGACATCGGGGTTAACTTTTAAAGGATCAGATGATGATTTAGGTCCGGGATTATAAACGAAGCGAATAACAAGTTTTAAGCCGCGGTCTCTCGCAGTGTCAAAAACTTTTTCTATTGTATTTAATGCTGCTTGATCTAAAAGTTTTCCATGATAATCGGTAAGCGGTTGAACACCATAATCATCACGTTGATCTCTATAGTTATCAAGTCTGAAATAAATCCATACCAAAGTATCTGAAGGCTGCAGAGCTCTTACTTTTGCTAAATCTAATGTCTGGTCAACAAAAACTGAAGATTGTTTCATAAAACCACGTTCCGGATTTGCAAAGTCTATACTTGAAGCCGTATAAGTAATTTTGTTTGTAAGTTCGGGTAAAGGAGTTGGAGTCGGTGTAAGTGAGGATGTTGGCGTCGGCATTGAAGTTGGAGTTACACCGGCCTTTAGAGATTTAAGAACTACTGAAAAATCTAAAGCATTAATTCTCCCATCCTGAAACTGATCTACAGAATTATTAAGTTTTGCAAGCCAATTTTGAAGTACACATTTTAAATCTTCTATATTTACATTACCGTTTCCACAGGCATCACCGCCTCCTATAGGAATAGGTGTAAACGTTTGTGAAGGAGTAGGCGTGGGAGTTGCAGTTGGGGTTGGTGTTAACGTTGGTGTAGGAGTTGGAGTTAAAGATGGGGTAGGTGTTAATGTCGGGGTAGGAGTAGGTGTCTGGCTAACTTGCTCGGCTCCAATGCAAGTTCCAGAACCTGAATCAATAACAGTGTGAGCCGGATCATCTTTTATTAGCTGCCAATCATAACTAGTTGGGTGCAGTGTTAGTTTTAAAACACCGTATCCACCATTATATCCTTTTTCACTGGTAGGAAGATAAGAACCAAAACTATATAAGCTTTTCCCAGCATTACCTACAACAAATTCTCTAACACCTCTGCTTTCTTCTTTAACACCAAATGGGTTTTGGGGAGCAAATCTCTCATATAAATGGTCATGGCCGTTAAGAACCACATCTGCTTTATAGTCATACATTGCTTGGAAAAGAGGAGCAACACCTGAGTTACTTCCATGAAGACTTCCCGAACTAAATCTGGGTTCATGCCAATAACCTAAAGTGCAGACATTATTGTGGGCTGCTAAGTCCTGTCTTAACCAAGCTACCTGCTGAGAACCTGTTGAATGATCAATTTCTCCATTGAGAGAAATTAAATGCCAGCTGCCAATATCGAAACTATAATAACCTTTAGTAGGATCTCCTGCTCTTTCACCAAAATAAGAATAATACCCCGAACCGCCGGATGTGTGGTAATCATGGTTGCCAGGTGATGGGTATGTGATGTTTTTAAATAAACCCCAGGTTTTATCGTAATAATTATAATAATCCGTTAATAATCCATCAGGATATTGGTTATCTCCTAAAGTTAAAACTGCAGTGGGATTTATCCAGGAAATAGTGTCTGCGGTAAATTTTTGATGGCAAGTAGTGCTACTATAGTTTGTGTTTAAATTATTACAGACAATATCACCTCCCGCTACTATCACCGGATCTACTGTTTGAGCAAATACTTTGGTTCTAAAATAAAACGACACCCAAAAAACAACAAAAATAAAAAATGTTTTTTTCATAATGGAAGAAACTCCGTGGAAATAAGTGTTTTACCATCAGTTTCATTATCTTTAACAACTAATGTTAAATTATATTTATTATTTCTTAAAAGAAGAATCTGTTCATCCTTAGCGTCGGGAAAGTCGGAATTTTGTACTACGGTCCATCCGGAAACTGCAGCATTTTTATTGTACCAGCTTACAATTACGGGTACTTCCTCATCCACCTCATATATCACAAGAAATTCCATTTTTTCATCCACAGTTTTTTTATATGATTTATGAATTGCAGAATCCGGAAATATAGGAAAAACCGGAGCTCCGTCTACCAATGCCTTTTTCATTTCAATAACTCCATCTTTTTTTTCAACCATCGGAACGGATTTTAAAGATTGTTCCTGTCTTATTAATATAGAGAGAGAAAACGCAGCAACTACTAAAAAAGATAATACTAAAATCATAACGATTTTATTTTGAAATAGCTTAGGATAATTCATCACCATCAATGATAGATGTTTTTATCTTTATAGGTCAAGGATAAGTTTTTTTAATTTTATGGTGAACGTTTTTGAACAAATTCGAATGTATTTCAAAGGTAGCGGCGGCTGACCGCACCAGCCGCCGCACCATCTTAAAGCTCGGCCTGCGGCCTAGCTTATTTTCAGCGCGCGCGACTTTGCGTTCGCTTCGCAAACGCCTTTATTTTATCCAAAAAGAGCTAATACGTACAATTTTTTACAAATACAAAATTGACTGCACTTTTAGCCTTATTAAAAGAATTTTCAATATTTATTTGATTTTGTTGAATTGGCCACAACAACATCTCAATTGTAGTGAATGCTGTGTAGAGCTTTATTTTCGGTAAGTCTTCTTCTTTTACATGTTTGATTACTGGATTTGCTAAATGGGGTCTGTCGTGCAAGCTGTATATTAATCTTGTTAAATCAACGAGCCAATCGCCGCACCCAGCTTCCTGCCAGTCAATAATCCCAGTAATTTTTCCTTCGTCATCAACCATAACTTGATGGTAGGAAAAATCTCCATGAACAATATCGGATTTTGGCAATGAAAGAGCTTCTAAGTTCTTCACAGAAAAGGTTAAGTTATCTAAGAAATCACGCATTTCGGGCGAATAGTTCTGGATTGATCTCAAACCACCAAGCCTGTTACTAAATACGGTATCTTTAATAATTAAGGAATAATTTTGTTTTTCAGATATCGCATGGTTTTTTTGGAGTGATAAAAAAGATAGTACTTTTTCTATTTGTTCAACAGTCGGATTTTGCCACAACGGCTTACCAGGTAACTCTTGTTGTACCCAGTAAAGACCTTTACCAATTCGCCCAGAATAAATGTACTTTGGTACAGGATAATCCAGTGAAAGTAATCTGTTCGTAATATTCTTGGCCAGTTCGGGGTCATCATCAACGATATTTGTGTATGAAAGATCGGTGAAAAACTTCAAAACTACAGGTTTTTTACCAGGCTCAGCAATACGGTATGCCCCCCATTCCCCCTTATCGAAGCGATCGAGCAACTCATAACTCGTACCGTGGTTTTTATTCACGGTTTTTATAACTTCTTTTATCTCTTCTGCTTTTACATTAACCCACATATGTAGGAATTTTATCAACTTTCAGGCCTTATTGGAACCAATGACTATTGAATTCTTTTTTACGAGCTTATATATTGTAACTGTAGTCAACTTGATTCGGATTGCTTTTTTAGTGGCCGCTTTGGACAATTTGGAGCAATCCGAGTTGACTACAACCAGAGCGGCCATTTAAGTTTTATAAAAAGTTCTTTAAAATTTTTGCGTTTTTCTTCATTCTTTTTTGCGGCAGCTCTCGGCGAATTTGAATTATGCCTTTGCAGCGCTGAGCCCAATCCACTTTCGATTTCCTTTTTGGTGACCCCGGCGGGAATCGAACCCGCGATCTTCAGGATGAAAACCTGATGTCCTAACCGCTAGACGACGGGGCCTTGGCGTACCTTGGTGTAGCGTTTTACGCTTCAGCAAGCCTTTAAAGGTACAATAATACCTAGTCATTTTACCAGTAACAACAGCAAAAAAGCAATTAGGGACAGTTTCTGTTAAAATCTATTTGTCAAAAATTCTTACACATAAAAGTTTAATTTAATTTTATGAATATTTTAGAAAAAATAATATACGAAATAGCAGCATTTATTTTAGCTATAAGCCCATCAACTAATTATGTGGAAGGTGTAATAGGACAACCCAGGTCTTTTTTACCTCATCAGACCCAAACTCAAACTGATAAAACTATATCAAGTTTAATTTACCGAGGTCTTTTTAAATATGATATTTACGGATCTCTTGTTCCGGATTTGGCTGACAGCTGGATAATTTCTGATGACGGTATTATATATACAATAAAAATGAAAGAGGGGCAGACTTGGACAGATGGATCTCCTATAACATCTGATGATCTTATATATACTTCATTTAAATCTCCTGAATTATTCGGAGTTGCTACTGATAAAGTAGATGATTTAACCGTAAGATATATTTTACCTAACAAATTTTCTCCTTTTTTAAGTTTGTTTACTAAGGGAATAATGAAAATAAACTCGGAAGAAGAACAGAATCCTCTAAAACCTATTTCCAATGGAGCATTTAAAATTCTATCAGTAGAAGAAAGCGGCCCTATTTACAAACAGATAATTTTACTAAACCTTGACCAATCACAGGAGATTAGAAAACTTATCTTCAAATATTATCCAAATGAAGAAGAAGTAGTCACGGCCGCCAGATTGGGAGAAATAGACGGTTTTATATCAAGTCAGGATTACGAATTTGAAAACTTTGAGGAAAGGAATTTCCCTCTGCAGAGCGTTTATTACGCAATATACTTTAATTTAAAAAATGAAAACTTTAAAGATGTTGAATTTAGAAAAAAATTAAGAAAAGCTTTGCATGTTCAGGAAATTGCATATGATAAAGGAATTTCAGCCATTGGCCCAATTAGCAGAAATGTTTTTACGGATAAGAAAACGGGAGGAGATTATTATGATAAAGACTATAAAGAAAATTTACAAAATGCATTAACTATTACTGTTCCGGACGTGAAATCTCTAATAGAAGTAGCTCAAAGAATAAAAGCGTTCTGGGAAGAAAAATTAAATATGGACATTAAAATAAAAACCGTTGATCCTGATAGATTTGAGAAAGAGATAATTGAAACGAGAAATTTTGAAGTTTTACTTTATGGTCAGGAAATTGGGAGAGATCCCGACAGATATGTAAATTGGCATTCAACTCAAAAAGACCCCCCCGGGCTCAATTTGTCCGGATTTGAACAAGTCCGTGCAGACAGAGCTTTGGAAGAAGGAAGAAATGAAATAGACAACGATAAGCGTTTAACTCACTACAGCGAATTTCAAAAAGTTGTGGATGAACAAGTGCCTGCAATATTTCTTTACCACCCATATATAAAGTATTACATGAACAAATATATAAAAGGAATCGGAGACAAATACACTTTTACAGCTGCAGACAGATTCCTTGATTTCGGTGTTTGGTACATAACAAAATCTATATAACACCCTCAATTTCAGCCTATTACTATGCTATAATTTTCATGTCTTTTGATTGTTATACTGGGATTTTGTTAACACGGTGGCCTTAGTTCAGCGGTAGAACGCCTCCCTGTGGAGGAGGATGCCAGGGGTTCGATTCCCCTAGGCCACCCCAGATTAAGATTTGGAATATTATATCGTTATGGCCATAACAAGATTACCAAGATCAGAATACATAACAGATGATGTACTTGATGAATTGTTTAAAAGATCAGATGTGGATTTAGACTCTAAAGAGAAACCAAATAAAAGCCAAGAGGTAGCTGATATTGTATTTGAAGTTGATCCTATAGGGAAAGCATTAACAGGTAGAACACCGAAAAAAATCGAAGAAGAAACCGGTATTCCAGTTGAAGAAATGTTTCCTAAAGATTCAAAAATACTATACATTGGCGATCCATGGCAAAAAATGGGCACGGAATTAGACCAGTCGCACGGCAGTAATTTAACAATAATCGACTATGAGTACGGAGAAGTTGCCTCTTTTATATTTGATGAAAAGAATTTTAGAGATAATATAAAATTTAAAGGTACTTATCTTATAGAACTACTTAATGATATTTTTAATGATGAAAATAAAGACCAGCTTGAACATGATGATTTTGAATGGTTAACATCTTTTTTAGACCTTGTAAAACATGCTCATTCTTTGTCGGAAGCGGCAGTAACTGATGAAGAATATCTTTCAGCTGCGGAAGCATGGAAAAAATCACGTGAATACATAGAAACTACTTATAAAAATGAATTAGAAAAGAAAGAACAAGCTTCTTCAGAGCCTGGTGATTCATATAATTATGATGATAATTTAGATAAGCTTGGATCGTTAAAGACTTACGCTTGGTATGAAGGTGTTTATGGTGAAAGAGGTTTCAGAGACACGTTAGATTGGAAAAATATTATCGAACCAAAAGTTAAAGCATTGGAATCAGACCTCAAAGGATTGCCGGAAGCGGAAAAGAACAAAGAAATTGCTTCTGCTACTAAAAGCTGGATAGAAGAGATCAGGTTACATAAAAGAACTGAATCATCCAACGTTTTGGAAGCAGTATTTCCTCAGTTACCATTTAAAGATGCTTCTTTTGACAGAATGGTTGCATCATGGTCTATTTCAGCGCATGTATTCGCTGAGTTAGATGAAACTGGTTTTGAAGTTTTGTGGGATGAAACTCAGCGCATATTAAAAGAAGGAGGTAAAGCATATATTTTCCCCCTAAATTACTATTATGAAGTAGATAGTACTATTATTAGCAGCTTAGAAAATATGAAAATAAAACATAAATTGATGGATTACACAATACTTGATGATGAATCAGGAAATAAATACACTTTAGTGATTACTAAGAGGAGTAGTGGAGATAATAATTAAAAAAGCTATTCGTCGTAGATATTTTGGCTTTAAACATAAAATATCAATCATTATTTACGAAGAATTCCATAAACTAATCCTAATAATGCGCCAGCCACAACACATATAATTATAAAATTCAACCATTTTTTATTTATGTTCGTTTTTTCATCATTAAGTATAAACCGTCTTAAATACATAACAACTGCAGCATTTTGTGCTTCCATAGAACGTATTTTTACAGGAAAAAGATAATTAAGTGGAAATACTAGTTTTCGATACACATTAAATATGTGAACGTTATACATTTCAGTATGCGTAAAAGACTTTAATGTATTCCAGTCATAAAACTTGGATTCATTAGCATGATCAATTACTTTAAGGCCTCCTTTTGTAATTATAAAAACCATGTTAAATTTTGACTTGAAACTTCTAACAATAACAAAAATTATATGAATAATATAAACAAAACCTACAATAAATATAAAAATTAGCAGAATATTAACAAAACTGGATAATGGGTCATTATAATCATTGGCTAATGATTTTTTAATAATATTTACAAAAGATGTAATTTGTAAAGGTTCTGAGCTATCTACAAGATTAATGCCGAAAAACGCCAATAGCAGTAACGAAAATAAACAAAATACTAAAACGGGAAGTGTTTTAAATGCTATTTGTTTTTCTATTTCAGGTGTAGTTTCCCAACTATATATTATTTCCTGGTTATTGCTATTTTCTTTCACTTTAATGGCTACTAATTATTAAGGTATTTCTACGCATTAGAAAGATATTCTTCCAAAACTTCCTTTATTTCCTTTAGCGAGCTTTCTGACTTAACTAGATATTTAACTATACCTAAAGCTTTAGCTTTCGCGATATCCTCATCTTGGCTGAGCTGTGTAATAACTATTACCGGAATTTCTTTTGTCTTAGGATCAGTTTTTAACTCTTCCAACACCTTAAAACCGTCCTTTTTAGGTAAAATCAGGTCCAGTAATATCAAATCAGGGTGCAGTTCCTTAGCCTTGTTCAAAACTTCGCTCCCGTCTTCCAGAAGCGTGACTTTTACATCATCTCTGTTAAACTTTGCGCCATAAACCCTAAGTAAGAATTTGTCGTCTTCAACAATTAATATATTTTTCTGCATATAAGTATAAATCTACAACTTTAGATTAATTTAGACAACAGAACTAATAAATTTATTATTGAAAAGTCTTTGGCTTTAAAATTAATATTTATATAATCCAAAATAAAACTTTTAATACTTTTATCTGGACACTTCTACAGTTTCGCTGTTTTCGGCGTTCGCTGCAGAGATTGTTATGATATTATTTGCGTTAACTTCAACAAAATATCCCGTATTAGCGGCTGTTCCACCGTCAGGATCTGTTGGCATTGATCTTAAGTAAGGTGCCAATGGAGTCGATAAGTTATCGCATGTTCCGCAGGAACCCAGCTCAGTAGCCGCCTGAGAGGTTGCCAGTCCGGTAGGCAATGCTCCATCATTATCAACTATATACTCATGAACAGCTGTTAAAATGCTGTTAACATCACCCCAGCGTCTGGAGTTTCTGGCATCCGCGAATCTCCTAACGGGATTCAAAGCTACTATAACTACCGTACCTAACAGGGCAATTATTCCAACAACGACAAGCAATTCTATCAAAGTAAAGCCTGTCTGAGTTTTCTTATTTATATGGGGCATATTTATTCTCCTATAATTAAATCATTACCTAATATAATAATTACATCATAATTATTTTCTGAATTCAATGGGTTTGAGGAGAGTTCATATTCACCTATAATTTTCGTAAGTATCGTTTTTAATTGTTCGGGGTTTTTATCAGTAAGTATTCTAATAACAGTATTTTCATAGTTATTTTTATCAGCATTGCCAACATCTATCTTTACAAATTCATTAGTTTTTAATAAATCCGAAACTTTAGCAGCTAAACCTACTCTCACGGTGCCGTTAAGAATTTGCAAAGAATAGTATGACCTGTCAATTTTAATTTCTGATGTTTCTGGCAAGGATGTTTCTGAAGATGTAGTTTCTGTAGATTCAATTATTTCTGAATTTTCCAGTTTCTCAATCTGCAGGTTTTCATTTTCCGAGATAGCTCTATCAGAATTTATCCTCGAATTTCTAGTTTCAAAAAGACTTTTAGATAAAAAATAAATGATACCAAGGATCAAAACAGTAAAAGATAAAACTGTTATTATGATTATAGTATTTTTCATTTTCAATTTTAGTTCTTTTTCTTCTTTTGGAATGAATTGGTCCAAAGTGATATTTAATATTTGCGAATCAATGCCTTTTATATCGGTTTTTAAAGATATACCTAAAAAAGGATCTTCATTCCTTGTTTTGGCCAATGAAACAGGTTCCACAGCCCTAACTGTGCATTTGCTGGTTAAAATAGCATTAGCTATTTTTTGAAATTTTGTTTTTATAGGCGCGAATACTAAAATTGAAGTTTTGTTTTCCACCTCACCTACTATTCTATAATCCCAGTCGTAATCGTTTAATACCTCGGGAATGTGTTTTTGAACCTGTTTAAATACATCAGCTCGCTCGTATCGTTTATCATGTATTTTTTCTAATGAAAAACTCAATATATAACACAGCTGATCGTCCAAAAGGAGATCAATTTCCTTTGTTTTTAACCTGGAAATAACCTCTGTTATACAACCCGAAAAATCATTTTCATTGCATACAGATTCATAACTGTCACCGGTAATACTCAAATTTCTTAAATTGATTTTTACACCTCTCACAACATTATTTGATATAAAAATTACGGCTCTTTTTCTGTTTAATAGATTCATTTTTTAAATTTTAATTTTCTGTCCATGCTGTAACTAGTACATTTGTTGCCCGTGTGGCATTAACCCTTATGCTTTTAGAATAACTCTTAATTGTGGTTTGAACTGTAAAATCCCAGTCATTACCGTTTTGTGAATTAATTGTAACAGAACAATTGCCTTCGGGAAGGGAAATACTTGATGGTATGTTATTGTCTTCATTCAAATTTAGTAGTGAGTTCTCTACGCATCCTTCTACAATATTTAATGCATCCAGCCCGTTTTTATTTGCCAAAGACATTTGAATATCATTAATAGATAATACCGAAACTGATGTTCCAATAACAAAAACTACTGATATTACTATTAAAATTAATGTTACAGCTATATAGCCTTTCTCATCTATTGATTTCATTGGTCTAATCTCATTTCTGCAGATTCTGTATAAACTTGCGAGTGCTGCCATTCTTGTCTTTCGGAATCAGAAGTGATATTTATTGTAAACTCAATATTTTGTGAGGAACCGATTACTGATCTGTCAGTAAAAGTTAATACAGAGGAAACAAATCCTGAGTTATTTAATAGTTCATCATTCAACATACCAGTGCAGTCATTTGATCCGCCGCCCCAGGCAATTCTCAAGTCGCTGCCGGATGTATAAATTCTGGTAGGATTTCTTGATAAATCAGATGAAGCTAAGCATAAATCATTTGATGAAACGGAGTTTATATTAGAAGCATTTCTGATTTCATAGGATATTCTTTTTGAAGCAAAACGGATATTTTGGTTAACTAACAGCTGAATGTTTGATTTAGTTCCTCCAAATATTATATTCCAAGTGAAAAAAATAATTCCGCTAAGTATTATTCCGACAAGCCCTATATATAATATCAACTCTATAAGAGTAAACCCGTTCTTGTTTTTATAATGTATTGTTTGTGTTTTCATTTATTAAATTTACTTTTTAATACTAATTTATTGAGGTCTCACAATTTCTAACTCGGCATTATTATTTGATGAAGCAACAAATAATCTATCAAGAAGAGGTTCGTATAATAACTCAACAGGAGAATTAGAAATATCTAAAAATCCCAGAGCCGGGGTTAGTACAGTTAAATCTGAAATATTATCTAAACTACTTCCGTCAAGTATAAGAAGGTCACTTGAATTATTATCAGTTGCAATGAAAATAAAATCATTTCCGAATGATATATCAATTACCGAGTCTCCTATTTCAGCTGTGTCGGAAATTGTAGGAGAAGCAGGCGATGAAATATTTATTGAATAAAGTTCCGGAGCCTGGCTAGAATTCCTACCAACCAAAATCCTGTTATTTCCTGGATAATAAACGGATAATGCATCCGAAGCGTCATTTCCTTCGTCTAAATTTAATGTATTAACTACATTTCTGGTACTTAAATCTATTACTTGCAGTTCTGCATTATTATCTGTGGTGGTAACGTAAGCATAACCGCCAACAATAACCATGTTCGTTGGTGTTCCGGTGAGATCGTTATCCGATCCCAAAACAGTTGGGTTGGCAGGATTAGTTATATCAAACTCCAAAAACTCATTGCCACCGTCTCTAATCATAAATAAAGAGTTACCTGAGACTTCTATTGAAACTGCATCGGCATTATTGTTTCCGCTGTTTCCGTTGTTTAGATTTACTGAGATAACACTTTCAGCGTTTAATGATGTTGGATTTCCTATATTTACTATCTGAAGTTCTTGCGAATTACTTGTTGATGCCAGATAGGCATAATTCCCAGCAATTTTTATGTCATTAACACTTCCTCCCAAATCCCGCTGGCAATTGTTACACAAACTAGGAGATGAAAGAACTGATACATCAATTGCATATAATTCAGTTCCACCGGAAATAGCCCGGCCAAGAAAAACATAATCACCTAAATAAAAAAGAGATATAGCATCTGCATTATTATTTCCACT
>MEVD01000022.1:22559-25706 GCA_001772865.1 candidate division WWE3 bacterium RIFCSPHIGHO2_02_FULL_38_14 | reverse complement strand
GAGGACGAAGGTCGGGGCGTGGCGATGAACCGTCCATCCGCGTCGGGGCTACTGCCCAATCTGCAACCGAATGGAGGGCATATTCAGAGCAGGAGCTGTATTCGCAGCCCTTCCCCGCAATGAACTTTGCCCCAGGAGCCATGCCGATGTTGTCGCCTACAATGGTTCCCATCGTGTGTGTGCCGTGCCCGTCATTGTCACAGATGGTTCCACCGCACACATCCGACGGATCAATCCAGTTGTAGTCGTTGCTACCAGTGCTGTTACCGCGATACTTTGCGGCCAGCGCCGAGTGAGTGATATCGACACCAGTATCATTGTTCATGACGACAACAACAGTCCCAATCACCCCCAGCGGCCAGACTTCATCGGCCCTCACTGCGGCAAGGTTCCACTGGACGTCGTCGACGTTTTCGCTATCAGCGCCGGCGGCAGCGATGTACTCGATCGGATCGAGCTGCACGACAGCCGGCAGCCGAAGGTAAGCCACTTCGCTGAGCTCAGCAGCAGCCTGAATCTGCATGCTGCCGCCACTAACCTGGCAGATGTTGCTAGCCAGAAAGCAGTTGGCCTGTAGTCCAGCACTTGCTATCACTTTCTCGCGGACGACACGAGCGGAAGCGAGCGTTTGGTAAACGTATTCGCCTCGCTCATCCCAGTTCCGCACGCCCTTCGCGCGATCAAGCTCAGCTTGCGGCCACATCTCCGAACCGAAGTCGATCATGAACGTTACCTCGCCGGCGACGCTCTGTGACTCCATTGTGGACATGGTGGCCATGAGATCCGGAGCGATCTTGTCCTCCCAACCCGCAGACTGAGCACTGCTCGTCACTGCAATCAATGCGGTCAGCAGTAATACCGCAATGATCAGAAACGTATGACGTTTCATGATTGTTGTTCTCCTTGTTGGTTGTTGTTCGCAAGTCTTTCGTTCGACATTTCCTCCCTCATGGGACACAGTTGCGCTTGCAGCAATGTGCTTAGACAAACATATGTCTAATCCATACGAACTAATGTATGTACCCAAGGAAACGCTCTACAATCAGCCAAACCTTATAAACTCAATAAGTGATAGACTATAGGGCGCCTACTTGGGACAAATTCCCTCAATAAAATTTAACCAACCGATTTTTCAAAGTACAAGATCTGTTTCGAAGAGTTTGAAACAGAAATAAAAATCTCGCTGCTAATAAAAAATTTAAAAACAGCCAAATAGTGCAAACAACAAGTTGTTTGTATTGTTAACCGTTTTTTAATCAAAACCCAAAGATTTCTTTGTATCAGGTTTGTAATAATTTTGGTTGAGCTGAATTTTCAACATTATAATACAACCACAATAAGTATTCAATATTATAGGTTACACATAAAGTTGCTATATACTTTTATATTATTATAAAAATTTGTAACTTTTTTTAATTATTTTCTTTTTTAACCTAAAAAACTCTATTGAATATTTATTGTTTATTTATGGATGTAAAAAACCTTTAGTGAACACCGCGGTGCTGGGGGAACATCGCGGTGTTTTTGATTTGAAGGCTAAGCGGTCGAGACGCTATGGGTAGATACCTCCTTCATCCAGCCCAATGAGCCCATATCGACTTTGCATAGCTGAGCTTGGCCACGGGTCCGAGTCGCTGGTGAGAAGGACAATACGGCTGTGGAACGTCTTGTATCCCCACAAGGCTTCCCCATCCATTGTTACAGCAACCTCGAACCTACCGTTGACAGGCTGCCCCAGGGGTTGCCTCCAGATCCCATCTGTGAGCCTGACCTGCCCATAGGATCCGTCCACGAGGATGAAATCTATCACCTCGGAAAGGGGTAAGCCGTAGAGGGTGACGTCCGGCGACCAAACCACAAACTCCTGTGACTGGGTACCAGGCGGCACCCAATCCTTGTTCGGATCGGGCCATGGTGACACATAAGCCACCGTGGTCCTGTCAACGTACAGCGACTGGGTCACAGTCCAACCCGCTGAAGACAGAACCACTGAACAATCTCCGTACTGATCGTGACCTTCGTGCGGCCAGCGGTCCTCCCAGCCTCCGTGAAGGCTTGGCCATCGAAACTGACCTTCGCCTTGGGCATTGAACTGCACTGGGTTGTAGTACGACCAATTTGGCCACGGGTCGCGACCCACACACGACACACTCCAATCCGCTTGCTGGTTAGCTGCCAGCGGGTTGCTTAGATGGAGCCAGACCGCGCGCGGGTCCTGTTCGTGATCTCGTGTGAAATACAACCCAAAGTTCTCAGGCCCTTCGGGCTTCATGAGAGCTGGCAGGTACACATAGTTCGTCAACGTTGGTGAAACCCGAATGTGCACCACAACACTGTTGTCCGCAGGATCTGGATCTGTCGTCGAGGAACTGGCATAGAATGTTACGTCATATATCCCTGGTTCCGCATTATCTGGAACCTGGAAATAAGCCGCCACACCCCAGCTCCCCCAAAAGCCAGGGATCATATCACCCAGATCTGACGTCATCTGAGGTAGTATCTCCCAGCCGAGTGTAGTCTTCGATAAGTGAACACTTGCTGCAACACCCGGCCCTTCATTCCAGACTCCCCACACCAACCCCAACTTATCACCCGGGGTGAATGTGTAGGTCATGGGTTGCGTGGTTGTACTCTCTACGCTGGAACCAATACCCAAATACTTTGTCATTTGGCTCAGTGGAAAAACCTGCTTCCTTTCCTGAGCCTCAGTGATCTTGATCCCCTGAATACTGAAAACGTGGAGGTCCGCTTCCCCTTCCCCCGTCTGCGCGGTAGCGATCTGCCTTGACATCCAGACTGCCCCCAGCGCAAGCACAACCACCAGTAACAAGCTTGCTTTCCGGTTCATTGCCTATTCTCCTTGTTTAACGTCCGTTGGACGATTTAGTTGATAGCAGTATGCTATAGGGAATTGTGTTTGTAAAGTTAGTCCAGTTCTATATTTCTTTTGTAACGGGACAAATCCTATATACTTTGGAATTTTTTCCTAAACAACAGGCCATTCAGACACGATCAAAAGTTTTTTATCGGAGCTATCTGCCCTTAAACTCCCCCAAATCTCTTCGGTAATAAAAGGCATAAAAGGGTGCAATAATTTCAAACAAGTTGTATAAACATATCGCAATATAATCAAAGCTGCCTCCCGGT
>MEVD01000022.1:0-22530 GCA_001772865.1 candidate division WWE3 bacterium RIFCSPHIGHO2_02_FULL_38_14 | reverse complement strand
TCTATATAATTATCTGCCAGATCATGCCACATAAACTGATAAATCGCGTTTCCCGCATCAGCCATTCTGTATTTTTCCAGATTTCTGTTTACTTCTTTAATTAACTTCTCCAACTCCTTCAATATATTTTTATCTTCGTCAGTCAGTTTTCCTTTAAACTCTTTTTCCAAACTTTTCGCGGTTTCAAAGCTTGGAATTTTACTTCCGCCTCCCCCAATAAACTTCTCCTCCATCATCAGCATAAATCTCGCCATATTCCATATCTTATTCGCAAAATTTCTGTAAGCTATAACTTTGTCGCGCGGAAAGTTAAAATCTTTTCCGTTTGCCGTTCCGGAAATCATTCCCATCCTTAATGCGTCCACTCCGAATTCTGCAATATAGTCGTCCGGGTTTATTACATTCCCTAAACTCTTGCTCATTTTCTTTCCGTCTAAAGCCCTCACATGCCCGTGCAGATAAACATCCTTAAAAGGCTCTCTTCCCGTTAAGTAATAACCGAACATAATCATTCGTGAAACCCATCTTGTCACAAGTTCCCATCCTGTTTCCAAAACTGCTGTCGGATAAAAATATTTAAAACCTTCTGAGTCGGTATATTTTAATGTTGTAAACGGCCACTGCCCAGAAGAAAACCAAGTATCAAATGTATCGGTGTCCGGCAAAAAATTTTCTCCCGGTTTTTCCTTGCTTATTACATATGAGCATTCTTTTGAGGCTGTGAGTCTTTGCAATCCTGATTCTATTTCTTCAAATGAATATTGCTTTAACAGTTCTCCAATTAATCCTGTGACAATTTTCCCACCGCTCAAAAATATCACCACAATGTTCGGATTCTTTTTCACATTATACCAGGCGGGAATTCTTATGCCCCACACAATCTGACGTGAAATCGGCCAGTCGCGCATTGATTCGACCCATCTCAAATACGTTAGTTCTCGCCACTTTGGATATATTTTTATCACTCCGGATTTTACTGCATCATAAGCCGGCTTTTTCAACGCATCCACTTTTACGAACCAATTAGGCAAAACAAGATTTTCTACATAGTCTCCGCTTCTGTAATCAACCGGCATTACGTGTTTGTAGTTTTCGTCAACTTTTTCTATTGCACCGGCAGCATTCAAATCTTCAACGGCTTTTTTACGCGCTTCCAACATTGTCAAGCCGTTATACTTTGTAAATGGTTCCCCCTCACTCGATTTATTTTCTATTCTTCCGTTCAAATTTATTACACCCAATATTGGAATGTTATGCTTCACGCCGATTGCATAATCATTTTTATCGTGTGCAGGAGTAAGTTTAACCAAACCTGTTCCGAATTTCGGATCCACAAATTCATCTCCTATTATTTCCATTTCATGGCCAGCCAAAGGATTTATCAATTTTCTTCCGATCAATTTATTTTTCTTTTTGTCTTTTGGATTTACTGCCAAATGTGTATCAATAAAAATTAGTTCGGGACGTACCGTCGCCACCGATAAATATTCCGGCTCGTCATTTTTTCTGTCAAGCAATTTATATCTTACATAATACAAAGGAGTCGTCTTCTCGGTATATTGAATTTCAGCATCCGAAAAAGTAGTCCCCCATTTAAAAGAATAGTTAACGATGTAATCGGCTCTATAGATTAGACTTTCCTTCTCCATTTTTTTGAAAGTGTTTAGAGTTACTTCAACCGCCTTTGGGTCGAGAGTAAAAGTGTATCTGCTCCAGTCAACGCTCGCTCCCATTTCACGGATTTGATTTTCGATGAGGTTTTTGTTTTTTTGCACAAAATCCCAGATCATTTGATATAAAGTGTTTCGATCAAAATCCAAACGGGACTTTCCTTCTTTTTTTAACTCACGTTCAAATGTTGTTTGAGTTTCAAAACCCGCATGATCCGTTCCGGGAACATAAAGCGCGCTGTAACCCTGCATTCGTTTCCAACGGACTAACAAGTCTTCTATAGCAATCATGAGCACATTTCCCGTGTGCATTTTTCCGCTGGCGTTGGGAGGGGGAAGCAATATTGTATAGGGCTTCTTCTCCGGGTCACGTGTGGCAGTAAAGTATCCTCCACTCTCCCACATCTCATATATTCGTTTTTCTATTGACTTATGATCAAACTTTGGTTCAAGCATATTATTCAACTCCATTTTGACACCATTAGAAAACGGCGTCCACAAAAAAACCTCTCTTGCGAGAGGCTCCGTTATTGCGGAAGGTACCAACCTTATAATACTCACACTCTTTAATTATCGAAAGAATTTAATGCTACTAAACCTCTTTCGTTTTTTCACGAGCGCCCGCCAGCTTTACTGACGAAAATTAACAGCTGTCACGGGCATTCACGGCGGATTCTAGTTTTTGAAATTAAATATTTCCGGATGAAAATATATTAATTTCAAATTTCTTTCCGCAGCATCGCCCGGCGACATTAACTCCGGACTTTAAGCTTTTTGGATATATAGGGATTGTACTAGATACGGAAATTATGTGCAATATAATTAGGTTTAATTATTACAATGTACGTTATATGATTACGTTTGATTGCACGTCTATTGTTAGTTATAATGGCAATTAAACGCTAGAAATAAGGAGAAGAGAGCATGAAAAGGAGACTATTCATAGCTATCACCGGGCTTTTGATAGCTATTGTACTAGCTGGCTGTCAGGAGAGCACCGGCTCTCCCGAACCGCAAGCGGCTTCACAACCTCAGCAAAAATCCCAAGCCTGTTCGCCGTCAGAGGGCGAATCCGGCTGGAGCCAGATTGTAGTCGAAGTTTCTGTTCCCGTTTACCAAAACGGGGTTTACGCCGGGAATGATGTTCTTTCCCCAGCTAATAACGGAACCTTCGAATTAATCTGGCAAAACACAGAAGGCAGACGCGAAGGCCGAGGGTACGTCAACGCACCGCCAGCTGGGGAAAAAAGAACATTTCAACTCCCAAGCGGTTCAAGCTTCGAAATCTTCAGCTGCGGCACGACATTTTTCGGGAGGCAAGCACCTTCCAATGTCGTTAGCGGCTGAATATCGACACAAGAAAGCTCAGCGGAAATCTGTACCGGCATCTTTCCGCTTTGCAAAACTATACTCATAAAAAAACCACTTGCTATAGGGTTAAATAATTGTATACTAATCCCCAACTTCAACAAATACACAAACAGAGAGGAGTAGCAATGAGAAAAGTATCTTTTCTCATAACAATAACCGTTGCCCTCACGTTGGTGGCTGGTTGCGGTGCTTCGGAATCCGTGGTACCAGCAGCGGCGGCGTCCGTATCAACTTCGGTACCAGTTACGCCCACAGCAACCCCTGCGCCTGCCCCGACCTCCATTTCACCATGTATCAACCCCACGAAGGATGGATGGAAAGTTATTGCAGGAAATTCCATCGACATTCTTTTCAACATTGAGGGAGATCTGTTTTTATGGGCCATCGAGCTTGACAGCCTCAAGAGCCCCAGCAGTGCGACCGTGAGGCTGGCGCTGATGGACCCAAACAATACCGGGTGGGGGTGGCCAATTAGCGAGGAAGTAATTTCTTTTGGGAAAACCCTCGCCAACAACGGGGATAAGGGAAGCATCTCCGTTATTAACCCCGACCGTGGTGTGGCAGTAATAAGCATCATGAAGTGTCAGGGGGGGATCTATTCCCAATATCGGATAAGAAGACCGGAGGAGGTCGACGGCTGACACTGAACACATCGGGTAATTCACCCTAATACCCGGTGTGTTCATTCAAAACTCTTTATAAATTCTGCAAAAGCTTTAGATACAACTCGCCAAGTTCACAACTAGTACATATATATAAAAACCCACCTATTTACTTTTTAGTAATAAAATGCTTTAACAAAACTAATATCCTTCAGGAGGTCTCTGATGAATCTAGAAATACTGGCGGCAGCTCTACTGGCTGCTCTTAGCGGACTGTGGCTTCTAAACAGAGCCACAGGCAACTTTATCGGATCTCAGCTTGGTTTCGGCGTTGATAAGAAGGGGTCGACCGAAACGATTGTTGACCAAGATAAGGTCAACACTGGAAGGAGACAACTGAAAGTCTCCAATGTCATCCTTATCATTGTGGTCATCCTCATTCTCGTCGCCCTATTAGTAGGACAAGGCGGCGGGTAACCACAGAAAGGTAGCAAGCATTCGCCATGGTGGATGAAAGTACGTAGCCAAACGTATACCTTAAACTCTTGCTCGCAGTGCTTTAGCAAATCAAATAATTGGATTATTAAAAAAAATAAAACTGGATTTACATTATTAACAACAATAATATTGACAAATCCCCTCCAAAAGATAAAATCAAAAAAGCTTGCACTGAAGGAAATCCCATTCCGGAGCAAGGGAGGAAATTTTTGCTGGAGCTCTCCGCAAAAAATAACTTCTTTCGGAAGCCGAACCGAAGCTAATAAAAATAAGGCGGCCGATACATTTGAGGTCGGTTACAAAGGCTTGGACGGCAACATCCAGGCAAAGCAAGGTGGTACCACGCGGCATTTTTTAAAAGCCTCGTCCTTGCCAAAGCTTAGTGTAAGGGCCATGAACAAAGTTCATAGCCCCTTCTCTCTAGCGAGAGTAGAATTAATTTACATAAGGTTTGGTGATGACGGGGTTTTTTGTTTTTAAAAAGATCGGTTTGTTATAAAAAAATTTACCGGTTCAATAAAAAACACAAAAACCACCTCACTACTCAACACCCTTAAAAAAAATGAAATACTCAAATCTGTTCGGAAAAACAATTAAGCAAACTAAAAAAGATATAACGGCTGTTTCTCACAAACTTTTGCACCAAGGCGGTTTTATTAGAGAAAATGTTGCCGGACGGTATTTTATGCTCCCTCTCGGGATGCGGGTAAGGCAAAAAATAATAAACGTGATACGCGAAGAAATGAACAATTCCGGAGCGCTTGAAATGCTCGCCCCGACCCTGCACCCGTTAGAACTATGGAAAGAAACCAACCGCACAAACGAAACAGGATTCGAACTTACAACAGTCACAGACAGGCGAGGTGCGGAATTCGCATTAGGCGGAACCGCAGAAGAAATGTTCGTGGACTTGGTCAGAAACTTTAAACTTTCATACAAAGATCTGCCTTTCAACATTTACCAGTTTTCCACCAAATTCCGCGACGAACTGCGGGCCCGATACGGCCTCCTTCGCACCCGCGAATTCACCATGAAGGATGCCTACTCATTTGACGCCGACGAAGAAAGCTTTAAAAAAGTTTACGCTTTAATGGCGGAAACCTATACAAAAATATTTGAAAAAATGGGATTAAAAACTTACATAGTGGCCGCTGACAACGGATACATAGGGGGCGAATACTGCCACGAATTTGTTGTAGAACACGAAATAGGCGAAAGCAGATTTTTTGTAAGCGAAGACGGAAATTATTGCGCGCATGAGGACATAGCAAAATTTAAGCGCGAAGAAATAAACACGCGCGAAAAAGAAAAGCCCTTTGAAGTTTTCGATCAGCCTCAATGGGTTCAGACAATGGAAGATAATCAAAAGCATTACAAACTCCCGGCATCAAGATTTTTAAAAAACGTAGTTTACAAAAATAGAACAACCGGAGAAATAATAATTGCTGTAACACGGGGTGACCTGGAAGTTAATAAATCAAAACTCGAACACGTTCTAAATTTAGTCGGACAGCTCGAAGACGCAACCGAAGAAGACCTACACAAGCTGGGAACAAAAACCGGATACGTTCACTCGTGGGGTCACAAAGCCAAATATATCGGTGACCTTTCGCTGACCACGGTTAAAAATTTTATAGGCGGGCAAAAAGAAGACACCACAGATTCCAGAAACGTAAATTACGGACGCGATTTTAAATGCGAAATGCTCGCCGACATTGCTTTAGCCAAGGCCGGTTATTTAACCGAAAACGGAAAGTCAAAATTTGTTGAAAAACTCGGAATAGAGGTGGGAAATGTTTTCCAGCTAGGATACCACTATACAAAAAAAATGCACGACGCAACTTTTATAGACAAAAATGGAAAAGAAGTCCCCTATTATATGGGATGCTATGGAATCGGAATCGAAAGAACCATGGCGGCAATTGCGGAAATTTATAACGATGAAAAGGGAATTGTCTGGCCGGAAATAGTTTCTCCTTTTAAAGTTCACTTATTAGTAATAGGACTGGAAGACGAATCGGTTAAAAAACGCGCGGAAGAAGTTTATAAAAAACTTTTGGAAAGCGGTGTGGAAGTTTTGTACGACGATAGAGAAGATGTAACAGCAGGAGAAAAATTCGCCGACGCGGATTTAATCGGATGTCCATACAGGGTTGTGGTATCTAAAAAGACAGGGGATAAAGTGGAAGTAAAAAGGCGAGGAGAGAATAAAGTAGCGTTGCATAATTTAACTGACTTAGAACAAATAGTACAACGCCAAATGATATAACGATGAATGAACAAAGTTCAACCCAACCAACCAAAAAAGTTATCGACTATTTCAGCACTAAGGAGTCCAAATGGGGCTATACTCTTTTTCTCAAAGGAACCAAACACTTCGGATATTATCCAGAAGGAAAAGAAAATATATCAATATCCGAAGCACAACACTTAATGGAAGCTAAACTCGCTGAAAAGCTTAGCTTGCCCGCAGAATCATTAGTATTGGACGCGGGGTGCGGTGAAGGGAAAGTAGCAATCTATTTAGCTCAAAAATACGGGTATAACATTAAAGGCGTGGATTTATTAGACTTTTCACTCCAAAAAGCAAACGAGGAAATAACCAGCCTGGGATTATCAAACAAAATAGAAGTAAAACAAGGAGATTATTCCAAACTGGAATTTGCAGACAACATTTTTGACGGTGCATATACAATGGAAACTCTTGTGCACGTTGCAAATTATACGGACGCTCTGAAAGGATTTTACCGAGTACTGAAGCCGGGCGGAAAAATTGTTCTCTTTGAATACTCTTTGAGAAATTGGGATAAACTTACTCTTAAACAACAAGAAATGGGAAAGCTAATAATCGAGGAATCGGGAATGCACGCGCTTCCCCACTTTCAGGACGGTACATTTGAAATTCTTTTAAAAGAAACGGGATTTACAAATATCTTTATTGAAGATGCTACACAAAGAATCATGCCAATGTTAAAGATTTTTTATAAAAACGCTGTGGTCCCTTATCAAATAATTAAACTATTAGGTCTTCAAAAGAAATTTGTAAATACAACATCTGCTGTTGAAGGATACAAAATGATCCAAACGGGCAATTACGGTAGCTACAACATTATTAGTGCGATTAAATAACGCCCAGAGACGGGTACTCCGCATTTACTATTATAATAATATTTATTCTATATCCATAACACCTAAAGAAGGGTCTGCACTTATTTTGCTTAAAGTTCTGTTTTAATCTCCAAGGGGGAGAATTTGCTGACGCGGACTTGCTCGGTTGTCTTTTCGGAGTTGTGGTTTCTAAAAAAACCGGGGACAAAGTGGAAGTGAAAAAAAGAAATGAATTGAAAGAATCACTTTACGGTCTGACAGAATTGTTAGAGATTGCGGGGTATTAAAACAATTAAATTTTATTTAAACACTGAATACGATTTCAGAAACTCTGACAAGTCGTCCAAAGATATTTCTGAATCAGCAATATCAAGAGCTAATTTAATTAATCTCTTTTCGGAAACAACTAATTTATATTTATTCATTCTGAGAAAAACTATTCCGGACACAATGGCTGTTCTTTTATTTCCGTCAACAAACGGGTGGTTCTTAATAATGGCGTGAATAAGGCTGGCGGATTTATCAAATACTGACAAATATAAATCGGACCCACCAAAGGATGTGACAGGTCTGTGAACAGCAGATTCAAGAAGGGCAATGCTCCTTATTCCGGGGACACCACCATATAATTGAAGTACATATTCATGAATCAATATAACTTCTTCAACGGTCAAATAACGCATTATTATTTTTTAGATAATTCACGGAGAGCATTTGAATACTGTCGGGTTACCTTTTTTACCAATTCAAAAAACTGGGGATCTACTTTTGATGTTGGTTCTTTCACATTTACAATAAGCGTTTTTTCATCCAATCCCGGCTGTATATAAACTTCAGATCCTAAATCTATACCCAATAAGTCCCTGATTTCCTTAGGGAAAATTACCCCTATTGAATTGCCGATTTTTGTTAGTTTTTGTTTAAACACCATGGTTATTACATGTTATTACTGTAATATGTTTTTGTCAATTTAAATTTCACCTTAAATCCATCACACCCAAAGAAGGATCCGCATTTATTTCGCTCAAAGGTCTATCTGAACCGCCCTGATTAAAATACGCGGCGCTCGCTATATATATCGCGTTGTCCGAACACAGTTTCAAAGGCGGAACAAAAAACCTTACTCCCAATTCTTCGCATTCATTTTTCAGACGCGTTCTTAACTGAATATTCGCCGCCACTCCTCCGGCTAAAAGCAACGTCGGTACGTTATAATCTTTAACAGCCCGCATGGTTTTATGCACCAAAACATCCACCACAGCATTTTCAAATTCGCAGGCAATTACTTCTACGGGAACACCACCCATAGATAAAGAGTCCACCAATCGCACCACAGCGGTTTTTAATCCGCTGAACGAAAAGTCGTAATCGTTGTCGTGCATTTTAGAACGCGGAAGTCTTCCGATTAAGCTGTTATGAGTACACTCCGCCGCTTTTTTTGAAAGAAGCGGCCCACCCAAATATTTTCCCAAACCCAAAAGACGCGCGGTTTTGTCAAAGGCTTCCCCGGCTGCGTCATCCAAAGTTCCCCCCAGATAATCAAAGTCACCGTGATCTTTCATTAATACCAAATCGGTGTGCCCTCCGCTCACAATTAAAACTACGGCGGGAAATTTTATATTTTTCGGGGGTTCTTCTCCGGGTTTTAAATTACCACCCAAACCTAAGGAAGTCTCCCGCAAAAAATTCCCGTAAATATGCCCGATCAAATGGTTTACAGGAATAAGAGGTTTATTCCACGCAACCGACAAAGCCTTCGCGGCTTCCACCCCAACCAAAAGGGATCCGATCAAACCGGGCCCCACCGTAACTGCCAGAGCATCTATTTTACTAATTACATCTCGATAACCTTTTATACTCTTGTCGCGCTCCCCCAAAACATCCGCAGCTTTTTTTAAGGTTTGTTCTATAACCGGAACTATAAACTCCACCTGTTTGCGCGCCGCCACCTCCGGAACAATTCCACCGGTTGCCTGATGAATTTCCTGGGACGAGGCTATAACACTGCTTATTTCACGCACACCGTCTTCAACCAGCGCCGCCGCGGTTTCGTCGCATGATGTTTCTATGCCGAGTATTAACATGACTAGGGAATTATATCCTATGTTTACATTGTCTTTATTGTTCGCGAGGATGGAAAAAGGAGTTAAGTCTTTTTTAATTTTAACCGTTGATTAAAATCAAAACAGACCTCCCAATGGTTACCGTAGTTGTAATACATTGGGCGCTATTTTTTGTGTTTATGGAAACACGGAGTTTTTTCTCCAAACCTAAAAGAGAAGAATTTATAAGGTTCATCGGTCATTGGCGAGGGTTACCCACATCGCCGAACCGCGTTTTAACGTATCAGGTCAGTTGCATGACTCATGCGATACGTGGTTGGATTAGTTCCCCTCCACCCAATACCTGCACTGGTATTAGGTCCGTTCACCCCCGCACCCGTAATACTTGGGATATAGGTAAAAGGTGAACCGTGGGCATTTCCCAACCCGCTGCGGAATTTCTTTACTACTCCGCCGGTTCCCAGCCTTATTCTCTCTTTTGTGCCTATCGGACTAATTCATGTACCAGGGAAGCTCCATGTCAAGCCTCTGGTACTCCTCCAGCCATCCTCTCCCGAGAAACGCTTCCCGGAGGAAAGGCTGCTGCGGCTCATCCCTCATTGGGGAGAGGGTTTCGGCTCCCGTAATCTCGAAGAGATAATGGGAGAGACCCCCACCGGCCAAGGGCCGCCCGAACATGACGAAGTCCCCAATGTCCATAGGGACAACAGCCGCGTTGGCCTCGTAAGTGCCTTCAATCCTTTCGGCACCGGGAAAGCCACGCAATCCGGTCCAGATTGTCGCCGCCCACTTAAACTTTCGTGAGCGATCAAACGCGACAACCTCTGTCCCGGTCACAGCGGGATGATCATTTATTACAATCCCGCCACTCGTGTATTGCAGGCTGTTCATGTTAGCCTCCTAGTTGAGAATGTAAGAATTATAAATTATATAACCTATAGTGTCAATGGTTACTAAAGACTTGATTTAACAAGGTTGTTACTCCTACTGGTTAAGCATTTTCTTCAAAGCCTGCTCCGATGTGTCACCTTTTAATACCGCATTTACCGCTTCTCTCAGCAAGTCAATTTGAAGCTTGTTTCCGGATCTGGCGGACATAACCCCGCCGGAAGCGAATGGCGCAGTTGTTACATACGCTCTCAAATACGGGTTTGAGGTTAAATCGGCGTTTAAAGTCTGTGAGTTATACGGAGTAACTATAGTCCTAAAATTGCTTGATTCGTTAAATCTTAAAAGCTGCTGGTCTTCCTGACCCAAAAAGTTTATAAAATCCCACGCAACCGCGGAATTCTGGCTGGTATTGGGAACCGCCACCATCCAGAAACTCGCCCATGAAGCCGGCCTGTCAGGTACAGCCTGGGGAACAGGAGCAACTCCTACATCCAGGTCGGGTCTCGCTTCCACAATGGTATTAACAATCCAGGTTGGAGCAAAAATCATGGAAACTTTTCCGTCCGCAAAAGCCGTAGTGGCTTCGGGCATGGTAGGATCCCACACTTTGTCTTCCTTCACAAAGTTTGTGTAAAAAGTCAAAGCATCCTGCGCGGCTCTTGTGCCCAAGTCGGTGGGTATTTCCACTCCGGCCTGAGACCACATAAGTCCCAATATATCAGAAAAGAAATCTATATTGTCGGCGGTTCCAATGGCTGCGCCGCTCCTCAAATTATTTGATGTATTGTCCGCACCGGCCCTGACAGTTAAACGAAGCGCCAGACTCCTGAACTCCTCCCAAGCGGTCGGGGGTTCCGACTGGCCGACTTCATCAAAATGCTGTTTGTTATAAACCAAAGCCAGGCCGTCGTAGTAAAGAGGCATGGCATACACTTGGTTGTCATGAACCGCCGACTTTACCGCCACCGGATAAAAGTTAGTGGAAAAAGTACCCGCATCCATTAATGTAGCGGGTATGGGAACCAGAGTTTCTTTTAATCTTGGCACCCAGCTGTTATGAACCATTACAACATCAGCATCAATAGTTTGTCCGGCGCTGGAAAATATTCTGTCTTTATAATCGTCTATTTTTAATATGGAGCGATCATCATAATTAATAGTCACATTGGGCTTTAGTTCCTGATATTTATTTATAAGGGCCTGAATAACTTCAGGGCTTTCCCACAAACCCCAAACAGTCAAAGTCACGGGTTTTGAAGTATCAACTCCTTCCCCTCCTCCGAACAATCTTCCGATAACCGGAACATCCTGGATAGAACAGGCAGTTAATACTAATGAAACCAAAATTAAAAGGGCAGTCAGTCTAATTCTATTCATGTGTTTAAATTGTACTTCAAAGAAATTCCCAGCGTCAACCAAAAGATTAGCATAGTCTGATGAATTGTTAAAAAGTAATGGTCAAAACTGCCCAGTATTAAAAGCTGAAAGAAGTTTAACAATAGAACTTTCCAAATCGGGTCGGAATATTTTGAAACGCTGAAAAGTTTGTATAGAACGCTGTAAAGAAATAAAACAAAAAAAGCCAGGGCAAACATTCCGGTTTCCGATATAACCAGCAGAAAAATATTATGCACCGGCTGGATAAACCTTAAAAATTCGTTTTTTAAAAGCAAGTCTTTTATTTGAACAAGATTGTTATTGAGCCCGGCGCCGAATAAAATATTCTCCCCCATAGTTTTATATGTGGCCTTAATAAGATCCGACCTAATGGAAAATGAGGGGTCTTCGATTAAAAACTGGTTAAACGGAATGGCCGGAAGGGATATACCCGCCAAAATAATCAAAAGAACAAACAACAAGCACAAAACTGCTCCGAATTTCTTTAACTTGGAAATAACAAAATAACCTGCAACCGAAAAAGCAAAGCTGATTATTGCAAACCTGCTAAAAGAAATAGACAGAACCGACAACCCTCCTACAAACGCTACCGCCACCAAACGCCTGTCAACTTTAGATTTAATTCCTGTAAAGGCAATAAAAACTAAAAATACAGACATAAAAGCCGCCAGCACATTAGGGTGCCGAAACGTCCCGTAGGGCGGCACTTTTGAAACACCTAAAAGATTTTCCCTTACAATCCCCTGAGTAGAAAAAGTATATGGCTGTTCACCGAAAAATAGATAATTGTTGAATATTGATCCTTGATTGATCCACTGCAAAATAGATAAAATTGTTTGAAAAATAACCGAAGCGCACACTACCGTTAAAAATAATTTAAAATCCCTTTTAAAATCAAAGTTGTTTATTACATAAATAAAAAACAAAACATATAAAATTAGTCTTAAGTAAGCGTAAAAACCGGGTTCCGGCCTGCCGGAGTTAGAAATCGACAGAAATACCGAGGCTAAATAAAGCGTCAGAAATAGAAAAGAAAGATAATTTGATTTTAATTTAATCGGTTTCAAGTTTATAAGAAGGTCAATAATCCATAACAGCAAAAGCAAAACTATTAAGAGGTCAGTCACAAACAAAGTGGGTATTAAATAGTCCGAAAGCAGACCGTTAACATATGAGAATCTGAAAATGAAATGTTTTCCCAGATTAAGCGGAATTAAAAAAATAATTATAAAAAAAAGTTTTCTGTGAAGTTTTTCTGTCATCTGCATTTCGTTCGCTACGCTAATTTAAAAAATGCCTTTCTTTTTTACTGGGGCAAAGTTTCTGAAAATGAATGCGCCCTGTAAACCAGCGAATCGTCCAGGCGGTCTAAACTGTCAAGTTTTAGTGCTTTGCCTATTAAATAATCCGCCAAATGAGGGTTTCTTGAAAATATCGGCCCATGCATATAAGTTCCGATGCTGTTTTTATAGTGGACCCCTTCGGTTCCGTCTTCGGAGTTGTTGCCATGACCTTTTATTACCTTTGCGAACGGCTTGGTCTGTGCTCCCAAATAAGTCCGACCGGAGTGGTTTTCAAATCCCACCAAACTCATAAAGTTAAAAACCGGATAACCTGAATTCGGAGAATCGGTGTTTGAAGAGATTGATCTAAAAACGGGATCATTCAGAATATCGGGATTTAGCTCGCACATCATGTTTCCTATGCAGCGGGGCCTTTTAACTCCGAAACTCCTCGTATACAAATCAAATACTCCTAAACCGTCGAGCATTTTTCCGTCGGCGGATTTATAATAATGACCCAAAAGCTGATACGACCCGCATATGTATATTCCCGCACCGCCGGACTCGATGTACTCCTTTAAATAACTTCCTTTGTTGTGAAGCAGGTCTTCGTACATTTGCTTCTGACCGCTGTCGGGGCCGCCTCCCATTACTATAATATTCAACTCTGACATTAAATCTGAGGTGAGTTTAGTGTCCGCATTTACTTCTATTACTTCTGCATCTATACCGCGTTTTTCCGCTCTGAAGCGTAAAATTTCAACATTTCCCGTATCCCCGTATAAATTCAGAAGATTTGAATAAAAGAACCCTATTTTTAATTTCATACGTCAGAACTCATAAAATTTTTCTCCCCAATAAAAGTTTTCTTATTTCCAGCATAGATGAATAGTTTGGAAGTATCAAAACATCCATAATTTTTTCACTGCCTGTTATTTTTTTTATCAGTACGCCGAGATCATTATTCAAGTTATCTGAATTTTTTTCTTTGTCCTCATCAGGATACAAAACTCCGGCGTATTTCAACCTCACAGCCATATCCAAAAACCTGGTACCCCCAACAAATATATTTTTATTTTTACAAGCTTCGAAGAGTTTATCGGGGTGTATATCATAAATCCAAGATACATCTCTTCCGTCGGGAAGGTTGTCATTTAAAATGAAAAACAGCGTATCCGCCGGAAATTTTCCGGAATTAACAAGGTCAAGGTTATTGTTAAAACTCGCGGGATTTTTAGCAAGTAGAATTGTAAAGTTTTTATCTCCGTAAACAAAAGATTCGCCCCTGCCGTAGGCCGCTTTAAAAGTGCCTAGTTTTTCGGTTATGTTTTCTTTTTCAAAACCCAGCCGGGAGCAAGCCATATACGCGGCGTTCACATTTTTGGCGTTAAATTTTCCGTGCAGTTTTGTATGATGAAGCAGGCTTGAATCGGATCCGAAAGTTTTCAGAATTCCCGGAAACACCGGATGAAGTTCTTTAAATTCTTCCTGTTCGGAATCCGCAACAATGTATGAGGACGAAGAAAGTTTTGAAACAGCCTCTCTCCATCTGTCAAAGATAATATCCACTTCGCCGTACCTGTCCAGCTGGTCTCTGGACAAATTGAGAAGAACCAAAACAGAGGGCTTGAAATAATTTAATAAAGCAGGCAATGCAAACTCGTCTACTTCAAAAACCCCTACGTCGGCATCAAATCCCCCTAACAAACTTGTATTCATAAATACTGCGGACACAATTCCTCTTAACAAATTAGATCCGGTGTCGTTGTGAATTACTTTCAGGCCGTTTGAATTTAGCACATGGGTAATTAATTTTGCGGTGGTAGTTTTACCGTTGGTACCGGAAATAAGTATCAGCCCTTTTTTAAACTTGATACGTGATGAAGACAAAATAGAGGGATTTAATTTTAATAATACATATCCCGGCAGGGAGAAACCGGAACCTCTATTTAAAAGCAATACAAACGCCCGAATTAATTTTGCCAACAGAGAATATATAAAAAACATATCTTATAAATGTAATTATACTTTATGTTGTTTCCACATATCTTTGTCCACCTTAAATTCATTAGATATAGATATATAAAAACAGTAGTAGTAATAGTAGAGGGTGTTGATTTGTGTAAAACGTTTTAAATGCAACGGTGCTTTTGTAAAAACGGCGAGGCAGTTGTGCATTTCTGTTTTTTGGCTTTGTTGACAAGAGTATTGGCGCCGGAAGGTGTTTTTTGCTTATACCACGCAGTGTGCTTCGGGTTATATTTTGTTGAAACAATAAATTTTTATGTGGATATCCTGTGTATAACCTCTGCCGTTTATCCACATCTTTTATTAGATTCAAGCCGAAAGCTCTTTTCTGATGTTGATAACATCCTCTCTTGTTTTTTCCTGATTTAAAATGCCTTTTTCTACTTTTTCTACTCCGTGCATAATGGTAGTATGATCTCTCCCTCCCAAAAATTCTCCTATAGAAACCAGAGGTGTTTTGGTCAGCTCCTGTATTAAGTACATGGTTATATGCCGGGGTATTACAAGTTCTTTATTTCTTCTCGGACCCTTTATATCCGAGGTTTTTACCGAATAATAATTGCAGACGGTTTTTAATATTTGATTAAGATTTATTGTTTTGTTGGTTTCGGACCTGATTTTTTGTCCCAGAGCTTTGGCGGCGGTTTCCACCGAAACTTCTCCTCCGAATGCTTTTACGTAAGTTAAAACCTGCAGGTACGCTCCTTCTAGCTCCCTTACGTTAGTGTCTATTTTTTCCGCAATAAAATCCAGAACGTCATTGGAGACATTATCCCTGTTATCGTCCCTTTTCTTTCTTAATATCGCCGATCTCATCTCTTCGTCCGGAGTCTGAATATCCGCAATTATCCCGCTTTCGAACCTTGAAGTTATTCTTTCTTCTATATTCTTGAAATCTTTAGGAGGTCTGTCGGAAGTTAAAATAATCTGCTTTTGATTCATGTATAAGGCGTTGAATGTATGGAAAAACTCTTCCTGAGTGGTTTCCTTACCGGCAATAAACTGGATATCATCTATCAGCAGAACGTCCGCTTTTCTGAACTTGTCCCTGAAATCGTAGGAAGTGTATTTTCCTCCTCCCCTTCCGCTTTTGATGGACTCTATTAGTTCGTTGGTAAAAGACTCTCCTGTGGTGTAGATAACTTTTAAGTTAGGTTTTTCATCCAGAATTTTATTGCCGATTGCATGTAACAGATGAGTTTTTCCCAAGCCCACTCCTGCGTATAAAAAGAAGGGGTTGTACACTTTTCCCGGATCTTGGGCTACAGCAGAAGCAATGGCGAATGCCAGCTGGTTGTTTTTTCCCATAATGTAGGTTTCAAAAGTAAATTTGGGAGTTAGGTTTGATTTAGTGTAGGATTCCTTAGAAACTGCTGAAGCTGCGGATTTTTTTGTCTGTTGAGAAGATATATTTTCAAACAGCGGGCCTACTTTGGCGGGTTCCATCTGTTCTTTTGTTCTGTCTTTTATTATGAAAGAAATTTTAAAGCTGCCCTTGCCTATTCTGTTAACGCTTTCCTGAACTAGGGAGAAGAATTTTTTTTCTATATTCTCCTTTACGAAGCCGTTTAAGCAGATAAGTGTTATTTCATTGTTTTCTATTTTTTCAGGGTAAGTGCTTCCGAAAAACATATTATAGCTGCTGGGATTTATTGTTATCTGCAGTTCCGCAAGTACGCGTTTCCATAAATCTTTTATATCCATTTCGGTTTTTCCTTCTTGAACAGACATATAATTTGTGGGGCAATTTAACTTAAAGCTAATCAACCACACTCTACAGGAGTTATCCACATTATTTAAGCAATATAAATTGTATAAACATTTTGGTGTGTTGACAGTATAATGTGTCGTTTTACTACGCGTATAAATTACTATAGGGTCTGTTGTTTGTTTATCTAAGAGATGTTATTAATGAATTAACTTGAAAAAGAGAGGAGGTGAAAACAAGGTGTTCACTTTATTATCGTGGCTGCAGAAAAGCCCTAGGCCACCTTTCCCAGAAGCTCTAGTGACTGTAGAGGTGATAGTGGAGCTGGCGGTTCTGGCGGCCGCAGTGGCCTTTGGCTACTTTATCCGGTAGCCGGCAGCCAAAAAACAAGCGGGAGACTCCTCATCTCATCTCCCACTTGTTTACACATCTTGAATTAAAATTTATCTCCCAAAATTACTACTTGACAAAAAATAATATACTTGATAATATTTAGGGTCTTTTGGAGAACATATATGGAAAAACAAAAAAAACTACAATTAAACATGATATTCAAAAAAAGATTTCCTTTTGAAGATTTGCTGCGAAAATTTTTATATAACATTTCCATAACGAATAAGTTAAAATCGTTGGGTTTGGAGACAGCTTCTTTTGTAAATCATACAGAACTGTATTTAGAACTTCATGTTGTAGGTGAAAAAGAAAAGCTTTGGGAAATGGTTAATTGGGCAAAAAACGCTCCTTCTTATTTTAAATTACACGAAATTACCTTTCATTTTGTTGAAGCTGAAGTACCTGTTGATGTTCCCGCCTGATATTCGGGTGAGTTTTTAAATCTTTCTACGGATTTATTGAAAAACTCTTTGAAATCCATATCCAGATTCCCCACAAATACGGAAAAATTCGGATAGAATTCTATAAGTTTATCATCGTCGGGATATTCATGTTTTTCTTCAGTTCCATCCCAGATAACGGCTACATCCATGCCGGCGTTAAGAGCTGCCTTGCATCCTATTATCGAATCTTCAAAAACTATGCATTGGCGGGGTGACACGTTTAGCGTTTTTGACGTTTTTAAATATATTTCCGGGTCCGGTTTTTCTTTTGATACTTCGTCACCGAAAACATAGAGATCAAAGGTTTCGGAGATTCCCAGCTTGTCAAGTACTGCCTGCGCCACACTCTTTTTGGTGTTTGTAGTTAGCGCCAGTTTTAGGTTTTTTTGTTTTTTCAGCTCGTATGTGAAATCCCAAAATCCGTCCCGCGGCTCCAGGTCAGATTCCTGCAAAATGTTTATAAACTCGTTAATTACAAGGTCCGCGAGTTCGTTTACGGACTGCTTTGTTTCAAGGTTGTGTTCCTTAATGAGATAACCCATGTTTGTATAAATAGACGCTCCGTGCATTAGATTAAAAGTTTCTTCAAAATTCAAAAAGTTTTTCAATACTCTTTCCACTGACACCTTCCACAAAGGGACAGTGTCTACTATTGTTCCGTCCAAATCAAAGAATGCCGCCTGTTTGTTTAAAAAAAGATTTTTGTACATATTTTAGTTTAAATCATTTTAAAAGAGGTATTTTTTTGCCTCTGAGCGTTTTTAGCACAATCATAATAACCACTACCGGACCCCCTAGCATGTTTATCGGAAACCAGTACCACGCGTCCCCCGCAAAAAGGAGTATATATAAAGCGTAGAAGAAACCGAATAAGAAATACAGAATAATAATAGATTCCAGAATAACCATGTTTAAAGATTATCAGAGGGTTAGATTTCAGTCAAAGCTTATGTTATTATACTTTTGACATGCAGGACACGCATACTTCCTACACTGAAAATGTAAAATTCATTTGCCCGAATGACGGGGAGATATCCCAGGAAGATGTGGTTTTTCTCTGCAATCACTGCAGGCAGGATGACTTGATATATAAAGACGGTATATATATGTGTCCGGCATGTTTAATGCCGGGAGAAAACTTTGAGTGTATGCTGTGCGAATCCAAAGAGGTGAAGATGGTGGTTGTGCATAAGGGTAAAGGAGGTCAGGAGGAGAAGAAAGAAAAGGAAAGTCTCAGACAGGATTAATATCGTTTTTACCATTAAAATAATTTTTTAAAATCAGCGCCGCCGAATAATGGTCTATCATCTTTCTTTTATTTCTGGACAGGTCTATAGCTGCGGCTTCTTTTAAAGCTTCTTTGCTGGTGTTGAACTCATCCTCAAAAAATATCGGTGTTTTTATATACACTTTCATCAATTTTACAAAGTGCCGCACTTTTCTGGACAGAGAAGTTTCTTTGCCCGATGAACTTAACGGGAGGCCTACAATAATTTTGCTACATTTATTGATTAACGCGGTTTTATATATTTCGTTGACTGCGGTAAGATCGCGCCCGTCCTGTATGATTTTTAAAGGAGAAGCAAGTCCGTTTCTTCCTAAGGCCAGACCAATGGTTTTTTCTCCGTAGTCCACTCCTAAAATTATTTCTTGTTGTTCATTCATATTTCGGGTAAAAATTTTATTTACTCTCTTTCAATAACCACATTTATATTATCTGTATTTGTAGGTATTGATCTAAATATAGGCAGCGGCGTATTTAAGTTAAGCGAGTAAGTCCTGATATTTTTCACTCCCCCCAGTATTTCTTCGGCTTCCTTTGAATCCTTGCCTTTTAACATTTCTTTAATATCGTCTTCCGATATGTCCGGAACCACAAAAGTTTTGATTGTTACCTGCAGGTCGGCTTGATCGGAGTTTAAAACGGTTGTTTCCGAGTTGCCCAGCACCTCCGTGTTTACTTCTTTTTCTTTTGATGAAAGTACAAAGTTTTCGGGCACAAAATCTTTGAGCAAATCTTCTACAAGCTTGTCCAAGTCAACTGTATTGTAAGCCAGCGCGTTCATTGTAACTGTTGTCATTAATTCCAGAGTGTCCGCTTCGTCGTTTAGGTTGTGGTTGAATACTTCCTGTGTTTCACCGGCCGAAGCAGTTCCCTGAATGACTTTTACAGAATTGGTGGATTTACCTTCCAGTGCTTTTTGGGCGGCTTCGGTTACGGTTTTTGTTAATTCTTTTGAAAGCTTATCGCGATCGGCCTGTGTAACTGTTTTAATTATTTTACTTTCGCCTCCGGTTATATTCGTTGAGGTTTTAGCCGTAACTTGTAATCTTTTATATCCTTTTACTTCAAGATCGGATCCGGATTCTATGTTATATATGGTTCCTATGTCGGCCGCTACAATGTTTACTTCTGCCTCTGAAGAGTTAATTATCGGTTCTCCTTCTGCATTTGTTCCCGGTGTTCCGGCTGCCACTGTTACATCATCATCCAAAGAGTAATTGTAATCTTTGCCGTCTATTTTTGCGATTAAGATGTCACCTTTATTTAATTCTATTTCTGCGTCGGTAAAATTATAAATTTTAGCCTTACCCTTAGCCCGTTTTCCTTCCAGTTTTTCTCCTGTTGTAGGTGTGGTTAAAGTTCCGTTTTCTGTTGCGATTACCGCCAATCCCCTCAAAGTTTTTTCGGGAGCTTTTGTTAAGCCGTTTTTATCCACGCGGATTTGGATGCTTCTTGCCAGAGGCTGCGAGTGAACTATTATATTTACATCCGCTTTTACTGATCTGGAAAAGTTGAACAGCACGAAAAGAACGGTAGCTATTAATAATATTCCTCCGCCGACTGCGGTTTTTGATTTTCCTAGACCACCCATGCCGAAATTAATCCGCGGAACGGAGATTCTCGGAAGATTTACCCCGCCTATAAAATCCAAGTCAGGCTTGGGAAGTTTTCTTTTTGGGGCCATTTTTCTTTCATGCATTAATTCCCGCTCTTCCGGTGCTACTTCGGAATAACGATCCCTTCCCACCTCATCATTCAGCATTGATAAAAGATTTTGCCCTGCTTCGTCGAAAGTTACTATCCGAAGGTTTTTGCCGTACTTTTCCGCCTGCTTGTTTAATAGTTTTATATTTATGGAATTTTCCAGAATCACCGACCCTTCGGGAATTAAAACCTCAATATCTGCATCAACTGTTTCCTTTACCTTTTTAATAGTTGATATTACATTGTCGCTTAGGTCCAGTTCTATTTTTGTCATTCGATTCCGTGCATTTCCATATAAATTTTTGACAAAGAGGCATTCATCACATATTCCAGAGATCCGAGTGTTCCTGTTGAGTCGGTTACTCCCTGCAAGTCGCGCAAAGTTAATTTTGTATAAGTGGGAGGAGCTTTAAACGCGATCGATTTAGTCCAGGGTTCTTTGTCCAGAGTCTCCTGAATATCGGGAAGCTCCGCCGCGTCTCCTACCAAATAAACTTTTGAGGGATAAGTTTTTACTCCTGTAAATTCCTCAAACACTACTTTCAAACCTTCCAGCCAAGTATCTATTACTTCCGTAATGCAGGATTTAACAACATCGGCTTCTGTTCTGGACAGCTTTCCGTATGAGTAAGTTCTTTTAAACTTTTCTGCCTCTATAAAACTCAGGCCTGTTTTCTGGCTGATTTCATTTACAAAATCTACGGCTCCAAAGTCGAGGGCTTTTGTAGAAACTATTCCCCCGCCGAAAACAATTCCCACATCTGTGAAATCATTGTCTATGTTTATGATCACACAATCAATATGAGGAAGTTTTCCCATTTTTAAATAGTTTACAAGTGTATGCATTTCCGACCCAACTGCGGAGATTTTTAAGCCGAGTTTTTTTGCGAGCTTTTGCAGAGCCTGAACGTGATATGAATGAGTAAACGCCGTGTAATAGGCAACTTCTAATACATTGCCGGTTTGATTTAAGGGATTTTCCACATATTTGTTATCCAGTTTCGAATACACGGTTTCGGACGTTATTATTTCCATATCAATGTCGCTGTCACCGGTCATTCTTAGTACTTCGTTTCCTATCTCAGTAAAAGCGGACCGGGTTATTTTTGAATAAAGGGAATTCATTTCGTTTTCGGTTATGGGTGAATGAGGAGGTCTGGTGATTTTTGCCGTTGTTATAGTATTTAATGATAAATTACCGCTGACTCCGAAGATCACATCTTTTATTGATTCTTCCTGGCTCATTGTGCATTCGTCAATGCATTCTCTAAGAGATTTTTCCACCAGATCAATATCTATTATTACGCCGCCTCTTATAACTCCTGGTTCCAAATAATGTTTGGCGACCCCCACTATTTTTGCTTTTGTGTCCGGCGCGATGCTGGTAAATTCGGTGGATTCGTTTTCGGGAGTAAAAAAAGCCAGACATTTAATAGACGCTGAATCCATGTCTATAGTAAGAAATTTATTTGGAACTGGTTTGGCAGGAATACCCAACATTATTTAGATTATACTAGATTGTTTTCTAAAGCTGAAACTTGTTTTTTTAAGTAAGCGTTGCGTATCTGTCGTTGAAAGCCCTTATTTCCTGGGCGAGTTCCAGATCGTCGGCGACATTACTTCCAAATTGTATTAATTCCCTTATAGTTTCGGTGCCGTCGGTTAAATTGGCCACTACTATATCAATATTCTGCCTGTCCTGGTTTGATCGTAATTGGTTCCTTTGCCCTCCTGTTACCCTTCCTCGTAAATTCAGCCTTGCTAAAATTAATTCCTGCTCTATAAGAATGTCATTATTTCTGAAGTCTTCGGGTCTTTGTCTTAAGAGTCTTTCCTGCCAGGCGTATATGTTATTTTGCAAGCGGTTGGTGAAAGCGGCACCTAAATTATTATATTCCAGCAAAAGCTGTGCCCGCCTGTCGGCTATATCCCGGGGATTTGCACCCTGCATCCGCATTAATTCCAGCTCAGTTTGAATTAATCCGGCTATGGCGTTCCTGTATTGTTCACTCACGGAAACTAAATTCTCGTTGGCATCAGTAGAGGTATCCAAGAAAGTGTCTCTGGTATTTGCAAGTTTTCTGG
>MEVD01000021.1 GCA_001772865.1 candidate division WWE3 bacterium RIFCSPHIGHO2_02_FULL_38_14 | reverse complement strand
CGGCTGTTTTTGGGATTTTTGTCGAATACTTCATAAACTAAACCGTCGCTGTAGTCAAATCCTCTTATAATAGAAGGATCAAATCGGCAGTAATCTCCTAAGCCCGAAGCATTTAGCATTTCAAAAAGCTCCTTGATTGATTTATAGCCGTCATTTTCATTTAAAATTTCGGGGGGAATTATACTGCTTATGGATTCTAAACTGCAATTCATAAAGGCTTCTACTTTTCTGCATTGTTCCGGGTTTATACCAAGCTCTTTTAACGAAGCTAAAAATTCTTCTTTTTCCATTTTGCTTCTTTTGTCCATCAGCCTTCTGACTTTTGCCTGCATTTCCTCACTTAATTTAAGCGCGTTGCTAAGTAATGCGCTGATTAATCTTCTGTCGCTTAATAAAAGAGCGAACTGCTCTTTTTTGGCGCCGAAAGCAGTCATTACATCAATAATAATCGAGAAGATCTCAAAGTCCGCGGCAACACTTTTTTCTCCGAAGATATTTACTTCCAGCTGATAAAACTCCCTGCCTCTTCCCAGCTGGGGTTTCTCGAACCGCCAGTTATTTCCGATCATGAACCACTTAATCGGCTGAACCAGCTCTTTGTATTTCTGCGCGATCATTCTTACGGTTCCGGGAGTTAACTCTGGTCTTATTGCCAGCTTTCTGCCGCCTTTGTCTTCAAAAGAGTATAGCTGGTCTTTCACAATTTCTTCTCCGGTTTTGGCGGCAAATATTTCGTAAGGTTCTAAAATGGGGAAGTCGTATTCGTCAAAACCGTACTTTCTGCAGACCTTCTTCCAGGTTTCAAAAATATAATTTCTGGCACGCATGTCTTCAGGATAAAAATCCCTCGCGCCTTTATATGATTGTGTACTTAGTTTTTTGTTTTTTTGCTCCATATAAAAATATTACCACTTAATTAAATAAATAATGCTCCAATTCTTTAAAATTGAGCATACAATTTGTATGCTACAATCGTCCTAGAAGGGGAAGATGCTCGATCGCTCCAAGCTGATTTTGCAATCTTCCCCTTCTATGCTCTGCCTTTACTGGCTCACCTTAGCTCTCCAGTCTCAAACCGGTCAGCTTTTAGTGGCGCCACTCGCGGTCATTCTCTTCCTCGTCATCATCGGGGTCGCGATAACCCTTGGTGTTGAAGGACACGTTTGTCACCTCCTTCATTTTGAGGTGGCCATTTGTCAAACCGGCAGAGTGGTTTGCAGCTTGGCTGGTTGCTTTCTCTTGAAATACTATTGACCTATAGAGAAAAGCCCAAAGAAGTACTTTTTAGATAAAAAGTGTTTATTTGGATTCTTCTCATTATTTTTTAGTTTTCAATCTACTTTAAAACTCTCCCCGTAGACTTACGATTTCAACCAACAAAAAAACCGCCTTTCGGCGGCTCAGTCTGTGAAAAATCAAAAATATTTTATAAGGGACTCATGCAACAGACTAGATAACCGCCGTTAGGTGGTTTGTGCTCCATCTATGATGATTTCTGCTTGTCCCTTTGTACATGATGGAGATATTGTATCAGATATTGTCAATCAGACAAAACTCTTTATATTTTCAAACATATAATTCCATATTAATTATGATATTAACAATTTCAAAGGTTTAAGCTATTTATTGAAAGATGTGAGAGATTACGGTAATGACTGAATTCATCAAATGTTGCTGTTTAGGAGTAAATCTACTCAGGCTACCTTGCTTGTAACTTTGTCGTCGCCGTTATCTTGGTCGTCATCGTCGTCAGGGCCGGTGTAACCAATGGAATTATAGCTGAACATGACATTTTCCTTCTCAGATTTAGTTGACATATGTGGATTATAATAACAATCATAGAATTGTCAATTTTCGGGGATGTAACTTCGTTTCAAGTTCACAATGATTCAAGTTTGGTTGAAATTTCAGGCAGGGTATTAATTGGTTCTTTTTACTTGAAAACTGATATGGAAACCTATCTTCCTGAACTTCCTAATGTCATTTAATTATTTTTTAGAAACCACGAAAGAGAGATAATTTATTGAGGAAACGGACAGACGAGTTGGTAAAGAGATAGATTTAACCCGTCTGTCCGCCCACTTTGTTCCCGCCTCGCAGGCGGACCCAGACCGGTGGGTTACATTGTCCGGGATTTTGGCGAATCGGGTCATGTTAAACTTCTCCTTTCACATAAGCTATTTTCATAATCTATTTTTTATTCATATCTGTCAACGCTAATAGTTTGCTTAAAATTTTATTTTTTTCCTTCCACACCTAAAAACATGTGGTAATATATCTTCACGGAGAAATGAATATGGAAATTACATACATAGGACACTCATGTTTTAAACTGAAAGGGAAAAACTTAACTGTGGTTATTGATCCCTATGATCCCGCAAAAGTAGGGTATAAACTTCCTAAGTTGGAAGCTGATGCGCTTTTGTTGTCCCATCACCATTTTGACCATGATTATGTTCAGGGTGTTACCGGGTATAAACTGCTGGTAGACGGACCTGGCGAATATGAAACCCACGAGGTTTTTATTCACGGCATTCCCACATTTCATGATAATAAAGAAGGCGCCGAAAGGGGTAAAAACACAATATATCTAGTTGAAATGGATGGTGTAAGCGTATTGCATTTGGGGGATTTGGGTCATGAGCTTTCTAAAGAAACTCTGGAGAAAATTCCCGATGTGGATGTGCTCTTAATACCGGTAGGAGGCAAGTATACTATTGACGCTGAAACAGCGGTGGAAGTTATTTCTTCAATAGAGCCTTCGGTAGTTATACCGATGCATTATTCGACTCAGGATTTAAGTTTTAAGGAAGAACTGCAGAAACTCGATAAATTTTTGGACGAGATGGGAGTCGAGAATAATATTAAAAAAGAGGAAAAGCTGAAGATTTCCGGTAAAAGCGACCTGCCTGAGGATACAGAGATAGTTATTCTCACTCCACAACATTAATTTGATTATTTTGCCGACGCGAAGTAATTTTTAATAAAATTATTTAGCTTACGTAAAGTGATTACTAACGTAATAATGCCTGCATACACTGCTAAAGACCGCACACCAAGTGTGGGAATACCGCCGCACGATCTTGAAGCCGAGAAATCGATTCTCGGAGCATTGCTTTTGGATAAAGATGCCATAGTCAAAGTAGTGGAAACTTTGAGGTCTTCACATTTTTATAAATCATCACATGAAAAAATTTATGATGCCATGTTGACTTTATATGAAAAACGCGAGCCGATTGACTTAATTACAGTTCCAGCTGAGCTGAAAAGAATGGGGGAGTTAGAGAGCTCGGGCGGGGTAACTTATTTAACTGAGCTAGTAAACTCGGTTCCCACTGCCGCGAATGTCGAATTTTATGCCCGAATGGTTTCTGAAGACTATGTGAAGCGTTCTGTTATGAAAGCGGCGTCGGAAATATCCGAATTGGTTTATAAAGAATCTAATGTTGATGAGCTTTTGGATCAATCCGAGCAATTATTGTTCTCAGTTTCCCAGCAAAGAGTACATCAGGACTTTGTACCGGTAAAAGAAACATTGGGTATTACTTTTGAGAGACTTGACGAGCTGAGTAAAACACGCGGAGCGTTGAGAGGAGTACCCACGGGTTTGGCCGGTCTGGACAAAATGCTCTCCGGCCTGCAAAGAGAAAACCTGGTTATATTAGCTGCACGACCATCTGTTGGGAAGTCGTCTTTTGCTATTAATATAGCTCAATTTGCAGCCGTATCGCATAAAGTTAGTGTCGGGATTTTTTCTCTCGAAATGGGAAGGGAGTCTATTGTAGATAGAATGATTTCTGTTCAAGGCGATATTGATAACTGGAGAATTACCACAGGTAATCTGGAACAAGAAGATTTTGAAAAATACGGCATTGCAGCCGGCGAACTTTCGGAAGCACCTATATTTATAGACGATACGCCGGGAATAGGGGTAATGGAAATGAGAACTAAAGCCCGAAGACTCCAACTTGAACACGATTTAGGTCTGATTATAGTAGATTATTTGCAGTTGATACGGGGGCGTAATCTGGAAAGCAGGGTACAGGAAGTGTCCGAAATATCCCAGGCATTAAAAAATCTGGCGAGAGAGTTGAAAATTCCGGTTTTAGCGGTTTCGCAATTGTCAAGAGCAGTGGAACAAAGAGGCGGTGAAAAAAGGCCGCAGCTTTCCGATTTGAGAGATTCGGGTTCAATAGAGCAGGATGCCGATGTTGTGATGTTTTTATACAGGCCGAATGATGAGGACAGGGAAAATTATAAATTGCTCCTGGCAAAACACAGAAACGGACCTACAGGCGAGATTTCGTTGTTCTTTAAAGCCGACCGCACTAAGTTTTTTGAGGTAGAAGCGCAGCGGGGCGAATAATTTCCTTATCCAGTGTTATAATCACAAAAGTTTGATAAAACATGCCGTGGTGGCGGAATGGTATACGCGGTAGTCTCAAAAACTACTGGGCCTCAAGCCCGTGTGAGTTCGACTCTCACCCACGGCACCAAATAAAGGCAAGGAATTGGAAATTAACAACCATTCTTCTGTTTTGTTTTCTTGCATAAATGCGACGAAACCTCTAAAATTCCCTAGCTATGCTGGTAACTGATTTAAAAAACGGAACAATATTTAAAGAAAACGACTTTCCATTTACAGTAGTCAAATATGAGCACGTAAAGACTGCAAGGGGAGGGGCAACAGTAAGGGTAAAAGCTCGTAACCTTATAACATCGCAGGTATTGGAAAAGAGCTGGGGTTCTAATGAAAGGGTAGAAGATGCGGATGTGATGAGAAAAAACGCCCAGTATTTGTATAAAGACAGCGGTTATGTGTTCATGGATCCCGAAACTTTTGAACAATTTAGCATTAATGCCGATCTTATGGGGGAGAGCGTAAAGTTTTTGAAAGAAGGGGAAAAAGTTATCGTCCAGTATTTTGAGGGTAATCCGATTTCGGTTGATCTGCCAATATCTTTAATTTTTGAAGTTACATATACTGAGCCTGGGTTTAAAGGAAATACAGTGTCTAATGTATTAAAGGAAGCCACTTTAGATAACGGTACTGTGATCAAAGTACCTACCTTTATAAAAATCGGAGATAAAGTTAAAATAGATTCAAGAACAGGCGGATACCTGGCAAAAGCGTAATTTTGTTGTTACACACTTATTTTTATTGATTTAGTGCTCATATGTATATTCCTGAATTTATTAATATAAATCAATTTCAACTCCCGTTTTGGACAGTCTTTGTATTTGCTTCATTTATTTTATATTTGTTTGTGGTGTGGTTTGAAGGCAGAAAAGACGGTTTTGACATTGAAAAGCTGTTTGACGCCGCTTTTTTAGGAGCTTTATCCGCCTACATTTTTTCAAAATTACTTTTTAAATTTAGCCTGGATTCAAATATTTTGAAAGCCATTGATTTAGTAATAGGCAGTGTAAGTGTACCGGGTGCGGTGCTGGGACTCGTTATTTGTTTATTGATTCTGGCAAGAACCTGGAAATGGTCTGTTTACAGGCTTCTGGATGTGTTTTCCCTCTCGGTTTCAGCTTTTATATCTTTTAGTATACTTTCAAGCTATTTAATTTATAAAAATATAAACGGTTTATATGCCTCGATTTTGTTTTTAGTTCAGTATTTAATTTTATCAAGATTCAGAAATTATAAACTTAAATCGGGTTATACATTTTCATATATGCTAGTTATTACTGTCTTCATTTTATCTCTATTGTACGGGGAATTTAGGAGTTTGATATTTATCTTGTTATTGATTACAATGAGTTTAGTCAATTTAATTTTCAGAGAGCGGAAAGATATGACTGAAAAATCGCCTTTACCTCAAAATCTATTGAATTCATTGAAAAACGTACTTTTATCCAAAGGAAAACAGCTTAGGAAAGAACAGAGAATTTTGGATCAGATCGACCCCGCAAATGATACCGACAGAGATATAGATAACGCCGATCCTATAGATGAGGCAGTACTTGAAGATACAAGCAAGGAAATAGTAGACTTAAGAAGAACCAGCGCAGATAACATGCAACAATTGGTAAGAAAAGCATTAGCCAGAATGAAAATCGGCAGATATGGAATCTGCGAAGTATGCGGCAATCCAATCGAAGAAGCCAGACTTAGAATTTATCCTGAAGCAACAACTTGTACAGAACATATGGACAAGGAATAATGAATGATCCATTTTATAACTGCTCCTTTTTATCCGCTAATATAAGCCCCCAGGGACAAGTAATATTGATTCTTTTATTTTTAGCATTAGTGCTGGTTTTTTTGCGTAATAAGATAAACTTTAAAAATCTGAAGAAAAAAAGAATTTATATCGTGCCTCTGGTTTTGATCGCATTAGGGGGATCCGTAAACCTTTTTCAGAGGTTTTTTTATGGCTGCGTTTACGACGATCTATCATTTTTTGGTTTATTTAAATATAATATTTGGGATTTACTGGTTGTATCGGGTTTGTTGCTAGTGTTTATTAAGTATGAATGGTATATAAAAGGTTAATTAAAGTGCATAATTCCAGACTAAAAGTAATATATGAAGATGAGTGCCTTCTGATAGTGGATAAACCCGAGGGAGTTGTGGTCAATAAATCCCTTACAGTTAAGGGCACAACCCTTCAGGAATCTATTGAACAATTAATAGATTTTACGAATTCTGATTCTGACTCAGAATATTATTTAAGGAAGGGAATAGTGCACAGGCTTGATAAAGAAACTTCGGGAGTTATTTTAATAGCTAAAGATGAAGATTCCTTTAATTTTCTTCAAAAACAATTTAAAAGCAGAGAAGTTTATAAAGAATATAGGGCAGTTGTTTATGGGAAGATCGATGAAAAAGTTTTTGAAATTAACGCCCCTATAAAAAGAGATATAAAAAACAGGATGAAGTATTCCGTGTCGGATAGCGGTAAAGATGCAATTACGACATTTTACACCATAAAAAATGTAAATAAAGGTAATAATATGTATACCTGCCTAAAAATCGAGCCTAAAACCGGCAGAACTCATCAAATTAGAGTCCATTTAAGTGCTATTCACCACGCAGTAGTAGGAGACGTTTTGTATGCTCCTAAAAAGCATTTAGAGTTATCTGCAACTGATTTCAACAGAATGATGCTACATGCTCATAAAATATCTATATTGCACCCTAAAGAGTACAAAATAATGGAATTTACTGCCAATTTACCCGATACATTTCAAATTTGCCATATTTAGTAATTAAAAATCTAAAGCCTTTTATAATACCTAAATAAGTTGTAATATTCTGGAAATATAAGTTTTATGAAAATATATCCTGCCCAAAGAAAAAAGCTTAGAAGAAAAGCTGTTGTACCGAAAAAAAACTACCGCAAAGCGATGTCCCTAATACTTTTGTTTTTAGTCTCAATTCTATTTTTGTCCGGAGTAGGTTTTTACAGAAGTATCAGCCAAAAGTGGGCATCAGCCGATTCCGCTTCATCATATCCTCTGCAGGACAAAAACCTGACAAGCTTACTTATTTCGGAAGCAACAGTATCTGAAGACAGTCCGGTTTATATTAAAAACATACAGGTATTTTTATTTAACAGTACAGGTAAAAAGACTCTTATATATGAAATTTCCACCGATAATTTATTGGACATTCCCGGTAAATACGGAGTAGAAACACTTTCGAAAGTATTTGCTTTGGGAGATTTGTCAGAAAACGGTGAGAATGAAGGAGAAAAATTACTAATTAAAAGTATAAATAAGGTATTGGGAATAAACATTGACCGTTATATGATCATGGAGCCAAACGACTATCTAAATTTTAAAAATCTGATCGAAAATGATCCGTATCCTTCAGTAATAAAATTATCAAAGTCATCGGGGATAAATTCGTATTCTACTAATGTGTCTTTGCCGGATATGTATGAAATATTTAATACATCTGCAGAATCAAAATCGGAAGTTTCAAGAATTTCAGTTGACTTGTCGGATGATATGAATATTGAAAACCTGGATAAAATGACCAGAGAATTAACTTTTGACTCTTCTATTGCAGGAGAAAAGAAAGGTGTTTCCATTTTAAACGGATCATCTGTTGTGGGAATAGCCACTTACGGCTCCAGAATAATCGAAAACGTCAGCGGTCATGTTTTATCCACTTCTAATGCACAGCGCCAGTATGAGGAAAGTATGTTGATAGTTGATGATTTGTCATCGGAGACTGCCAAGTATATTTCAGAATATTTCGGGTTTAAAAATGTGGTTATGAAGAACCAGGCACTGGATATTTTGGAAAATGAAATAGCCCGTTCTGATATAACTTTAATTTTAGGATTTGACATTGCCGATACACTGTAATAATATAAATTCATTGTCTCTCTCCTTTCTTCACCCTCGCCCCAAATTAGGGCGGGGGTTTTGATGTTTTTATGAGCGAAATTTATCTTTTTCTACCTCTAATTGTACTTTTTATAGTACTGTTTATTGTTTTCTTAAGGTTTAAACTTTTAAAAAAAAGATATGCCATTAGAAAAAACGAAAATATTGAAGTTTTAGAAATTCAAGTGCCTAAAAATCTGGAAGTTACCAGTGTACAGCAGGCGTCGCTGGCTGCAGAAAGTATGTATGCATCACTGCACGGATTGCTGCACGAAGATCCTGATCTTCAGGAGCATTTGTCTTTTGAAATATATTCCGGGCCGAAGGGATTAAGATTTTTCGCGGTTATTCCTAAAACAATTTTAAAATTTGTCGAGAGCCAGATTTATGCCCAGTATCCGTTGGCGAGCATTTCCCGCGCTGAAGATTATGCTACATTCCAGCCGGATGGCATGGAATATGAAGTAAGTACTCTGGCTTTCACAAAAGAACAGTTTTTTCCGATCCGTACATTCAGAGATTACGAAACCGAGACTCTGTCGGTGATAACTTCAACTATGTCGGAAATACAGAAAGGTGAGGAAATATGGTTTCAGGTTTTGTTTAAGCCGCTGCCTGATGTGTGGCAGAAAGAAGGATACGATTACGTAAATGCTTTAAGGGAGGGAACTTTAGTTAAACGCCCCAGTCTTGGGTTAGGTTCGATTTTACATGCTATTGGGAACGAACTAATGCTAATCGGGTACACCATGCTGGAGCAGATATTTAGGAGCCCTACAGCTGCAAAAGCTCCCGCAAGTACCACTGCTTTAAAACCGGCGCTTCCTAAACTTTCACCGGTACAGGAACTTGAACTGAAATCTATAGAAAATAAATTATCAAAAATGGGTTATTTGACTCAGATCCGTACAGTATGCATTGCGTCTACAAGAGATAGAGTGTTAGTAAACATGCGGTCAATGGCTGCCTCGGTAAAACAATACGCTACAGCCAATTCTAATAGTTTTACCTCTCATAGCGAACCGAACAAAGAAGAATCGTTAATTGCGTTCAAGGAAAGGGCGCTGGATGAGTCTAAAAGCTTTGTATGCAATATCGAAGAGCTGGCGACTGTTATGCATTTTCCCTCTTCAAGCATGGAAACACCGAATATTTCCTGGATTTATTCTAAAAAATCCGAACCTCCGCCTAACCTTCCCACTAAAGACTGCAACTTTATAGGGGAAACTATTTTCAGGAGTTACAAAATGCGGTTTGGAGTAAAAAACGGAGACGACAGGCTGAGACATATGTACCTGATAGGAAAATCCGGGACCGGCAAGTCAACCTTATTTGAAACTATGATTTCGCAGGATATAGCTAAAGGATACGGAGTAGGGGTATTGGATCCGCACGGGGAAACAATAGACAGGGTTCTGGAGTATATTCCGGAGCATAGAATTAAAGATGTGATTTATTTTGATCCGTCGGATGTAGAAAGACCTGTTGGGCTGAATTTACTTGAAATGGAAGATATGTCGCAGAAAAACCTTATGGCTTCAGCTTTGGTTTCAGCCATCAGGCAGCACTTTGATTATTCGTGGGGTCCGAGATTAGAGTATTTACTGAATTATTGTATTTTGACTCTTCTGGAAGTTCCGGGGACTTCCATGCTTGGTATAACCAGACTTTTAGAAGATGATAACTACAGAAAATACATTCTTCATTCGGTAAAGGATCCGGTAACGGTAAGGTTTTGGGAAAGCGAATATAAGGATATGAAGGGAAATCAAAAACTTGTTACCGAGGCTATTGCGCCGATTCAAAATAAAGTAAATAGATTTTTAGCTTCTACTACAATTAGAAATATATTAGGTCAGCGCAAATCCACTTTAAACATTTCCGACGCAATGAATAACGGGAAAATTCTGCTTATGAACTTGTCTAAAGGAAAAATAGGCGCGGATAATGCCAATCTGCTGGGAGCTTTAATGGTTTCCAGAATACAATTTATGGCATTACAAAGAGCGAAAATACCTTACGAGCAAAGAAGACCGTTTTATTTGTATGTGGATGAGTTTCAGAATTTTGCTACAGGAAGCTTTGAAGAGATTTTGTCCGAATCAAGAAAATACAAACTTGGCCTGTATTTAACTCATCAGTTTACGGCTCAGCTGCCGGAAGAGCTTTTGAAAGCAGTTTACGGGAATGTAGGAACAATAGCTACATTTTCATTGGGTGCTCCGGACGCAAGGATGCTGGCCAGCGAGTTTGCTCCGTATTTTGACGAAGAAGATATAATCTCGCTTGAGAGATTTCATATTTATATTAAACTTATGGTTGACGGTATGACTTCGCTTCCGTTTTCGGCTAAAATATTGTTGCCGTGGGATCCTGAATCCGGAGTTTCGCCGAAATTTTCTGAAAATAAACAAAGGGTGATAGAATATAGCCGTCAAACGTATGGAGTGGATAGGGAAGTGGTAGAGTCAAAAATAAATAAATGGGTGGAAACCAAGTTTGATAAGGGTTTGGCGATAGCTCAGGAGATAAAAGACAAAAAGGCAGGAGCCGGTATTCCCGATCAGATTTATCAGGCTCCATTAAGTTAAAATGCAGAAAAAGGAGGATATATGGCAGATATTAGTCAGCAAATAATTGCACAGCTGCTCGACCGTTTAGACAACGCCGATAGGGAATTACGTGATGCCAGAAGAATTATAAGACAGATTGAAGAAATTAAATCAGAATCTTATAAGCAGCTTCCCGGAATAGAAGGCGTTTTTGACGGAGAATTTTTGGTTACTCAGGAAGGGCAAAGGTATGAAGTTCCTTCTAATTATGCGGCAAAATCACGCCTGGTATACGGTGATCTTTTAAAAATGGTGGAAGAAGACGGGAAAACAATGTTTAAGCAGATAGAGAAAGCTCCGAGAAAAAAGATCGAAGGAATTTTGAATAAAAAAGAAGGTAGCTGGTATATATTAACTGATTCTGGCTCGTACAGAATTTCGGACAATGCAGCTGAATTTAACAGGGCAGAGGTAAATGACGAAGTAGTCGCCTTTATTCCGGAGGGCGTCATAGAAGTTCCTTTTGCTGCCCTGGATAAAATACTTACTCAAAAGTCAGCTCTTCAAGTCGATCGTTTTACAGAGAAAAGGCCTGAAGAAAAAAGAGAAGAAAAACCTGGGCGCGGCAAAAGCAGGAAACAAAAAAGCGGAGGTAAATCTCAAGTTTCACAAGTACTTAAAGATTCAGCGGGACGGCAGGAAGTGCAGGTAAACCAGCAGGCTTTAAAACCAAAAGAATCTAAACCCGTTCAGGAACAGAAACTTCAGCCAAATGCCGAAAGCCCAACATACAACCTTAGCGACGATGAGGATTTGAGATAAGTCAATTATTAAACAATTTCTTCTGTGGTTTCGGCCATTTCCAATTCAGGTTCATCTATAGATCCTTTTTTAATATATGGCCTGACATCTTGTCTTTCTGCTTTAAAAATAGGGAGGCTGCACTTTATAAGTATTTTTATGTTTTTGCCCGTGCCGTTGACAAAATTTGCGTTTGCTTCAGCACCTTTTTGCTTTGCCCCGTTTAATTTAATTACAAAATCTTTATTCAAGGTACCGATTGCTATTTTTTCCTCTCTCTTCGTTTTTATTATACTTATTGTTTTTTTGTCGATTTTTAGAAGGAGAGGTTCGCCGGGTGAAAAATCAGAGGCGGTAATTCTTTTGGCTGTAATTTCTACGGTTGTTTCTGCTGTTGTGCCGGGTTCTTTTAAAAGAGATTTAGGATCTGCCAAAGTAATGTGGTTTTTTTCGCTTTTTTTTTGTGAAGCCAATGAATAGTTCTTTAAAGCCACAGGATTTATGGGATCGCTTTCTAATACTTCTTTAAATATTCTCTTGGCCTTGTTAAATTCGCCTGTTTGAATGTACGCTCTTCCCAAGCGTATTTTTGCGTCTGTACTTGAGGGGTCTCTAGTTAAAATTTGAAGATTTAAGCTTACAGCTTCTTTCCACTTTGAGTTCAGGGCGGCGTCTATAGCCTTCTTTGTTAAGAAGGGCAAACCATTTTGCATGATGGTGAGGATATCAGTTTTAGAGTGAATGTCAATATTTATAATTATTTTCGGCAAAATGACGTGGTTAAAGGAACAAAAAACGGTCATGTTGAACCCCGACAATCAAACTGTTATGATAGTCAGCGTATGAGCGGACATTCCCATTGGGCGACTACAAAAAGAGATAAAGCGTCAGAAGATGCTAAAAAAAGCGCTGCTTTTACCAAAGTCAGCAGATTATTATCGGTTGCGGCTAAACAGGGCGGTGGAGATCCGGATTCCAATCCTTCATTACGTCTGGCAATAGAGAAAGCCAGAGAAGCCAGGATGCCCAAAGAAAATATTCAGAAAGCCATAGACAAAGGACTGGGGAAGCTGGAATCGGGAAGTTATGAGGAAATTACTTATGAAGGATTCGGTCCGGAAGGAGTGGCCTTTATGGTTAAAGTGCTTACGGATAACAGGAACAGGACAGCGAGCGAAATGAGAAATATATTTACTAGGTACGGAGGGTCATTGGGCGGGGTCGGTTCAACTTCTTACATATTTTCTCCTGATCCCAAGAATCCGAGCTTTTATATTGAAATTTTAAATCCGGCAGCTAAAGATAAACTGGAGCAGATGATTTCGGAATTCAACGAGAGCGATGATGTACAAGAGGTATTTTATAACTTTAAACCGGTTAATAATTAGCCATGTTAAAATGAATTATGATTATTTTAGGTATAGATCCGGGAACGGCGAGAACAGGGTATTCAATAATAGATTTAAATGAAAATAAGAGTCCAAACTTGATAGATCACGCAGTTATCCAAACCCCTCCCGAAACTGAAATGCACAAAAGACTGAAAATGTTATTTAGTGAGCTCGATTCTATAGCTAAAAAGCATTCACCTAGCATTATGGTAATAGAAAAGCTGTTTTTTAACACTAACGCGAAAACAGCTATAAACGTGGGGCAGGCGAGAGGTGTGTCTTTATTAATCGCCGCTAACAGAAAAATGCGTGTATTTGAGTATACAGCTTTGGAGGCTAAATTTGTTTTAACTGGGTACGGAAGATCAGATAAAAAAGAAGTTCAGGAGGCTGTAAGAAAATATTTAAAGCTTAAGGAAATAATTAAATCCGACGATGCGAATGACGCCGTAGCAATTTCATTATGCCATATCTTAAAATTTAAATGACTTTGCCTTTTAAATTAGAAAAAAAACACAAATATCTTATTCACTCTTTACTGGTGGGAGCTGTATTTTTTTGGTTTTCTTTTTCTTCGGACGATAACAAAATTAGTATTTTTATGATCTCTTTAGTGGTAGTTTCGGTAGGAACCTTAATTTCACAATATCCCAATATTGAGATCAGAAATGTTTATTACAACCTTTTAATTCCAATGCATCTAATGGTAGGGATGATGTTGTCTATAATTTATTTTCCGAATTTAGGGGATCTTTTGAAAATAACGGCGGCGCTGGTATTTTCGTTTGTATTCTACGTTGTGCTTCTTATTAATAATGTATTTATGGTTGTGGAGGAGAAAAAGGAAATTATTCCCTTATACAGGGCGGCGGTTACGTGGAACCAGATCCTTCTGGTTGTAGTAGCAATACCTTATTTGGCGGGAGTATTTAAAATGCCTCTCAATGCTTTTATTCAAGGATTGGTTGTTACTCTTTCTATTTTCTTTTTATTTTCGCACCACCTTTGGGCTCTTCAGTTGGATAGGGAAGTGAAGCAGTTGCGTATAGGGGAGAAGTGGATGTTGATTATATTTATGACATTTTTGGGCTTTATATACAGTATAACGGTCTCATTTATACCTACGGAGTCATTTTTAAGGGCATTATTTGTGTCTACTTTTCTTATTTTCGGAGTAAATTACCTACAGGGGCACTTAAAAAACACCCTAACTTTTAAACTAATAGCAGAATACTTTATACTTTCAGTTATTTTCTTTTTAATAATATTAATATATAAACCTTAAATAAGTCTATTTGAGAATTTTTCTTGTTAGTAACGTAGGGGAACGGGGGATGAAGAAATCCTAAATACAATTAGTTTTAGGATTGTAAAGCGGGGATTCGCACTATAGGGTTATAGGTGATAATGGCATAGGACTGGTATGTTTGAGCTATAGGGTTTATTATTACAATGTACGTTATAATATACCAACCGATGTTGATTTATTTTGAAAATAAAATTATAAACACTAGGTATAATAAGCCGTTATATTATTGTCACAAGGGGATAATGTAACATTATCATATGTTAATTTTCAGGAAGATTGTCATACATTTAGTGGGGTGGGGGGTATATGTGTGGATAAGTAAGCCCTGCAATAAATAATTTAATATTTCTTCCATTAGATTGGTGGCTCATGTAATTAATTTTTATATTTATAATTAATTAGTAATTCATACTTAATTATTTATTTAAATAAAAGTTTTTTATTTTATTTTTTTAGTTTTATAATTATCCGGCTCCCTATTTTAGATTAAATATGTCATTTTCTGGCTCTACAAGATTTGTACTCATAAGAAGTCGTTAAACATACATTATACGTCGTCTCATGTGACCGAAAATGCCTTCTTCCCTTTCATTGATAACGTTTGTTATTTTGAGATTTAAATAAAATATTTTAAATAGATTAAAAATAAAAGATAATAAAAATATTATTTTCTTTTTTAATCCCCTTTTATTTTACATATATATCTCATTTTAGACTTCCGCTTAGATCTTCGGTTATTTTGTGTTATAGTGCCAATAATCCCCTATGTCTGTAATAGATTTATTAAGAAATAAACTGATAAAACTGCAAAAAGAAAGAGAAAAAGTAACTTTGGAGAAAGGTTTAGCCGCCCGTGATAATACTGATTTAAGGGAAAACTTTGCATATGACTATTGGGTGGAGCGTGAGTTTGTAGTTACGGCTAAAATATATAACATTTTAAAAGAAATCGAAGAACTGGGTCCTAAAATACCCCGCAGTAAAAAGAAAAAAAGAAGCCATGCCCCTAAATTGCCCTAGAATCGATTTTTATTTAGAATCAGGTATTTTGTATGGTTGAATGTAAAGACTGTTTTAGAATAAACCCCGAGCCGCTTTGGATAACTTGCTCAACATGATGTAGAATGTGCTTGGATGAATAAACTTACTTTGAATTCAAATTTAGAAGAAGCAATACTTAAATATTTGGAATATTGTGAAATTGAAAGAAATCTTTCTCAAAACACTATTAAAATGTACCATTTTTATCTTATGGATTTTCTTGACTGGACAAAATCATTTTTAAAAAAGGAAGAAATTTTACTGTCTGCAATAGATTACGATTTAATTAAAAAGTACCGGCTGGAATTGAACAGACGAATAAGTTATAAATCAAACCAGGAATTTAAAAGATCCACTCAGAAGACTTTTTTGGTGGCTTTAAGGTCATTTTTAAAGTTTCTGGTTGTGGAAGAAGACTTAGAGCTTATGTCTCCCGACCAGATTATTCTTGGAAAAGCTGAAGAACGCATACCTAAAGTTTTAAATGACGATCAACTGAAGAAGCTTTTTGAAGTTCAGGATTTAAATAAAAGGTCGGGAATGCGGGACCGCGCAATATTAGAAACGCTGTTTAGCACGGGTTTGCGGGTAAGCGAACTTGTAATGCTTGATATCGGCGATATTAATTTAAATACCGGAGAATTCAGTGTGTTAGGAAAAGGCAGGAAAGTTCGTATAGTTTATTTAAGCCCTTCTGCCAGAGAATGGTTGAAAAGATATTTAGCGACAAGACATGATTCTTTTAGTCCCCTTTTCCTGCGCTACAGCGGAAAAAGAATGATACCGGATGACTTTGAAGGTGAATCTTTACGTTTAACTGTTAGAAGTGTCCAGAGGCTGGTGAAAAAATATGCCACCAGGGCGGGTATTGCAATTGATGCCACTCCCCACACACTTCGACACACTTTTGCTACAGGGCTGCTTAAAGAAGGAGCAGATTTAAGGTCAGTACAAGAACTTCTTGGGCATTCTAACGTGTCAACTACCCAAATTTATACACATGTCACAAATAGACAGCTAAAGGAAGTACATAAAAAATTTCATAAAGATGTGGAAACGCCCTTACCGGATCAGCAATAATTTGACAATATAACCTATTAATGTAAATATTACTCAAGGGACTTCCTCCAATAGGAAGTTTTTTTTGTTTCTATTGCATGAACCTGGAAAATAAATTAAATAAGGTAGCCAAATATTTTGACGGACTACAATCTATTGGAGACAAGGATAAATACCCGTACGTTTTATTTTCCCTTACCGACTACAATCCCCCGGTTTTACCTGATTTAATTGAGGATATTGCCGATTTAATTGTAGAAAAAGTTGACTTCAAAAAAGTAAATATTTTGGTCAGCCAGGCCGACCGAGGCGGCGGTCCTCTGACATTTGCAGTAGCTAAAAGACTTGGTTTGCCGTTCTCTCTTGCCAACTGGTATCCGCGGGAAAGCCGGGGGCATCTTGTGGTAGAAAATGCGGGCAGTGCGTCCGGCCCAGGATTTATATGTATTAATGATATAAATAATGATTCAAAGGTTGGAATTATTTATGATCTAATCTCTACCGGAGGAAGTACTATTGCTTTAGCCCATGCGGTAATTAAAGCCGGTGCGGAAATAAAAACCATTGTCAGTGCCGCTGAAAATATTAATTATGACGGTTTCCAAAAAATAGAAAATTTTATAGGTGTTAAACCTTTATCACTTTTAAAATATAAAATTGTTGAGGGTTATACACAAGTTATTTTATGAACGAAAGGACCATATTCAAAACCCTGCCTTTGGGCGTAACTTTTGACGATGTATTGCTTGTTCCGGTCCGCTCCCCTGTTAAATCGAGGTCGGATGTTGATGTAAAAACAAATCTCACTAAAAAAATAAAATTAAAAATCCCGTTTATACCGGCCAATATGGATACCGTAACCGAGAGTTCCATGGCAATTGCGGTTGCACATGAGGGCAGTCTTGGGATAATCCACCGTTTCCACAGCATAGAGCGTGAAGTGGAAGAAGTTAAAAAAGTAAAACGAGTAGAAGATTTAGTTTTGTATCATCCCGTCACCTTGTTTCCAAACCATACACTCGCAGATGTGCTATTTCAAATTGACAGGTACGATACAAGATCTTTTCTTGTTGTAGACGAGAAAAATAAACTATTAGGAATATTGACCAGCAGAGATTATCAGTTTGAAAAGAACCTGAGTACAAAAGTAAGCAAAATGATGACACCTGTGGAAAGGTTGATTACAGCAACATATAACACGACTTTGGAGCAGGCAAAAAAAATACTGAGCGAAAAAAGACTGGAAAAGCTTCCTTTGGTTTATAAGGACGGAACTTTGGCAGGTTTGTATACTGCGAAAGATATTATTTATTTTGAGTCCAAGCCGAATGCTCTAAGAGATAAAGAAGGCAGGCTGATGGTAGGAGCTTCTGTAGGTGTTGTCGGCGATTATATGGAAAGGGCTTCAGAACTGGTTAAAGCTGAAGTTGATCTACTTTTGGTGGATGTAGCCCATGGTCATGCGGATCATACTATTGACGCGATTAAAGTTTTAAAGAAGAAGTTTCCTAATGTTCAGTTGATGGGCGGGAATATTGCTACCGCTGCAGCTGCTAAAGATATGATAAAAGCCGGAGTTGATTCGGTTAAGGTAGGAATCGGTCCTGGTTCGGTATGTACAACCAGAACTATGTCCGGTGTCGGGGTTCCCCAACTTTCCGCAGTGCATGAAGTTTCAGTGGAATGTTCAAAAGTTGGAATTCCTGTTGTCGCAGACGGCGGAGCAAAAACCCCCGGTGATATAGTTAAAGCTTTGGCAGCAGGCGCCGATGTGGTAATGTCCGGAAATATGTTTGCCGGAACAGAAGAGGCACCAGGACAAAAAATTGTTATAGAGAGTAAAACTTACAAAGTTTACCACGGCTCGTCTACATCGGAGACTGCAAAAAACAGAAATAAGAATGGAGATTTTAGTAAATTAGCCAAACATCAATTAAATTACGTTGAAGGTGCAGAAGCATTAGTCCCCTACAAAGGTTTTGTAGACAAAATGATTTATAGAACGCTTGGTGGTATAACTTCAGGTTTTAGCTATTGCGGAGCCCATACCATTCAGGATCTGCATAAAAATGCCCGATTTATAATGGTTACACCTACAGGAGTTAAGGAAAGCAGCTTTCACGATGTCAATTTTGCAAGATCACATTGATTTTTTATCCCGCTTAATTCCTACCATAGATTTTACCGGTTCAAAACTTTTTCTGTGAATATCGCAAGGTCCGAATTTATAAAGTGCCTTTAAGTGTTCTTGTGTTCCGTACGCCTTATTCTTATTAAATAAGTAAGGTTTGTACTCTTCTCTGCTTTCATACATTTTTGTAATTAAATCATCTCTGAATACCTTGGCAATGATAGAAGCAGATGCGATGGAAATGCTTTTGTTATCGCCTTTAACTATGTTTGTCTGTATCATCTTTTTTATTACTTTTATGGGAAATAAATCGGTTAATATGTGTTCTGCTTTTACCGATAATTTTGAAATCGCGTTAAAAAAGCCAATTTGAGTACACTTTGATACCCCTATATCATCTATTGTTGTATTATCAACTATTTCTATTGAATATGCGACAGCGTTGTTTTTAATAAATATGCTTAGTTCTTCTCTTTTTGCTGATAATAAAAGCTTAGAGTCGCGTATCTGGTTGTATTTTTCAAGAATTCCAGACACAATGTCGTTATTTGTGTGTATTTCTCTGCCCACGAATATGTCAGCCAATAATTTTAAATGAATTGGATTTAAAATTACTGAAGCTACTACCATTGGACCGGCTAATGCTCCCCTACCCACTTCATCAACTCCGGCAATGTACTCAATTCCCTTTTTTAGTAGATTAGACTCATAAATCATAAGATGACTTTTAGAAGGATTTATAATCCAGGCAGGGGTATTTCTCATAATTACATTTTACTACTTTATTTTTGGGAATGGTGGTACTTATTTTTCAACTTGCTGCATAGAAACGGCGGCGCAAAGGGCGTCAAAGTCGAACCTGCCATCTATAAATGTAATTATTTTTTTGTTTCATTTTCCACCTGCCTGGCCATAGATATAACTGTGTTAATTGCTTCTTCTATATTGTTTGCCTTTATATTAGCTCCAGCGGCGATTCTGTGGCCTCCACCTCCAAATTTTTCTGCAATAGGCGACACACTGTAAGAGTATTCGTGCGAACGCATGCTTAAATTATATATACCCGGTGTTTTGAGCTCAGTAACGACAAAAACAAAGTTTACTCCGCTTAATCTTTTCAGTTCGTCGGCTGGTGGTGCAGTTATATCTTCCCATTTTAAATCATGTTTAAATAATTCCCCCTGAGTAATAAAGGAATAGGCAAATTTATTGTCATAGTCTACTCTTAAGTTATTAAATACAATTGCCCTCATTTTCATATTTTTTAGTGTGTCATTGAATGTTAGTGTTCTAATCAAATCAATATAGTTTAATCCCCTATCCCACATATCGGCTGTTAAACGCAAATCCTGCGGTGTTGTTGTGTTGTGCTGAAAAAAGTTAGTATCTAAAAGCATGGCGATTAAAATGTTGTATTCTTGTTCTCCGTTTATTATTATTCCGGCTTCTTTAAATAGCTTAACAAGGACAGTACAAGTACTGGATTCATCGCTATATACATAATTTAAATTACCATAGTAAGAATTTGAAAAATGATGATCAATATTGATTTTTTTAATGTTTTCCGGCAGGACAAAAGTGAACTCTTTATTAATATGGTTGGATGTGCTTGTGTCAAGAAAGATCATGAGGTCATACTGTGAAAAGTCCACTGATGATGGGTTAAAGTTTTCTTTAATTTCATACTCTTTTACGAGTTCTTTAGCGACATTTGGAATAATACCATCAAAATATGCTTCATATTCTAATCCAAAGCTTTTAAGTGCTGTTCGCATAACTGCGATTGCGCAGTACGAATCGTAGTCAAAACGTGCATCCATACAAGTTACCACCCGTTTGCTGTTTTTTATAGCTTCAATTATTTCTTGTGCCGTGTTATTAATCTTTTGTGCTTCCATTTTGAATAACTAGGCAAGTTTATTACTTTTATCATATTAACGCAAGGAAAAATACCAATTATAAGGTATCTTTATAAATATGATTACAGCTGTAAAATTATTCTCCTGCCCTGTTTTCTTCCACTTCAGGCTCATCATCCAAAAACGCCACCGAGGTTACTTTATCACCTGTTTCAAGTCTAATCAGCCTTACACCTTGTGTAGCTCTTCCCAAGGTAGGAATTTGGTCAGTGGAAAGCCTAATAACCTTTCCACTCAATGTGGCTATAAGTATATCCGTTTCCGCTTTTTTAGGCATGGCTTGTGCGGCAATTAATTTTCCGGTTTTTTCTGTAATCTTATAGGTTAGTATTCCGGTGCCTCCCCTGCCTTGTACTTTATATTCGTCTAGCGGGGTTCTTTTACCGTAACCGCCTTCAGTAACAACAATCAGATTATCTTTTTTACTCTCTTTGGATATTACTACCATTCCTACAACGTAATCGTCTTGTTTCTTGGTCAATTTAATACCGGTCACGCCACTAGCTGCCCTGCCCATAGATCTGACATCTTTTTCGCTGAATCTTATTGACTGACCTTGTGAAGTGGTAAGCAAAATGTCGTCATCTCCGTTTGAGAGCGAAACTCTGGTTAAATAATCCCCATCAGGCAAATTTATGGCAAGAATTCCGGACGATCTAATGTTGGCAAATTCTTCCAATGAGGTCTTTTTAACAGATCCTTGTTCAGTACAGAATACCAAGTACCCTTTACCGCTCTCTAATGCCTCAGAAGACAATGCAAGAAACGTATGCATATTCTCTTCCTGTCCTATATTTAAAAAGTTGACCAGCGCAGTTCCTTTGGCAACTCTGCTGGATTCAGGAATATCCCAGATTCTCATTTTGTAGACGCGTCCTTTGTTGGTAAAGAAAAACGCATAATCATGTGTATTGCATATCCTTATGGTCGAAACCTGGTCTTCTTCTTTTAATGATTGTCCGGTTACTCCCTTACCTCCTCTGGCTTGTTTTCTGTATGCATCTTCTTTCAATCGTTTTATATAGCCATTTTCCGAAATAGTGATTATACAGTTTTCCTGGATCACAAGGTCTTCGTCGGTTAACTCCCCAACTTTTCCTTTTATGACTTTGGTTTTTCTTTCATCGCCGAACTTTTCCCTGATTTCTAGCAACTCTTTTTTAACTATCTCTATTATCTTTTTCGGCGAAGCTAAAATTGCCTCAAAATCCTTTATAGCCGCCTGGATTTCTTTGAGTTCTTCCTCAATTTTAAGCCTTTCAAGCGCCGCCAGCCTTCTAAGCTGCATATCCAAAATTGCCTGCGCCTGAATCTCGGACAAGCCAAACTTTTCCATTAATCCTTTTTTAGCTGTGTCCACGTCTTTTGAAGATCTAATAAGCTTTATGACCGCGTCTAAATTGTCCAGAGCTATTTTAAGCCCGAGTAAAATGTGTTCTCTTTCTTTGTATTTGCCGAGCAAATATATGGTTCTTCGCACTACCACTTTCTGTCGATGCTTCACAAACTCTTCCAGGATCATTTTTAAAGTCATAAGTTTGGGCTCATTTTCTAAAAGCGCAAGTATATTGGCGTTGAATGTGCTTTGAAGCTGAGTATATTTGTAAAGCTGATTTTCAAGTTTTTTTGGGACAGCCTCTTTTTTAAGCTCTATAACTATTCGTAGACCCTCCCGGTAGTTGGATTCATCCCTTAAATCCGAAATCCCCTCAATCCTTTTGTCTTTTACCAGATCCGCAATTTTGGCAACAAGCGTTGATTTGTTCACTTGGTACGGTATTTCGGTGACAATAATTCTTGTTCTGCCGGCTTTTTCCTCTATGTTTAACTTCGCGCGTGTCACTACCCTACCCTTTCCGGTTGCATACATTTGAATAATTTCTTTTTGATCGTAAATAGTGCCGCCTGTCGGAAAATCTGGTCCTTTAATAAACTGGACCAAGTCTTCAACATTTGCGTCTGAGGAAAAATCTACCAAGGCAACCTGCTCTTTATCATCTTTTTTAGGAGGAATTCCTATATTGTCAGCCTTTTCAATTAAAAATTGGATTCCGTCGAGTACTTCGCCCAAATTATGCGGAGGGATGTTTGTAGCCATTCCTACGGCAATGCCGGCAGCACCGTTAATAAGCAGATTTGGAAGCAATGAAGGAAGATATGCCGGTTCCATATTCTGTAAATCATTTAGGTTGAAATCGACGGTGTTTTTGTCGATGTCCGTGTATAAAAATTCTGCGATTTGTGAGAGTTTTGCTTCGGTGTACCTCATTGCAGCCGGAGGATCTCCGTCAATGTTTCCGAAGTTTCCCTGGGGGGCAATAAGAGGATATCTGAGAGAAAAACCCTGCCCCATTCTTACCATTGAATCGTAGACCGCTACGTCACCGTGAGGGTGGTAATTTTTTAAAACTTCTCCTACTACTGCCGCCGATTTGTGGTATTTACCGCTGAAAGTTATTTTCTGGTCATACATTGCGTAAATTATTCTTCTGTGAACTGGTTTTAAACCGTCTCTTACATCCGGAAGAGCTCGCGAAACTATTACGCTCATGGCGTAGTCAAGATAAGCTCTTTGGACTTCGTCTGTAATATCGGATTTAATAATACTTGAATCACTTGAACTTGGATTGTTGGCGGACTGCTTTTCTTTTATTTTTTCCAAATCATAATTATCGGTTTTTGGACTATTTGTTTTCTTAGAGGGCATAACTGAATAAGTGTATCAGTTTTGAAAGGGGGTTTCAATCTTGACAACGGGGATTTGTTGTGGACGAACCGGCACCTTGTAGGGGTGGTTTGGTGCCGGTTCAAATAGGCGCTGGCTGTGCGTATGACGTTTTTATGGTGGAAGGAGTCCTTTCAGCCATTCATTGAAGTCATTTTGGAACTCCTGAAGTGCCAATATCAGGAGAACTACAACTACGATCAGGACAATTAGTACAGCTCCTGACCTTGTCATAGCAAAAGTAATTACCAAAATGACTGTCAAAAAGGCGAGAAATATTAACGCAAGCGCAGAAAGTGGGATTTGAGGGTCATTTCCCATTTTGCAAATCTCCTTTCGTCTCTTTATTTGTACAGTAGTTATATACTACAGGGTTTGTGTTGTAAAGTTTGTATAAAAGAACTTTAATTAGCAAATTAACAACATAGGACAAGTCTTTTGAAATTAAAAATAATATGAAAAAATGATTTGATTATTTAGAAGTTATAATCTTCTCAATTTCCGGGGCTAAATCCTTTTTTCTGCTCATTCTAGGACCCACATCGGCAATTCTGTCGTGTCCTTGAGTAGTAAAAGCCTGCTCAAGAACCTTTTTTTCATCTTCGTTGGTATAAAGTGCCTGGGAATTTATTTTCAGGATATCGGTGATAAATAAAAACCCATACTGAACATCTTCTTTTGATTTTACTTCTTTAAGAGCGTTAATGAGTACATCTTTTTGGTTCAGAAGTGCTTCTGATTCAACTGTTTCTGCCTGTCCTATAAATACTTTTTTACCTCCGAAATCGAATATTTTAAAATCTTTTTTTACGATTTGTTCGGGGGAAAGACCTTCGATATCCGACTTGGCTTTGAATATTTCAAAAGTTAGCTTTTCAAGATCTATATATAGTTCTTTGGCTATTTTGTTGGCTATTTCCGAATCCAAACCTGTTGTTAAGCTTGATTTAAGACCTACGCAGTCGGAAAGTATTGAGGATAAAATTAGAGCCAGGGTTTTATTGGTCGGTTTAATTCCGGCAGATTCAAACTCTTCATAGATTATGGTGCTGGTTGATCCCAAAGGTCTTAAATCAATTTTTATTGCTCTTTTAAAATCCACTTTCATTTTGTGGTGGTCAACAATCCCCAGGATTTTTTCGTTATCTACTTTTTCGGATCTCTGGTCAAATTCATTGTGGTCTACCAAAATAAAGTGGTCGTCCGGACCAATGGTTACATCATCAATATTTACCGGAAGGTCTACATTAAATTTTTGGAAGACAAATTGAGTTTCTTTATTCGGAGGGCCGGCCACTGCCGCCACTAATTCGGAATCTTTGTATTTATTTGATCTTTGAAGGAATTCAGTATATTCCACGGCGGAGGCAACTGAATCCAGATCCGAAGGCTTGTGTCCTATTACGTATATTTTCATAACTGATAGTTTATCATAAGACTTTGTATAGAATGAAGTGGTTTTAAATCCTATAATGAAGCATTGAAACTTTTAAACTAAATCCACATTCGCCTGCTTGGCGTGGGTTTGGATAAATCTTTTTCTGGGCGGAACTTCGTCGCCCATCAACATTGTAAACACTTCATCAGCTTTAACGGCGTCTTCTACTTCCACCTGTTTCAGTTTTCTTGTTTCGGGATTCATGGTTGTGTCCCAAAGTTCGTCGGCGTTCATTTCCCCCAGTCCTTTAAATCTTTGTATTATTGCCTTTTTCCCCGGGTCTGTATCCAGGAATTTTTCTCTTTCTCTATCGTCAAACAGGTACTTTTTTTCCTTGCCCCAAGTAGCTTTGTATAGTGGCGGCACAGCCAGGTATATGTGTCCGTTCTGTACAAGTTCTGTCATATGTCGGTAGAAAAACGTTAAATAAAGCGTTGCAATGTGCGAACCGTCCACATCTGCATCGGCCATTATAATCAATTTGTTGTATCTTAATCTTTCAGGGCTGTAGTGGTCACCTATTCCCGCTCCGATTGCTACTATCAAGGTTTTAAACTTTTCGGAATCAATAATTTTGTCTAATCGGGCTCTTTCTGTATTCAATACCTTCCCGAACAGCGGCAGTATAGCCTGAAACTGTCTATTTCTTCCGTCTTTTGCCGGTCCACCTGCCGAGTCTCCCTCTACTATAAAAAGCTCGGTTTTTTTAGGGTCTTTTTCAGAGCAGTCAGCTAACTTGCCGGGTAGCACTCCCCCACCATCCAGAGCTGTTTTTCTAATAACGGTATCGCGGGCGGCCTTTGCAGCGATTCTTGCTCTTAAAGCCAGTACATTCTTTTCTACTATTGCGGCTGCGTCTTTAGGGTTTTCTTCAAAAAAGGATTCCATCGCTTCTCTTACGACGGTTTCTACTGCCGGCCTTACATTAGAATTTCCGAGTTTTGCTTTTGTCTGTCCTTCAAACTGTAATGTTGAAGAATCCAATTTTACTGATACCACTGCTGTTAATCCTTCTCTCATATCTTCACCGGATAAATTCTCGTCTTTTTCTTTTAGGATATTGTTTTTGCGGGCATAATCATTTATTACCTTGGTTAAAGCCGATCTGAAGCCTGTTAAATGTGTTCCGCCCTCAGAGTTTTTAATATGGTTGGCAAAACAGTATATATTTTCGGAAAAGGTGTCATTATATTGCATAGCAGTTTCTACGGTTACTCCGTCCATTTCTTTTTGAACAAAGAAAATGTGCTGGTTTATAAGAGATTTATTTCTGTTTAGAGATTTAAGAAATGATTTTAGCCCCCCCTCAAAATAAAAAGTGTAATTTTGATCAGTTCGGTGGTCAATTAGTTCGAATTTTATACCCCCGGTTAGGTATGCGTATTCTCTTAATTGGCTAATGAAAAATTTTGTTCCGAAGTTTATAGTTTCAAATATTGTATTATCGGGCATAAACTGAACAACGGTTCCGCTTTCGTAAGGCCAACCGGGAAAATCCAGCGTCCATTTTGATCCTTTAATCTTAGTTTTAGGGTTTTTCAGGTCTACTTTGGCTACGGGGCTTAAAACTTTTCCGCCGTTTTCATATTCCTGCATAACGACTTCATTTCCCCTTCTTACTATTACTCTGCACCATTTGGAAAGTGCGTTTACTACGGATGCTCCTACACCATGTAGCCCGCTGGAAACCTTATATCCTCCTCCCCCGAATTTTCCTCCTGCGTGCAGCCTGGTAAAAGCCAGCTCAAGCGCGGATACTTTGTATTCTTTTTTTATTTCGTAAGGAATTCCTCTGCCGTTGTCATAAATAGCGGCAGAACCATCTTCAAAAAATTCCACTTTTATGTGGTTGGCGTATCCGGCAATTGCTTCATCCATTGAATTATTAACTATTTCGGTTATTAAGTGGTGCAAACCCTCCTGCCCTGTTGAACCGATGTACATGCCTGGTCTTTTTCGAACCGGCTCCAGTCCTTCCAATACTTGAATTTGTTCTGCCCCATAATTGCTTGGGTCTTTTTTATATGTTAGCGGCATAGCTTAATGATTTTAGCCGAAGTTGGATGTGGTTTCAACCTGCAGTTTTGGTTGTTTCTAAAGCATTAATTGGAATGCTTTAAATTAGTATGTGACGGATTTCGGGTATTTGTAGCTATAAATTCCAAGGCTATCTTTGCACTTAAGTTGGTATTTTCTAAGTCAGATTTCACTTTATTTAAATTGTTGAGCAAAGTTACAGCACCGCCTCCAGTCTGCTCTTTTAAGTATGATCTTCCTTCCAACATTAGTATTTCCAGATTATCAATTATCTCTTTTTTGTCTTTCTTTGAAGTTTCGGCCGCCCATTCTAATCTGTCACCTGTGCTTTGATTAAGTAGTTCTGTAAAAAAAACATTTTCAGTTTCACTTGTGGAGTCGCTTTTCATGCTTTTGTTTAAAGAAATTTTTCGACATCTTGATAAAACAGTCGGCAGTACCGATTCTTCAGTTTTAGCTAGCAAGATCAAGGTTGCGTACGCGGGAGGCTCTTCTAAAGTTTTCAAAAGGGCATTTTGAGCTTCTCTAGTCATGTAGTGGGATTCGGAAATAACCAGTAACTTATACTTATGCGAGAAAGGCTTATTCGAAAGAAATTTAACAGCTTCCCTTATATCGTCTATTCCTATGCTTTTTTTGTCATCAATAGTTTTTAAAATTTTCAGGTCGGGATTGTTTTCGCTGTTCGCAAGTTCCAGACTTTGGGCAATTTCAAAACATTTTTTCTCGCGGGAATCCTGGCTGGATCCGAAAATTATAATTGAACCGTTCATGGTTTTTATTATATATCATTATTTGTGGATTATAGTTTTACATTGCGGTAAAAAGAAAAATACTTTTATCTTTCCAATATACATATTAATTGCTATCATTTTATTAAGTGCCGTGCGGTACTTAATGCAATGCACGCGGACTACAAAACCTGAAAACTGCCTATGTTGAAGTTTGATACTACTAAGTCAATAGAAGATTTGCTTTACGATAGAAAGCTCATTAACTCGGACCAGCTTTCTGCAATTAAATTTGAACACGTAAATACCGGCAAAGATTTAACTCAAATTGTTAAAGAACGAGGTTTTGTGAGTGATGAGGATTTTGTTAAGGCATTTGGCGAAGTGTACGGTATTGAATATGTAAATCTTACAGGAAAGCAAATACCTGCTGAATTAGTTGAATTAGTCCCCCTTTCAGTGGCAAAAAAATACAATATAGTACCCTATTTACTTGATGGTGACAAGCTTTCGGTTGCTATGGTCGATCCCCTGGATCTACAAACCATTGAATTTATAGAAAGAAAAACCAGTTATACAGTTATTCCATTTATTACTTCTCAAAAAGATGTAGACCGTATTTTAGACGAGCAAAAAGGCAAAGCCATCGGAGAGGAAATAAGTGCAGCTCTTGAAGAAATCAGCCAGACTACTTTAAAAATCGATGAAACAGGCGGCGAATTAACAGATGCCACTATAAGGGATGCTCCTATAGCGAGAATAGTGGGAATGATTTTGGAGACCGCAGTTAAAACTCTGGCTTCAGATATTCATTTGGAGCCGGGTGAAAAGGGATCCAGGCTGAGATATAGAATAGACGGAGTTTTAGAAGAAAAAAGAATCATACCTAAAGAAATGCACGATTCTATAATTGCCCGTATTAAAATATTGGCCAAAATGAAAATTGACGAAAAAAGAATTCCTCTTGACGGAAGATTTAAGGTTCAGGTAGGTAACACTCAAACCGACTTGAGAGTCTCAACTCTTCCTACAATTTATGGAGAAAAAGTAGTTATCAGGTTGCTTAAAGAAGAAGGTGCGGTATTTACATTCAAAGATTTGGGACTGCGCGGGTTGTCTTTAAAAAGGTTCGAGGAGCAGATATTAAAGCCAGTCGGAATGGTATTGGTTACAGGTCCTACCGGCTCGGGAAAAACCGTAACTTTGGCGTCTGCGCTTGCAAAGTTAAATACTGTGAGAGTGAATATAGTTACTATTGAAGATCCTGTTGAAATAAGAGTTCCCGGAGTAAATCAGGTTCAGATAAATCCTCAGGCAGGACTGACATTTGCCAACGGATTAAGAGCGTTTTTAAGGCAGGATCCGAACATTATTATGGTAGGTGAAATAAGGGACGGCGAGACCGCTGAGCTGGGAGTACACGCCGCTTTAACCGGTCACTTGGTACTGTCTACTTTGCACACTAATTCTGCCTCCGGCGCCTTGCCCAGACTTTTAGATATGGGGATCGAAAATTTCCTACTTGCGTCAACAGTAAATGTTATTTTAGCGCAAAGGCTTGTAAGAAAAATCTGCACCAACTGCAAGGAAGAACATGATACACCCGCGGAGGTTTTACAGGAAATGAAAACTATATTGTCTTCCATAGAAAGAAATAAAACTATTATGCTTAAAGATCCGGAAGTTGTGAAGATAATTAAAAAATCAAGTGAAGGTCCTATTAAATTGTATAAAGGTAAAGGTTGCGATAAATGCGCAAATACCGGATACAAAGGACGAATCGGAATATTTGAAGTTCTGGAAATGTCGGACAGAATCGGCCGATTAACCCTTGAAAGCAGCACAGCCCAGCAAATTCAGGATGTTGCTATGGAAGAAGGAATGTTAAATTTAATGCAGGATGGTTATTTACGGGTTGTAGAAGGAGTAACTACTCTATCAGAAGTTATGAGAGTTGCCAAATAAAATTATGAAACTTACAGCGTCGCAGATGTTGGAAAAAGTACTTTCACTTAATGCATCGGATTTACATTTGTCCGTAGGGGCTAATCCGATGGTCAGGGTAAACAGGAGACTGTCTCCTCTTGAAGAAGGGGCTCTTTTGATGGTCGGAGATATTGAATACTTTCTATCCCAATTGATGGAAAAAGAGCAGAAAGATTTATTTGAAGTAAACAGAGAATTGGATTTTTCAGTGTCGCTTGGAAATAAAGCGAGATTTAGGGTGAATGCATTTTATCAGAAGGGTTATCCTTCAGTGGCGTTAAGGCTTATTCCGCCCCATCCCCCTTCTTTAGAATCACTTAATCTTCCAAAGTCAATTAGCAATTTGTGCGAGTTAAGACAGGGGCTGGTAATGGTAGTAGGACCTACCGGACACGGAAAGTCCACAACTATTGCAGCAATGATTCAAAGGATAAATGAAACCAGATCCGAACACGTTATTACTGTTGAAGACCCTATTGAATATATTTTCACTAATAAACTGTCGCTGATTGAACAAAGAGAAATGTTTTTGGATACGCATTCGTGGGAAATTTCTCTGAAATCTGTTTTAAGGCAGGATCCTAACGTGGTAATGATCGGAGAAATGAGAGACACAGAAACAATAAGTACCGCCCTTCAAATAGCAGAAACCGGTCATTTAGTTTTTACAACTCTTCACACTAATTCGGCCGCTCAGTCGGTGGACAGGATTATCAGTTCCTATCCTGAGGAAAAAAGGGCCGAAGTAAGACTTCAGTTTTCACAGGTTCTTGAGGTAATAGTTTCAATAAGACTTCTACCGTCTGACTCTAAAGGAATGGTTCCTGCAGTTGAGCTGATGCTGGCGAGTGACGCAATTAGAAACCTTATTCGAGAGGGAAAAACACATTTGATAGATAACATGATCGGCAACAGTATAAGTATGGGAATGTGCCCACTGGATAGGAGTTTGGCAACTTTAGTGAATGATGGAGAAGTAGATGTAAACGAAGCCTTAAAATTCAGCCCGCGCCCTGATGAATTAAGAAGAATTATTAAAGAAACTAAGGTAGCGTCTAAATAAAGAACGAAATAATACATGGCTATTTATAATTATGTAGCAACTGACAACTTAGGTGTCAGACGCGTAGGTACGGTCGACGCGCGCACTGAAGAACTTGCAATTTCCCTGCTAAAAAATCAGGGAATGTTTGTTCTAAGCCTTACGGAAAAGAAAGCTAATTTATTCGAATTTCTGATAGAACTCCGCGGTGTTCCCGAAAATGAGGTGGTCAATTTTACGAGGCAGTTTTCAACTATGATATCTGCCGGGCTGCCTATATCCAGAGCTTTGGAAATATTAGCCGAACAAACAACTAATAGAAAAATGAGAAAAATCCTGGGAGATATATTAAGAGACGTTGAAGGAGGTTCTTCATTATCCATGGCTATGTCCAGATATCCAAAAGTTTTTAAAAATACCTACCAGGCATTGATAAGGGCAGGAGAATCATCAGGAAAGTTGGATGAAATTCTTAACAAACTTGCTGCCACCATGGAGGCTAACCGGGAATTAAATGCAAAATTTAAAGCGGCCATGATTTATCCTGCAATTGTATTTTTGGCTATGATCGGCGTTTTTGTGATAATGATGGTTTTTGTAATACCTAAACTGGCAACTATGTATGAGAGCTTAAATATAGAGCTTCCGCTCATGACGAAGATAATGATTGCGTTTTCCAAGCTGTTTACCGAAAAGGTTTATATAATTTTCGGTTTGGCAGCAGGAGGAATTTTCGGGTGGTCGAGGTTTTCAAAATCAGATACAGGTAAAAGTTTTATGTCGTATATATCCTTTAAACTTCCCGTATTCGGGAATATAAACAGACAAACTGATATTACACAAATGACGAGCACTCTTAGTCTTCTCATAGCTTCTGCGGTTCCTATAGTTGAGTCACTGAAAATAGTTTCGGATGTGGTGAAAAACAGAGTATATAAAGAAATATGCCTTGAAGCAGCGAGACGAGTTGAGAAAGGAAGCCCCCTTTCGGAATATTTTAAAGCTAATAAAAACCTTCCGCCTTTGTTAGGTCAAATGGCATCCGTTGGAGAAGAAACAGGTCAGCTTGATCAGTCTCTTGAAAAAGTTGCGGATTATTTTGCCGGAGAGGTTGATCATGCTGTAAAAGGAATGTCAGCAGCCCTTGAACCTATAATTTTAATCTTGCTAGGAAGTATGGTAGGTGTTTTAATTATTTCTATAATTACTCCGATATACAAGATAACAGCTTCGCTTTAGAGAAAGTATTATTTTGCTTTGAGGAAGTGTTGTAAAACTGCAAATTATATATAATAAATAGAAGGAGGTGAAATTTATAATCATATGATAAGAAAAGAAAAAGGTTTCACACTGGTTGAACTTATTGTTGTTATCGCAATCATCGCATTGCTCGCTGGTGTTTTAGCTTTGGTTATTAACCCGGCTCAAATGTTAGCTAAAGGTAGAGATTCAAAGAGACTGAGAGAAATGGACACATTGCAAAGTGCTTTAACAGTTGCATTAACCGAACAGGAAATAGTTTTAACGGATACCAGCGGTTGTACTACATGTACCAGTGCCTCCGGCACACAAGCCGTTGACGGCACAAATGGATGGATTAAATTTACGATTCCTGCAACTAAAACAGGTTTAGCTAAGTACCTACCTGCTGTACCAGTTGACCCAACTAACACCACAATTTATGTGTATACTTTCGCGTCAACTATAACAGGATACGAAATCAATGCAGTAATGGAATCTACCGACAACGCTACAAAAATGACTACAGACGGAGGAAATGACGCAGCTGCCTATGAAGTCGGAACATCATTAACTATAATCTGATTTGCTTTGTGGAGACCCCAGAATTCTGGGGTCTTCTTCAGTTTTTGCTGTTTTTACTGTGTTTGATATTATATTTTGGACGGTACTCAGTTTATTAGTTTGGTATTTACGCAAGCCTATTAATAAAAATGTTGTAGTGTTCCCATCCCACTGATACACTTTAGGGCATGCTTTACGCTGTTTATTATATTTTAATTTTTTTTGTAGGCGCGATTTTCGGATCATTTTTAAATTTGGTATCCGACAGACTTCCGTTTGAAAAACCTTTTTTAAAAGGTAGGTCTAAGTGCGAGTCATGTTCCAAGCTGCTTTCTCCCAAAGAACTGGTTCCCCTATTAAGCTATATTTTTATAAAAGGAAAATGTTTGAGTTGTAAAACCAAATTGTCCCATATTTATTTTATAAGTGAATTGTTTACAGGTTTGGGATTTATCGGCATAGCGTACTGGACAAAATTATTTGATAATTTTTCGATTGAAAATATTTTGAATTTTTTATATTTATCGGCTATTTATTGTTTTTATGTAACTTTGTTTCTGACGGATCTGAAGTTCAGGCTTGTGCCTAACAAAATCGTTTATACAGGAATTGTTTTTGTAATTTTATTCCAACTTGCAGTGTCGGTTTTTAATTTAATGGTATTAAGATCGGGTTTATTAAGTGATACTTTCGGAGTGTATTTATATAAAGCTGGATACTTTGACAACCAGGTTTTATATTTGCTCCGAGATTTTGGTTTTAATATTGTCAGCTCCTTTGCTATTAGCTTGTTCTTTCTGTTTCTGATTTTTATTACAAAAGGCAGAGGTATGGGAGGCGGAGATGTAACCCTGGGATTTTTGATAGGAATGGTAAACGGTTTTCCTAATAATATACTGGCAATTTTTTTGGGTTTTATTATAGGCGCGGTAGTGAGCGTTGTGTTGGTGTTAATTAAAATAAAAACTATAAAAGATACCATACCGTTCGGGCCTTTTTTGATTTTAGGAAGTATTGTGGCATATGTTTACGGAACAGCTGTTTTGGACTGGTATTTCGCAGTTATTAAATAACCGGCAATATTGACACCATTTTTAAATAATGTGTTCTATTGACTTGAAAAGCATAAAGTTTAGAATTGATCTCGAAGAGAAAACTGTATGGATGAAAGTATAACTAGCCTCAACCTTTCCAACGGAAGAAGGAAATTAAAGTTTTTTCTTCTTCTTATTCCTATATCTGTAGTTCTATTTGCATTGCTTTTATATTTGCAAAATACCAATAAAGTAGTTACCAAGCAAACCCCGGAAAAGAATGAAAAAGATGATTCGGTTTTTGGAAATGTAAAAGAAAAAAGTCCGGAAATAGTAGATTATAAATATTTTACTTCATACACTAAGGACAAGGATGGAAACCAGGTATTATCGGCTATTACTTCTACGGTTTTGGATATTCAGGGAAAATCGATTTCACTGAAAATGAAAAATGAATCACCTTTGATTGTTGATACTTCTATAAATTTCAGTTTTTATAAGTATAAAAAGGATTTGAACGATCCGTTGGAAATAGCAGATTTTTCAGAAATTAAAAAAGACATGACGGTTACAGTTTTTTTTGATTATAATAGTAATGATAATAAAGTGGTTTTCAGGATTTTAGAATAATTTGTAATGCGTAAAATAACTGTCTACATTTATGTATTGTTTTTTTCACTTATAATTTTGAGTGGTGCTAAAAATTTGTATGCGCAATGCGGAGGTGATCCAACAGGTTGTTATACTCCGGATGGGCAGTGCTGTGCTAATGGTGTTAACTGCTGTTACTGCGATCAACAGCCTGGGAAAATCGGGTGCGACGGGCCTTCGGGTACTTATAGGTGCTTGAGTTATAATTTCTGTGGTGGAGGAGCAAAAGATAATTGGCTTCCGACCGGATGGTTAGATGTAGCTAACTGTACGGCCTTCCAAGGTTGGGCTGGTGATCAAGATACTGGTGATTCGCAAATTAATGTAGAATTTTATGCCGATAATGTTTTAATACCAGGAAGTAAAATACTTGCAAATCGTCCAAGGGAGCAAGCTGTGTGTGACGCTGTAGCTGGTAACAATTGTTACACATGTCCAAGTTCTGCCGCGGGGTGTTTGCACGGATTTTATTTTTCTGTACCGGAGTATCTCAAAAATGGTGCGTCTCACTCAATAACTGTATGGGCTTATAATATAAGAAATAACAATACGGAAACAGACTCTGGTCGAACTGGTAGGAATCAGCAATTAAACGGAACACCAAAAACAATAACTTGTGCTCCAGTAAATAATCCGCCTGTCGCTTACATAACCGGAACTGACATTTCAAGTTCTCCTGCTCTAAATCTTCCGCAAAATACATTAACTACTGTATACGAAGGCGACATGTTAAGATTTGGAGTCGGGGCAACCGATTCAAATAACAATTTATCTAATTTGCGTTTAATTAACTGGGGTGACGGGGTAGCCGCGAGAGATCTAATAGTTCCTGCGCGAAGCTGTACAGGAGTGTGCGGTTCATTGAACGGTTCTTACGACTTTAATACTAATTCTTATGGGGGTAAAAATCTTTATTTTTATTCATATGCTACCGATCAGGCCGGTTTAACAGCTGCCAGCGGCGTTATACAAGTTTATGTAAGACCGAAAGTAATTTTAAGCGGAGTAATATATGAAGCCCCGCTGATAGGTTCGTGTTCTGCTACTTCACTTATTGGAAATGCAACAGTTACTATATATAACGAGTTGAATCAAGCATATCCTTCTACAAATACTGACGGCGGTGGAAATTATTCTTTTAGTTTAAGGTATGGGAGCAATGTTAAAACAATCTGTGTAAATCCTCCAGCCCCTCCGACGGGTGTCTATAGGTTGAATTGTGTAGTCAATGGAGGTACGGAGAATGCTTATCCCAGTCCGTCGTGCCATACGTTAAACACTCAAATTACCAACATGACATCGAACAGGACGTTAAATGTAGGATTGAAGATCGAAACTCAAGAGCCATGGTTCACCTCTCTTTATTCGGATATATACGGAGGGAACGGAATAAGCGAGACAGTTCCCAATCCCCCTGTACAACCCACTACATTTACGGGGTATTTGGGAGACTGGGCAGCAGCATCAGCAAATGGCGAAAGGAGTTACGCATTCACTTCGTTGAATGGAACATTGAATATAAATGCGGTGGGAAGATCAGGAAGGGTATACAGACTAATGAGCGGAACAGCTTTAGAGACCCGAGGTGGATTTGCGATGAGAATGCCGATCGCTGTTGATAAGATGTGGCCGTCTACATATGTAGGTTTAGCTGTACCTACCCACGGTTTGGTTACTACGTTAACTAGTAAGTCTGAATTGAATTCAATTAATCCCGGTACTGTGAGGGTTTACAGGTTTTCAAATTCCAATTTTTTTGACGCAGCGGGGACATCATATGACTTAACCGGTACCGGAGTGGCGGTTTTATATTATACTGGGTCATCAACTTTAACTATTAACGGATTAGTAAGACACACTACTGGTGCTACAAACGAAAGGTTGTTTATAGTCAGCACTTCTGCACCAATTGAGATAGCATCCTCCGTAGGCACTATTTCTCCATCAAATGGTCTGGCAGCTTACATTCAGGCAGGAATGATAACAACTGCCTCGGGGGGAAATAATAGAATTTCATACTTATCAACTAACGCCTCTAATGATTTATCAATAATAGCTGAAGGACCGGTTGTATCAAAAACAGTTGAAATGAGAAGAAATTTAGGAACTTTGAGAAATCAGCAATATCCCGTAAATGTACATTTATATAACTATAATTATTTGTACAGGCTGACCCAAATGGAGAGGAACAGCGGAGATGTACCGAATTATACCGGATTAAGTGTTGTAGATGTTAGTTACGGTGTCGTACAATAAATATAGATAATTAAAATGTTGAAAATAGAGTTGCTTCATAATTTAAATCAAAAAGGTCAGGCGCTTCTTTTTGTGGTGGTTGCTTTGACCATAGCACTGGCTTTAGGTGTAGGAGTTTCGCTGAGAGAATTAACATCTTCTTCAAGGGTATCCCGAACCGATACTTCTTCCAGAGTTTTAGGCGCTGCCGAAGGAGGGGCTGAAAGATTTCTGACTTTATCCAGAGCCCAATTGGAAAGAGCAAGCGCTCCTCTTTCAAATACCGACTGCCCGCCGAATACAACGTTTTATGATGACACTCAAGCCGGCGGAAAGGACGGTTGCAAAGTAGCTTTTAACCCGACCACCGGAGATAATATCAGAGCTGAAGCAATTGTGAGAGTTTCCACATTTAAATATAACAGTGCCGATAATCTTGCTTTTGAAACAGTAATTCCCTCAGGTGAAGTAAGAGAAATAAATACTGAGGGTGCGGGAGCTATGTCTCTTCAATTATGCTGGAGAGCCGATCCAGATAACGGCGGGAATACTCCGGTTGACTTGTATTATATAGATTACGGCGCACAAGGTGTTTATGTTAAACAAGGTGTGAGAGCAGGCACTCGAAGTGGGACATATGTGGAATCACTGACTTTTGTGGATGCCAGCAGTGCCCCAGCAAACTGTTCAGCGTTGGGATATCGTTTTACAAGAACTGTTACACTTGATACCAGCCTGGGTAGAACTCCTTACGGTTTAAGAATTAGATCTTTAAATACAAATGTAAAAATGAGAGTTATGCCGACAACAAATGTATCCTTGTTTCCGATCCAAGGTTACAAAATAGATTCTACCGGTATGTTGTCATCCATAAGTGATGTTTCTGTTACAGCTACTGCGCAAGTTCTGGCATACAGATCACTCCCCTATTTACCGGTTGTGTTTGATTTTGGTTTGTATTCCGAAGCAGCGTTATAAATGTTAATTAAGAGTTATTAAAGGAATTGATTGATCAAATGGTAAGTTACTATGGTTAAATTCCGCCCAATTTCAATAATTTTAATTGTTTTGTTTGTTCCTCTAATATTATTTGGTGTTTTGTATCTGTATTTAAATCCCGGAAAGTACGGTCTTGAAAATAAATTTAATGATAAAAGCGTTGAAGATGCAGAAGGCAGTGTTTTTGAAGATTTGACAACCGGAGAAATTTTAAATTCTACCCAGGAATTTAGGGGGAAGTTTGAAGACCAAAAGATTGCCCTAAGAAAAGTAGATAATGATAATTGCAAATATTCGGATTATTTATTTAAAATTACCGGTTCACCAACAAAAGAAAATAATCTTTGGAAAATTACTGTTAATGGCGAAACAGCGTTTATACCGGATTTTTTCAATTTCAAGCCTCTTTCTGGTAGATTTGAAATAAGTAAAACATATTATGCCGGTTTCGAAGAATGCAAAGGTTCAGCGCTTTTTTCCGGAGTATTGGAATTTGAAAAAGCCATAGTGATGGATTTAGGTCCGATTAATGAAGAAACAGATTTTTTGCTTTTGTCGGATGATACTGGTGAGGAATTTGGAATATTGTATTATCCGAGAAAAATCTCATTATTTAAATATGATCAGAACAAATTATTAACTCCGATATATCTAAAAGATGTAAATATCGGAGACTCTGTAAATTATGTAATTGACAGATCTGCCAAAAAAAATCCGATAAATTTTAAAGGAGAATCTGTCCCTTCTTATCATAATCCATTGGATATTAAGTTTATTTTGGTTGTGAACGGGAATTAAATATATAATTAATATGAAAATGAGCGGGAAATTTATTTATAAATCATTACTGGTAATTGTTTTTTCGTTGTCTTTTTATTTTGTATATAACGTTTTTGAAGGCAATTATGTTTATGCAGAACAGTTCTGCAACAATGAATGTCCCAGTCGTACTTGTGCACAGGAAGGATACTGCTTCTTATGCAATAACAATTATGACAATTATTGTGATACAGGGCGCGGTTATTGTAATTGCGGAGGCACAGCATGTGATAGTGATGACGACTGCGGCGGCAGTCATGCCTGGGGTAGCTGTCAGCCGTGCGGAGACCCAGTTCCTTCGGGGAGCTCTCCTGTAGGCTGGCTGGACCCTGTTGATTGTAATGCTTTTTATGGCTGGGCGAGAGATGATGATAATATAAATGTTCCTATTGATGTACACTTCTACGCCGATGGGGTTTTTGTTGGCGGGACAAATGCGAATACAAGGAGTGAAGCGGGAGTTTGTGGTTCAAGCGCCAGTTGTTCGGTTTGCGGTGATGGATCAACACCTCTTGATCAATCCACTTACCCCCAATGTTTTCATAGATTTAACGGGTTTCCCACTCCATTAAGTTTGAAGGACGGTAATAACCATGAAATCAGAGCCTATGGCATTAATATAAATTCGACAGGTGCGGTTGTAGGAAGCGGCAATGCTGAACTTTGCGGCAGTGGAGGGAACTGCGGTTCTACTTCTAAAATAATTAATTGCACAAACCCCAATGTGGCTCCTACAGCTACAATAAATGGACAAAAGGTCTCTCCTCCTCCAAATGTTGTATTAGTAACCCCTGGTATGAATTACATAAATGACGGTGACTTATTAAGATTTAACTCGACGGCGTCAGACGCTAATAGCAATTTGAGTTCTCTGCATTTGCGGTATTTTGGGGATGGAAGTCCGTCTATTCCGATTACGACTATTAGAAGCACAACTTGCTCCGGATTGTGTTCCTCATTAAGTCTTTCTAATATCGATTTTAATACAAACGGACTTAGCGGAGGAACAGGACGGAATTTATATTTTAGTTCTGAAGCAGTTGATCAGGCGGGTGCAACGGGAGGGTCAGCAACAATTATAGTCTACGTCAGACCCACACTTTCTATCAGCGGAGTACTATATAACGCACCTAATGTTGGTGTCTGTTCTGCAAATTCTCCTGCAATTTTAAACAGCAACGCTACAGTAAGCGCCAGATCTAACAGCGGTGCATTTTATTATGGCAGTGTTCAAGCTGACGGAAATTTCGCTATAAAAGGAATTCCTTATGGCACTATTATATTAGACATGTGTGTTTCAATTAATCCCCCACCCACAGGTGAATATAGATTATCATGTGTGAACGGCGAAAATGCCTACCCTTGGGTAGGATGCTATCAGTTATCAAATTCATTAAACATGACCTCGAATAAAACTTCACATGTCGGCCTACGCCTGGTAGCTCAGAATCCCTGGTTTACTTCATTGTACAGCGATGTTTATGGCGGAAACGGAATAATACAGTCAGTTCCCGCTCCCCCGCTTTCCCCCAGCACTTTTGCCGGATATTTAGGTGATTGGGCGGCTGTATCGGCTAACGGTGAAATGAGTTATGCGTTTACAGCGATGAACGGATCGTTAAATATAAATGCGGTAGGAAGATCAGGCAGAATATACAAACAAATGAGCGGACTGCCTTCGGAAACCAAAGGAGGATTTGCAATGAGAATGCCTTTTGCAGCCGATAAAATGTGGCCTTCGGAATATTTAAGTTTAAGATTACCCTCGCATGGGTTGGTTACGCAAATAAATGATAAAAGTTCCTTGAACTCAATAAATCCGGGTTCGGTTAGGGTTTATAGAATAATGAAGTCCGACTTATTTGATTCGGCTGGAACCACATATAATTTATCAGGTCCAGGTACTGCAGTTTTGTATTACACAGAAACAACTCCATTAAAAATTAACGGAAGGATAACATCTTCGGCGGCAGATGAAAGGATTTATATTGTAAGTACGGCCGCTCCTATTGAAATATCACCATCTATAGGGATCGGAGCTCCGACTACCGGTACCCTACCCCATATACAAGCGGGATTAATAACCACTGCGCCTGGAGCAAATAATGTAATTAAGTATTTAACTAACGGCTCAACTGATATTTCTGTTGTGGTTGAAGGACCGGTAATTACCAAAAGGGTAGATATGCAAAGAAATATAGGAAACGTCAATAGTGAAATTTATCCTACAAACGTACATGTATATAACAGCCAATACATATACAGACTTACCAGGCAGGAGAGGTCAAGTATGGATGTGCCAAATTATACGGGCATATCAATTGTTGATATAAATTGGGAGTGGCTGAATTAATAAACTATTTTACAATCTTGACACAAAGTTTAGATAAACTCATACTTAATAAAGGAAGTTTTGCATGATACATATCAGTATCTGCCCATAGTATCATGGTAGAAAATCATAAAAGTAAATTAAAAAATATAACTAGAAAGGAGGTGCAGACTATGTTTAATTCAATGAAATCATTGAGAAAAATGAGGACTTTTTTGGGTCCCAATGACGGTGGTTTCACACTTGTGGAACTTTTAATCGTTATAGTTATTATAGGTATTCTTGCTGGTGTAGTTATTGGTGTATTAAATCCTGTACAGCAGCAAAATAGAGCCAGAGATGGTACATTAAGGTCTGCTATCAGCAAGGCAGCTTTAGCAGGTAAATCACTCTTTGTGTCATCCCCAAGAAATACTCAAAGAGCTCCTACATATCAGGAGTTTGCGGGTTCGGTTGGTACCCTTGATGTAGCAAATAGCGATTGTGATGATAATGTCGGTGGACCTGGAGTAACAGGATCTTGTTTATTTAGAGTTACAGCGCTGGATACTCCTACAAACTGTGATGCAACAAATTATAATGGAGTAGCAGCACCTGGTGCTCAATGTAGTTTTGTTTATTACAAATCGCCCACTCTATTCCGAATTGGAGTCAGAGGATTTGCAACTCCCGAAAGATTATTTGTATATTCTTTTGAAGAGTCAGCAACAGGCGCAATAATTGAAGGATTTTGGGCATGCCCAACAACCTTTGCTATTGCAACGAGTCCGAGCTCCCCTACGTGTGATCGGGTTTAAAGTTCTTACTTGATAATCAGGTGGCCTTATTCTGAGGGGAAAAGGCCACATTTAAAATAATATTGATTCCAGGTGAAACTGCTTCGTTTGAATTAAAATAGTGAATATGGAATTTTCAATTGGAAATAATTTAATAGCTTTTAAAAAGGGATTCACATTAGTTGAACTATTGATTGTTATAAGCATTCTTGGTATTTTGGCGGCGTTTACTATGAGTATTATGAATACACGTCAACAGAAAGCCAGAGCGGAGGATTCCGTCAGACAAGCTACTGTCTCAAAATTGGGGCAGATTATAGACGCTTTTTATGTTGCCGAAGGTTTTTATCCAGGATCGGTTTATCCGTCCGGTAATCCTTTGGGAACCGGAGTATCCCCGGGACCTAATAGAACTACGTTACTAAATTATGTTGGTGTTTGGCCGGTTCAGAATACCGAGTTTTACGGCACGTATTTATATTATCCAATTACAGAGGGAACAGTGACTGTTAGTTGTGTATCAATTAATATGGCTACAAATTCCAGCAAATATTTAAAATATATTAATCCGCACCACCCTGGTTATGTTGGCGGAGATCCGATTTGCACGGGTAAGGTTGTTAAGAATTGCATGTTTCCGTGTGATCCTGCATTTTGGGGAAATGATTTGACGGAATGCGTTCAAATTGACGAAACAGATTGTATTCTGTAGTGTTATGCAAAATTTGTATAAAAAATACATTTTAATTCAATACAATAAAGGGTTTACTCTAGTAGAACTATTAATTGTGATTGTAATCATGGGAATTTTAGCAGGTGTTGCTATCACGGTTATAAACCCTCAAGGTATTAGAGCTAAAACCAACGATGGTACAAGAAAAGGAGATTTAAAAAAGATACAACTGGCTTTGGAAAATTATTTTACAGATTTTCGGGGATATCCGGGTACAACTACATGGGTAAATGCCACCGCCACTGGTACGGTTTTATCAACTGCGGTAGTACCAAACTATATTGGTGTATTGCCTAGGGATCCTTCGGGAGATGTAACTAGTACTAACCCTTGCGTAAACAACACTAATACTTATTACTCATACAGAACTACGGCTTGTTCGGGAACTCCCTGTCTGGCTTCGAGATACGTTTTAACAGCTAGAATGCAGGTAGATACTTCGGATAATGAGAGTTTGTGCAGCACGTTGAGCAATTGGAGTTCGGTTACCTGCGGAGCTATTCCTGCAACTGTTTATTGTTATGGTGTTCAAAATCCATGAAAACTTCGGTTTTAAAGTTTGAATTTCCACAAAATTATAATTCTAAGGGAGTCACATTAATTGAATTAATTATTGTAGCCACTATAGCTATATTGCTTTCGGGTTTTATCCTCGGTCATTTTAATCCTTCAGGTCAAAACGCCAAAGCCAGGGATAATAAAAGGTTGGCGGAAGCTGAACATTTGGACAGAGCAATAAATGAATATCTTCTTAATAACGGAGTTTATCCTGGTGCTGCAAACACCTTAAGAACCAGTACTACACTACCGGCTGGTAATTCCGGTCCTTTGGAAAATCCGCAGCAGGGGTGGATTGACGCTGATTTGTCTGCAAATATAACAAAATTACCTATCGATCCACTGAATGACAGCTCATATTTCTACTCATTTATGCACAACGACAACGGTTATGAGTTAAATGTAAGGCTGGAAATTTTAACGGAATATTCTACTGATGACGGTGGCAACGACACGGAAGTTTATGAAATAGGTAATAATTTAAATATTATTTAGTATGCTAAAATTTATCCATGAGTATTTCTGCCCCAATTGCAGCAAATAACAGAAATATAGTTAATGGTTTTACACTTATAGAATTATTGATAGTAGTTGTTATTGTTTCTATTTTAACGGGAGCTTTAATTCCAAGTTTTTCCGGTTTTATAAAAAATCAAAATTTAAGGCAGGCTCAGGAAATACTTTTAAGCGATTTAAGAGGAGTTCAGAATAAAGCAATAACCGGTACAGCTAGCAGTACGGGAGCTAATTACTGGGGTATAAATATTACCAGTAATCCCGCATCTTCTTACACTTATTTTTCTTCGGAACTTAATACAAGCTGCACACCCGGAGGAGTTTATACAAATCAGGGAAGTAGCCAGCCCTTTACCAGTCCGATTACAATAAATAGTTCGCAGGGGTGTCTTTTTTTTAGTATGGAAAACGGGGATGCAAATTTTATAGGACTCCCCGCTTGTCCTGCGGGTCAGTTAACCGGGATGACCTGTATAAATATTTGCGATTCAGCTACTTCATGCAGATATGTAGGCATGAATGCCAACGGACTGATAGTTGCGGGCAATTAATATACATGAAGATATTGAAAAATATAAATTACGAGAAAGGCATAGGTTTAGTTGAAGTTATATTAGCTTTGGGAATTTCTATTGTTGTGATTACATCGTTAGTGTCTCTTTCTGTTTTTACCTTAAGAAACTCTCTTCAAAGCAAACTATTATTGAGAGGGTCGAAACTGGCGAATGAGGAGTTGGAAAGGGTAAGAGCTTACAGAGATAACTCCCCCACCTGGGCTCAATTTGTTGGCGGTCTTTTAACCGCTAATTGTACTACATCATGTTATTTAACCTCTGCACTGACTCCGGCAAGCGGCGAAGAACAGACAAATCCTAATTTTGCCACCCGCCCCGCAGAGAATTTGTATAGGTCGATAACAATTTCAGATCCTGTTAATCTGGATGTTGTTACAACAACAGATAATGTGATTAGAATTTCCGTCACCGCAAGATGGGAGATAGGCGGAGTTATAAAACGGACTAACGTTTACACTGATTTATCTAATTGGAGGTAGTTTTTTTGACATGATAAAACTTAAATATTTAAAGAAGAGCCCTTATAAAAAAGAAGCCGATGGTTTCACTTTAATTGAGCTTCTTTTAGTAGTTTCATTGTTGGCTATTTCTGTTGGGGTTACTGGTGATGTAATTGCTTCACTAGTTCGCAGTTACACTAAAACTCAGGTTCAAAATGAAATTGAGCAAAATGCTAATTTTGTAACTTTTAAGCTGGAAAAAGAAGTTAGAAATGCTTCGTATACTTTATTTCCGGTTGCTAACGGAGTAGGAAATACTGTTCTGCGGTTTGTAAATAGTGATTCTACCAGATTAATTTGTTATAGATTGGTTACCGTTAGCGGAGTGGGAGTTCTTCAGAGAGGCTGGTTTTCGCTTAGCGGTGGAATTCCATTAGATTGTTCAAATTATACAGCGGTAACAAATTCAGCAAGTATCGGAGGGGTAAATGTAACGTGCAATGTGCTGGCTCCGGGTAATTATTGTTTTACTATAACCCGCGCAGTAGGTGGTCCTGATGTTGTTAAAGTTCATTTGGAATTTGCCCAGGTAGGAGGAGGCGGTGCTTCTCAAACAGGTAATGTTGTTTTAGACAATACATTGGTTGTGAGGGGGTCTTATTAACGTGTTAAATGATAAAGGACAGACATTACTGATAGTGGTGTTTTTGGCTGTTGCTGCTTTAATTTTTGGGGTTACAATTTCATTAAGATATGTAACGAATGTGAGAAATATAACTCAGTCCGACTCTTCTTCGAGAGCGCTTGCCGTTGCTGAAGCAGCGGTGGAAAGAATTCTACTACTCCCAACCGAGACTTTGGAAGATTATATAGATTCCGGAAACTGCGGCTCAGATTGTTACCTGCTTATAACCGGTTCTGATGGTGTTAATGCTGAGGCTAATGTTACTTTGAGCTACCTTGGAAATTCCAGCAGCGATTACAGTTTGTTCCTGAATAAAGATAACACCAGTGAAGTTAGTTTGAGCGGATATCCTGATAATACTTCACTCACAGTATGCTGGAATAGTTTAGGAGGAGATCTGCCTTCAGTGACGGCACTATTTGTTTACGGAAGTTCCGGAAACTACAGCGGGGATGCTTATTCTTATAATTCCGTAGGATCTTCACATTCGGATAACGGATTTTCCGAGGCGACTGCACAACTGGGTTATCAAAACTGCTTTGACGTGTCAGGCAACGTGTCTCCGGATATTTTAAGAGTGAAATCAATTTATAACGATGTTACTTTAAGCATAGTTCCGGATCTGGGTGCGACGATTCCTTCGCAGGGTATATTAATATCTTCGGAAGGTACTGTCTCAGAGCAGGTAAGAAAAATCGAGGTATTAAAAACTTTATACCAAATGCCCACGCAGTTTGACTATGCTATTTATCAAAAGTCAGCCACCGATGCGTTATCTAACTGAGCGTGTTGTTAATAATTTATTAATAAGGTAACATTTATTCATGCCTATAATAGGGTTGGATCTTGGAAAAAACAATTTTAGAGCGGTGGAATTAGAGAACAATAAAGGGAAAATTACTTTATTGCGGTTCGGGATATATGAAAATCCAAAAATAAATATTGAAGGTGATAATAAAGAGGATTTGGCAAATTACGCTAATGCGGTTAAGGAGTTTTTTAGTGAAACAGGATTTACAACTCAAAACGTAGTTGTTGCCCTACCCGAACATCAGGTATTTATGAGAGTAATTAAAATGCCTATGATGAGCGATAAAGATTTGGATAATTCCATTAGATTTGAAGCAGAACAATATATTCCAATGCCTCTCAAAGAAGTTAATCTGTCGCACCAAAAAATAGATCCCGATCTTGATGACAAAAACAAAATAAATGTTTTGATAGTGGCAGCAAAAAAGTCTATTCTGGAGAAATACGTTGAAATATTAAAAATGGCTCATTTAATGCCTAAAGGAATGGAACCCGAAGCGCTTTCGGTAGGTAGGGTTTTGGGAGACAGCGAAGAAAGGCCGTCTGCAAGCATTATTATAGATATAGGAGTCAGTAGTTCTCTTATTATAATTACATATAGAGGTTTTGTAAGATTTACCAGGAGCATTCCATTCGGTGGGGATGTACTTACCAGGTCTATTCAACAAGCATTAAGCTTAGATTACAACCAGGCAGAAGAGTATAAAAAAGCTTATGGTTTGGATCCCAACCACGCAGAGGGCAAAATATTTAATATTCTTAAGCCTATCTTTGATAACGTTGTAATGGAAGTGAAAAGGTCAAAAATATTCTTTACAACACATAACCCCAACGTTAATATAAATAGAGTAATATTATGCGGAGGAACTGCCCTTATGCCCGGAATTTTGTTTTACATGGCAACTAATTTAGACTCCGAAGTTGAGTTAGCCAACCCGTGGAGAAATATCCTGATTTCAAGTAAATATGAAGCTAAAAAAGATTATTTATATGAGCACGGCCCCATCTTTTCCACTTCTGTGGGTCTGGCAATGAAAGAGGTATAGTATGGCCCAAAGCATCAACCTTATACCGCACGAAGAAAAACAGGAACAGGAAAAAGAAAAGCTTGTAAAAGTCAGCACGATTTTATCAGTACTTCTGCTTTTGGTTGCGGGTGCTGTAGCTGCGTATTTTTTTAATTCAAAATCCGAAGTGCAAAAAAGTATTGCGACTAAAGAAGCCGAGATTGAAGACAGCAGAGCTCAGATTAAAAGAATGTCTGACATAGAAATTGTAGCCAGAAACTTGTTTGCGAAATATAAAGCTTTAAATACGATTTTTGATACAAAATTTAATTATTCGCTTTTGCTGGAGGAGCTGCGAACCAGAACTCCCTCTACAATTAAAATTGACGATTTGACTATTACAGCCACCAGCTCAATAACAATTTCGGGTTCGGGAGATAATTACCTTGCAGTTGCACAATTTATTAATGATTTGACCGATGAAAATTTTGAAGGTGGACATGAAGGACTGGAAAATCTCTTCAGTGATGTGGTCCTAAATTCAGTTAATTTAGAGAGCAAAACCAACAGGGCATCGTATTTTATGAACGTGTCATTTAGATTGGATAAGCTGGCTGTTAAATAAATATGAGCGACGATAAAAAAGACATAAAAAGTGATTTGAATAACTTAAAGCACGCTTTAGTAAATTTTGTAGTGCCTATAATATGCTTGGGGATAACTGTAGTTCTATTTGTATCAATAATTTATCCCGCATATACGGAATTACCGACGCTGAAAGATGATTTGCAGAGAAAAGAGACCTTGAGCGTTCAACTTGAATCCAAAATCAGAAATTTAAAGAAGCTGGTGGATTTTAAAAGCGCGGTAGATGAAGATGAAAAACTGATTTCGGATACTTTGGTTTCGGAGCCTCAGGTCCCACAGCTGCTTACACAAATAGATATTATTGCCAGAGAGAACGGCCTGACATTAAATAAACTCAGCTATTCAATAACTGAAAGCGATGAGAAAAACAAAGAGGCAGCCAAAACTCAAAAGGTGTTAAATGTTACTGTTGTGCTTTCGGCTCTGGGAAGCCATGACCAATTGATTAATTTTTTCAAGTCCTTGGAAAACGCCGCTAGAATAGTTCAGATCAAAACCTTCAGGTATGAACAGTCGCAGGATCCTGATACCTTGGGAGCATTAGGATTTTCTATAGTAATAACCTCGCCTTACTTGTATGTTCAATCTAACGCCGTAACGGACGATCCGGTGGATTTGGATATAAACGATAAAGAGTTTTTAAATACTGTGAGCGAAGTTAAAAAATATAAATTTTACAGACCGACTTTGGAAGAAATAAATAAATTCTTGTCAAAGCCCGTTGCAGAAGAAAGCACCCCGTCCGAAGAAACCCCTCCGGTTCAATAATATCCCTCAATTAAATTTTTTAAATATTTAGGTTACTGGGTTTTACGTGAATTCACCCTTCTCCACTCTTCTATTTTCCGATGGTTGCCTGTTAACAATATTTCGGGTACTTTAAGTCCCATAAAATTTTCGGGTTTAGAATATTGAGGATATTCCAGTTTTCCATCTGCAAATGATTCTATTTTTGTGGCTTCTTCCTTTAAAATTGTGCCGGGAATCAGCCTTACAACGGCCTCCATAATAGCCAGTGCGGGAATTTCCCCGCCCGAAAGTACATAATCTCCTATTGATACGGTGTCGGTGCAGAAATATTCCTGAATCCGGGCGTCTACTCCTTCGTACCGGCCGCATATTAAAACTATTTTAGATAATCCGCTTAATTTTTCGGCTACGCTTTGGTTGAATTTAACACCGTTCGGCGAAAGCAGTATTACACGTGTTTTTTCCGCTCCAGCATTTTGCTTAAAGTTTTTCATCTGCTCGTCTGTATAATTCATAACTGTTTTTAAAGCTTTATAAATAGGCTCGACCATTAAAATCATACCTACTCCGCCACCGTATGTGGTTCCGTCAACTGTACCTCTTTTATCTATGGCATAATCGCGCAAGTTATGTAATTTAATTTCAGCCAGATTTTTTTTGAACGCTCTTTTAAAAGGCATATTATTTAAATGTTCTTTAAATAGTTCGGGAAAAAGGGTGATAATTTCGAATTTGAGCATTTTTTTGCCTGCCACTGCGGAAATTTACATAACTTCGGACGTTTCCAGCAGCTCTATGTTTATTCTTATGTTCTCTTTAATCGCTTTTGATTTAGCCAGGTTTCTGATGCTTTTTATGTTCTTGCCTTCTTTGCCTATTACTATACCCATATCCTCGTTGGCTACTTTTATTTTGTATGCAAAAGATCCGTTATCTGCGGTTTCATCAACTTCAACTTCATCGGGTTTATTAACTAACTGTTTTACTAAATATTCTATAAATTCTTTCATTTTAATTTCTTTTATTTTATCTTCTGTTTAAACCTCTGTGGAGGCTTCAACTTTTTTTGCCTTGGGATTGTATTTAGTATAGTTATATTTGCCGGAAACGAGTTTTTCTACTGCCGGGGTTGTAAGGGCTCCTTTTTTCTGCCATTCCTCATATTTTTGTTTATTCACCGAAAAGGAATCGGTTTTTTGATGGGGATTGTAAAACCCCAAAACTTCAATAAATCTTCCGTTCCTTTTATCTTTTGTATTTGCAACTACAACTTTGTATGTGGGAGCGTTCTTTTTTCCGAATTTTGCTAATCTAATTGATACTGACATAAATTTAAACCTTTGCGCAAGGCATTGTATCAAAGGGTTTTAAAGTTGTCCAATGCGGCGGTTGCGGCATTTTGCTCCGCTTTCTGCTTGCTTCTCCCTTCTCCTACAGCTTTCAGGTCTTTTCCTAAATATACCCCTACTTTAAATGTTTTATCATGATCCAGCCCCCAGGAATCAATTACCTCATACGTGGGGGTTATTCCGAACTTTTCCTGAGCAATTTCCTGGTACTTGGATTTTGCATCTTTGTATGCTTCTTTTTTGATTATATCATCGACTTTGTACAAAAGCTCTCTGTTTACGAATTCTCTGCAAAAATCCACCCCGTTTTGTAGATATAACGCGCCAAGCACTGCTTCAAAAGTGTTGGCCAGAATATACTCCCTGTTCCTTCCTCCCGTAGCTTCTTCACCATTGGATAACAGTAGGAATTCCCCGTATTTTAGTCTTTTGGACTCTTCTGCGAGGGACGGTGTGCATACTATTGAAGCTCGGTAGTTTGTTAAATCGCCTTCAGGTGATTCCGGAAATCTGTTATATAAAAATTCGGAAGAAAGTAGCTGCAAAACAGCGTCGCCCAAAAATTCCAGCCTTTCATTTGAATTATTTTCGTAGTCCGGGTGTTCGTTGAGATATGATCTGTGTGTAAAAGCGGTGATAAAAAGCAGAGTGTCTTTTATAGCTGTTTTTAAAATTTTTTCTAATTTATCGGTATCAAATTCCATATGCCGCCCGTTTAATCAAGATGTTCTTCCAGGAGTTCGATTAAATCGCCTACTGTTTCTAAATTTTCTTTTTCCGAAGTTAAATCCAAATTAAATAACTCATCCAGTTCCTCCAGAATTTCCATTAGCTCCATTTCGCTTATATTCAAATCATCCTCAAAATAAGATTCTAAAGTTATTTCCGACGGATCTATTCCGGTTTTTTCTTCTATTATTTTTTTAACTTTGTTCAAAAAATTTGTCATTTTTTATATTTTAGTGGGCTGCCCTAAATTAATGAATTGATTGTTATGCTTTCGGATCCTTTTTCTCTCTCTTTGAGAGTGGATACTACACTTCCCAGCACACCGTTTACAAATTTGCTGGAAGTATCGTTTCCGAATTCTTTTGCCAGTTCCACTGCCTCATCTATTGCTACTTTTTCGGGAACGCTTTTTCCGAAAACTATTTCGAATATCGCTATTCTTAATACCACTAAGTCAATTTTCGAGATTTTGTCAATTGGCCACTCAGGAGCGGCTTTTTGAATTATGCTGTCAATTGCCTTTAAATTGTTGGTTACTCCTTCAACAATTTTGTTTGTTAAATCCAGATCCGCATCACCGGGTTCAAGATCCAGCAAATTGCTTGACAATCTCATGCATTCTTCGTGGTCGGGGTCGGAAAAAAGCCAGCAGAAAACCGAACATAAAGCCAATTTTCTTGCAACGTGCCTTGGGTCAGTTTTTGCTTTCATCTTCTACAATTAATCTCCTTTCCATATATTAAAGTGCAAGATTTAGATTTAAAGTTCTACCCTCTCGTCAACGTGAGGTCTTTTGTATGCTTTACCGTCTTTTGTTTTCACTACTATCACGGCTGATTTTTTGTAGTGAGCATTTCTTTTCTGTCTGGTTCTGCTTTTGCTGTGACGCCTTTTTGGTACTGCCATATAAATAATTATCCTTAAAATTTAGTCAAAAGCAATGTTTTGACTTTTAGGCTATTTTGTCTAAAAGGAAAAAGACGCTATGCTTTGCACAGCGGATTTTTCACTTTGGTAATATAGGGGTTTATCCGGTGTTTTGTCAAATTTGAAACTTTACAGTTGTAATATCAAGAGCCATTAAAGAATGCTCACGGTGAAAGAAAGTATACACCGTGAGCTGTAGTAGGCGAGGATGCTAAGATCCGAAAAATAGAAAAGCGACCCCAACTACTTCAAAAAGTAATTCGAACACTGCAGCAATTTTTGCTTGCTGAAGCAAATAGGGGTTTGGCTGCACCCCTGCGGCCTCGAGCCGGCGACGCGTTGGTAGAATCCGCGTTATGATGTAGACTGTTGTGATCATCGTCCCCTCCTTGATTGAGTGTATTTATTATAGATGTTATTTTTAGTTAAATCAGCAATTTTGATTTAAAATATTTTATATGGATGTTATAAGTCAGAATTACAACCAAGGGTATTTAAATGCAAAGCTTCAGCAGGCATCAAAGAAATTCGGCTTAACAGGTAGAAAGGACGCAGATTCTCACGACAGGTTGCCGCCCGGGCAGTATTTGACCCAGCAGTTTCCAATACTGGACTTAGGTGTTAGGCCGCCTTTGGAACTGGCTGATTTTAATCTTAAACTGAGCGGAGAAATTGAAAATCCTGCTGTGCTTGATTCACGGCAGTTTTTATCGTTGCCGTCGCAGGAGATAAAGAGAGATTTTCACTGCGTTACCAGGTGGACTAAATACGATGTAACTTGGAAGGGGGTGCCTTTTAAGGAAATATTATCTCTGGCAAAGCCGAAGGCAGGGGTTATGCATGTAATTTTTGAGTCGAGGGAAGGCTATTCCACGAACATTACAATGGAAGAAGCGCTAAAAGATGATGTGATTGTGGCTTATGAACTGGAAGGTCAGCCAATACATTTAATGCACGGCGGGCCGGTTAGGATGATAGTTCCCCAGCTTTACGGCTGGAAATCCGCGAAGTTTTTAAACGCAATTAAATTTGTTGTTAAAGACGAACCGGGGTTTTGGGAAGTCAGAGGATATAATAATCATGCTGATCCGTGGATGGAAGAAAGATATAGCTAGCATTATAGTGAGAGAATATCAAAATAGCTTTTTCCGAATTTTCTTTGGGTAATAATTTTAATTTTTGTGTCCGCGAGTAGTTTTTTCATATCCAGGTTTTCGCCGTGCATAAATATAATTAACCCACCGCGGTTTAATATATTTTCCGAAAGTTTAATAAGGTGTTTGTGATAGGTGTTTTCGTAAAACGGATCCAGAAATACCAGATCATATTTTGCGAGCCGATCCGTACCGGCTGCTTTTTCTACAAATTTTACAGCGCTTTTCATAAACACTTCATAATTGCCTTCAAACTTGCACTTGGCCAGATTTTCCAGGATAACTCTTTTAGCATCGTAATCCTTGTCGACAAAATCACACCACTTGGCTCCTCTACTTAATGCTTCAATACCCAGGCTTCCACTGCCGGCATAAAGATCCAGACAGACGGCATCTTTAACTTTATCTCCCAAAATGGAAAATACTGATTGTTTAACTATGTCCTGAACCGCTCTAAATCCTTCGGTTTGAGGGGTGTTCAGTTTAGTATTTTTTGCGGTTCCGCTGGTTACTCTAATTGGTTTCATAAATGCTTTTTTCTGATTTAATTCTTTTCCACCTGGCTGATTTGGAATTCATGTAACTTATCCTTTAATTTAGGATAGTTGTCAAGTTCGGAGAATATTTTCTGAGCGGCCGTTTTTGTTTTTTCCAGTAGCTCCAGGTTATTGA
>MEVD01000020.1:21917-24073 GCA_001772865.1 candidate division WWE3 bacterium RIFCSPHIGHO2_02_FULL_38_14 | reverse complement strand
TCCCTAAACGGAGTGCCAACCCCGAACAAAGTTTCCTGAGTTTCCTCTTCTGCGCCGCCTAAACTACCGGCTCCTTCCGTTTTAATTTCACTTGCAGGAACAAAATTAATTTTCAAACCTGTTTCCTCCACAAACCCGCTCGGAACTTTTTCCCTTTTTCCGCCGTAGTTTTTAGCCAAAGTCAAAAACAGATATTTTTGGGCGCGGGTCATTCCCACATAAAACAATCTTCTTTCTTCCTGAATATGCTCGTCGCCGACCGGCAGACTTTCTTTTATCAAAGCTTCGGGAAGGGGAATGGGGTCTCCTTTTTCGCGGGTAGGAAACCTGTCGCCTACCAAATTAATCATAAATACAACCGGAAATTCCAGCCCCTTGCTCGCGTGCACCGTAAGCAAGTTTATGGTATCTATATCTTCTATTTCGGCCTGCGCGGGATTCTCCCCGGCCTCAACCATCAGCTCAATGAAGTCTACAAAATCTATTATCGTGGGGGTTTCTTTAGTTTCCGATCTGAATTCAACTTCAAATCCTTTTACTTTGTTCAAAAAGAGATCGAGGTTTTTAATACTTAGTTGGTTTTCTACCAACGCTTCCGCATCCTCTTCCAAAAACTGGCTAACATACTTTATCGCACTGACCAGGTTGTAAACTATTTCTACAGGAGTGGCTTTTGTAATATTCTCCTGGTATTCAATTATAGTTTTATAAAACGATTGAACGTTTTCGTCATTAGACAATTTCACAAGCTCCCACAAATCAACTTTTTTATACCGCGACTGAGAAAGCATTTGTGTTACAGCCGTATATGGGATATTTAAGGTTTTAATATTGAGCGCACGGTAAAGTGCAATCCCGTCCAAAGGATTAACTATCACTTTCAAAAGAGCCAAAACATCGCGTACTTCGTCCCTGTCATATAATCCTCTGTTTCCCACCAGCTGGTAGGGAAGTCCGCGTTTTCTCAAAGCCAGAACAAAAGCGTCCAAATGATTATTCGCCCGGGCGAGAATAGCAAAATCTTTATATGTGTACTGCGGTTCGGTTGCCAGTATGCCCAGAATTTTTGAAATTACGAAATCAACCTCGTTTTCACCATTTTCGGTTTGAAAAATATTTATATCAACTCCGCTTTTTGAAATTTCACTCACCAGTTCTTTTGAAATCCCCAGCTTAGATTCTAGAGTATCAGGATTGTTGTTCTTTATTAATTTATAAGCGGGGTCCAGTATTTTTTGCGTCGACCTATAATTTCTAAGCAGAGTTACCATTTGGGCGTTCGGGTAATCTCTCATAAATTCGAGGATGTTTGACACCGCGGCGCCCCTGAATTTATAAATCGATTGTGAATCGTCTCCAACAACCAGCAAGCTTCTCAAGTTGCCCGGTAAATTTTCTTGGACTTTTTCTGGGGTTCTTCCCAAAGTTTCAACCTGTACTATTTCCGCTTTATCCCCCCCGTTCGGATATAAAAGTTTAACCAGCTCGTACTGTGCGTGGTTGGTGTCCTGAAATTCGTCTACTAAAATGTGTTTGAATTGTTTTTGATATTTTTTTAAAAGCGCCGGGCGTTCTTTAAAAAGCTTAATGGCCCACACAATCAAATCTCCGAAATCCATTTTCGAATTTGCAATTTTCAATTCCTGGTATTTTTGATAAAACTTTGCAAGTTCCAACCAGCGGGTTTTTTCTTCGTCTACGTCTGCAAACTCCTGCGAATATTTTGAAAAAGATTCAACAGAAATGTTTTCGTCCTGAATGCGGGAAATGAACTTTAATATTGCGGCAATAAACTTCGTAGGATTTCCCAAAGGCCTGAAATACTTTAAATCAAATTTAAAAAGGTTTTTTCTTACGAGAAGCCATTGGTCCGGGGTGGAAATGATTTTATAGGAAGGGTCCAAACCGATCTCCAACCCTTCCGAGCGGAGAATTCGATCGGCAAAAGAATGAAAAGTATAAACCCACGGCTCCTCATAACCCAGAGGCATAACATCGCCGATTCTCTCAAGCATTTCGTTAGCTGCTTTTTCGGTAAAAGTTAAAGCTAGAATTTCTTCAGGGCGGACGTTCTCGTGTTCAATAAGATTTCTTATACGCTCCGTTATAACACGGGTTTTGCCCGTACCGGCACCGGCTATAACTAAAAGAGGGCC
>MEVD01000020.1:0-21729 GCA_001772865.1 candidate division WWE3 bacterium RIFCSPHIGHO2_02_FULL_38_14 | reverse complement strand
AACCCGAGAAGTACACGGCGCGAATGCGCTTCTCGGGTTCGGTTCAGCCGCCTTTCCAGGCACCGATCAGGACCAGTATCAGTCCCAGTACTCCTATCTCGGCACTACTCGCCACAGTGGCGAGTACGAGGAGGATCACTCCTAACAACACCAGACCCCAACTGGGTCCGGTGGCTTTGGCGTCCCCGTACACAGTCTTGGTGCCGCTTACAGCTTTTTTTCCGGCGCCGGCCAGAATTCCGGCAAACCAGTTCAGTCCTCCAAAAAGTATCAGGAGGAAAAACCCTACAACTCCCCACGCCACTACATCGCTGGACATGATTTCCTCCAATCTGAGTGAATTCTGATTGATATTGAGACCTATAGTATCACTAGCTACTTATTATTACAAGAAAAAAATAAAATTGAAAACTCACTCCAACAACCTCGGCTCTTCCTCTTTACTCTCAATAGCCTGCAAACCCTCAATCCGACCGAACAGTTTCATAAACCTGGATTTCACAACTTCCATTGCTTTATAAGCATTTGAAATGTGTCTTTCTAAAACTCCCATTTCTTCAATATACTTTTCAGCTTCTACCCTTATTCCCGCCAGTGATTTTAAAACTTCATTCACGTTCTTCTGTAAAGCCTGCTGCTGGTAGGCGACCAGTATAACTTTTAGAAAGTAAGACAAAGTATTGGGGGAGGCCATAACGACATTTCTCATTTTGGAATATTCTTCTACTTCTGGGGTATTTACTATTAATTCGTAATAAACATTTTCCGAGGGGATATACATTACGGCCTGCTCTGTAGTTCCCTGATCCGGCAGAATATATTTGCTGGAAATTTCGTCTATTCTTTTTTTCACATCCATAACAAATAATTTTTTTGCCTTTGCCCGCTCGCCGTCGTCATTACCGTTCAGCATCAATTTAAAATTTTCCAAGGAAAATTTTGAGTCTACGGGAATCATTCCTCTTTCGGTCAAAACCACCGCATCGCAAATACTCCCGTCTTTAAATTTATACTGGGTCCTGTACATATCGTTGGGCAATGAGTTGGCTAAGATTTCATATAAAAACTGCTCTCCCAATCCTCCCCTCAATTTCGGCGACTTCAGCACATTGCTCAAATCCTTCATGTCCTGGCCGAACTCCTGAATCCCTCCCAATTGTTTTTGAACACCCATAATTACCTCTTTCGCGATATCAAGCCTTTCCCAGATCATTTTGGTCTGCTGGTCCATGGTTTCGCGCTGGTTTTTTAACTGACTTTCCAAAGTATTCCGCTGATCTTTCATTTGTTTTTCAAGAGTTTCGGAATTCTTATCAATAGAGGAGGTCACCTCGGTCTTCATTGTTTTGAGCCATTCCATAAGCACGTTGTTTTCATCGCCTTTCATTTCTTCTTTTAATTTATTTATTTGGGAAGTAAAAAAATAGATTAAAACCCCTACGGCTCCCAGTACCAAAACCACTATAAGTATTAAAGATTGTATCGAAAGCATGAGTTTAGTTTAGAGTGGTGTGTCCGCTTGGTCAAATTCAAAGGGCCCTTCCTTTCGGAAGAGCCCCTCCAATGTATTCTTGAGCGTGTGTCCCTAACAACTTGTTTATATTAACATTTACATAATTATTTTTCAATTATATTTTCCTGGCGGAGGGCGAGAGAATCGAACTCTACGCTCAAGTGAGCAGGTGTTGTTGTTAAGAACACTCCACTACCAAGTGGACACACCCTCCATAACACAAACTACAGCTCAAATTAAAATGAGAAAATGCGATAAAATCTATTTAGAGTAGAAATATGCCTAAGTTTTTATATACAGTAATAATAGCCGCGGTAATCATGTGGGCAATAATGCTGAAATTCATGGATACATTTGAGCCGAACGGAGCAGCAGCTATTTCCGTGTTTGAATTGCTTTTATTAATAACTCTCACTATAACCTTTTCGGTTCCGGTTTTTGTTGTACTGTATAAACACGCACCTATGCATACAAATTTAAGACCGCTGTTCAGAAAAAGTTTAAAATGGTCCGTGTTTTTTGCCAGCGGCGTTGCTTTGGCTGTTCTGCTGAAAATTACAGACGTGCTCACTTATCTGAATTTAATTCTTTTAACTCTGCTTTATTTTGTATTATTCAGAAAATTAGTGAGCAAACGCCATCATTAAAAACGACCTTAAATATAGACCCGCCATGCTAAAATTTAGCAATGACAAAGAAAAATGTTTTTATTACAACAGCAATCGATTATACAAACGATGTTATTCATATAGGACAGGCGTATGAAAAAATACTGGCAGACTGCGTTGCAAGATACTACAGATTTAAATTGGGTGACACCGGAAACGGAGAAAAAGTTTATTTTTTGACCGGAACTGATGAGCACGGAACAACAAATGAAAAGGCAGCAAGAGCCAGAAATCTCGAGCCTCTCGCACATGTGAATGAAATATCCGCCAAAGATAAAGAACAGATAGACTCGTTAAATATTTCATACAACAGATTCATCAGAACAACCGATGAAGACCACCACAAAATAGTCACGGAATTTTTGAAAAAAGCTTTAGAAACCGGAGACGTATATAAATCAAAATACGTGGGATATTATTGCGAAGGGTGCGAATCACACAAAACTTTGAGCGAACTGAATGAGAACAAACAATGCCCTCTGCACCTGACCAGACAAATACAAGAACTCGAAGAAGACAACTATTTTTTTAAATGGTCAAAGTATGTGGATTTTTTGAGAGATTTAATTAAAAACTCTCCTGAATTTATTCTGCCTGCAGGCAAGCAAAACGAAATGCTCGCTTTTTTGGAAAAAGGATTAAACGATATTCCAATAAGCAGGCCTTATACCAAAGTTCCATGGGGGATTCCGGTTCCCGGAGACGAAGAACAAGTAGTTTACGTCTGGTACGATGCTTTGACTAATTATTACACCGCCGGAATTCAAAACGGATTTTGGAATGAAGATACAAAAATAATTCATTTTGTGGGAAAAGACATTGTGAGATTCCATACTTTGCTGTGGCCGGCAATGTTGAAAAATGTTAATTATCATCTTCCCGACACCGTTTACGTTCACGGATTTATAAATTTAAACGGAGAAAAAATCAGCAAATCCCGCGGTAATGTCATTAGACCTTTGGAGCTCGTTGAGCAGTTCGGAGCGGATGCAGTCAGATATTACTTTTTAAAACACGGACCGATCACCGAAGATGTAAGCGTTTCTTTAGAGCACTTGAAGGAAGTTTATAACTCTGACTTGGCAAACGGTTTAGGAAATACAGTGGCGAGAATTGCCAAACTCGCGGAAATAAGCGAATTTGAGTTTCCTCCACATACAACAAATCAAGAAGAGGAGCTTGGAGAAACATTTGAAGTGTTTTCCCGTTTTAACGATTTTAGAGTCGATCTGGTTCTTCAAAAAATCTGGGAGAAATTAGCCGAGCTTGATAAACATATAAATGAAAACGAACCGTGGAAAATTTCCGACAAGCAAAAATTACACGAAGTTCTGGATTACGAGATCAATCAAATAAGAAATGCTGCAAAATGGGTAGAACCTTTTATACCTGGTACGGCTTTAAAAATCCAAAAGCAGTTTGCTGAAAGTAATATAAAAACAAGTGAGGTTTTATTCCCACGCCTATAGTAATTTGGTCATTAACCTTAACGTTTTTTATAAAAATCAATCAAACACAAACCACTATCTTAGCAACTTCTCAAAACGCCCGGTTAAATAAAAATAAATAAGAGGAGTAAATCCAAGAAGCAGGAACCAGTATTTAGCAACTGCCAATTTATTTTCCACATTGTTTATAAAAAGCAAAAACATAAGCGCTCCAAAAGTTCTTCCTGCCGCCAAAAATACTTCCCGCAAAGTAATATAGGCAAAATAAGCTTTTTCGTGATCAGGAGAGTGATCCAAAACATCAAAAAAAGTAGAAGCTAACCCAATACCATACAATGGCCCGGCAATTAGTCCTACTACAGAACTTACCACTGTACCTAAAAACGAAAACATATAAATGTATATTAATCTGCCAAGCGTTAAAAATACCGCCCCTATAAATCCAACCTTCAATCTATTTTTTCTAATCAAGGACTGTCCAATCTTTAATGTAACTAATATAGACAATACAGAAAAAAAGCTATTGAATATTCCCATGCTTATCTCGCGCTGCAATACAAAAAAAACAAGTAAGGTACCTAAAAACTGATCTGTACCCCCATGAAATCCGTCAACCAAGTCTCTGAGTCCAACATATTTCCAGGCTTTAATCTTTAACGGGCTGAAGATTTCTCTTAAATTTAAACGTTCAACCCCATAGTCAAGAAGTCTGCCTGAATAAAAAAAGGAAACAAGCAAAACTATTATCGTAACAAAAAAGCTTAAGTAATAACTAAAGCTTATCTCTTTGTCTGCCAAATTCATTGAAAGTAAAAAACCTACCATAGGAGGTATAAATACAGAAATGAAAGAACCGATAGAAGAGTTTAAAGCATTAAACAAATCTCTATTGGTGTCTTTAGTGGTTTTATAAGTAAAAGGAGCGTATCCCGACCAGTAGAATCCCGCACCTAATCCTTGAACAAGACCAACCAGCAAAATAAATTCGTTTACACTTCTCCCCAGGAAAATCAGCAGCAGATAATTTAATATATAAAAAAGCACACCGATTTGAATTAAATGCTTAAATTGAATTTTTTTTAAAATAAGACCGGAAATTACATAACAAAGTAGAATAGTAGGATACTGAACTAAATTATATTTAACAATGGTACTTACATCATTTGTTTCTTTCCACAAATACACAGTGGTAAACGCTCCTCCGACCGCATATGCTAAAGTAACAAGCTGATTAATCGTAGTAATATCACGCGCTGCTTTATGAAGTTTTTTATAATTTGCAGGAATCAAATGCCAAGGATGCAGTAAATTATAAATTACATGGCTCGGAATGGGATGAAAAGAAAATTGATGAGTATGAGACCGCCCGTTTATGAAAAACATAATAAACAATTATAGAATAGTTATAATACATTAGACTATGCTTATAGATTCACATTGCCACCTCCCAAATAACGAGAGCGAGATTAAAGAATGGCTCAATAACGCTGCTCAAGAGGGAGTGAAAAAAACCATAAACATTGGAACCTCTCTCAAAGACAACGAAAGATGCATAGAAATAGCAGAAAAATACGAAAATGTTTATGCAACAGTAGGAATCTACCCGCACGAAAACCTTGATACAGGCATTGAAGAATTAAAGCAAAAACTCCAGCAGCAAATAGGGTCATCCAAAAAAATCGTGGGAGTGGGAGAATGCGGAATAGACATTACGAAACGACAGGAAGAAACCAAAAATAATAACAAAACAAAGGAAAGAAGTTTGGAAGACCAAATAAAACTATTTGAAATGCATATAGAGCTGGCAATGCAAAATAACCTTCCTTTAGTAATACACAATAGGAACGGAGACGAGCAGGTAATTAACTCGCTCTCAAAATACACTTTATCAGTAACCTCAGCACAAGATGTAAAAAAAACAGCACCAGCAAATAAAAACCAACTCAAAGGAGTCGCCCACTGTTTTGCCTCGTCATGGGAAACTGCGCAAAAACTCCTAGAACTCAACTTTTATATTTCATTCAGCGGTCTTATAACTTACCCTTCGGGAAAAGATCTTCTGGAAACAGTTCAAAAGGTGCCTCTCAACAAATTCCTGATAGAAACCGACGCTCCATTTCTCCTCCCTCAGGACATCCGTAGCTCAAACCCTCATCAAAAAAACCAACCAAAATATGTTAGAATGATTGCACAAAAGGTGGCGGAAACGAAAGGACTGCCTTTTGAGCTTATATGCTCAAGTTCCTATCAAAACACCCGGAAAATATTTAATTTAATTTAGAACGGTATTTTGCGTGGTTAAGCGCAAAAGTTCCGGTTCCCAAAGCAGAGAGATAAAAAAAAAGCGGTAATTACCTAACAAACTGACAAAACGAAACTACAGATTATTAGTTGAACAAACATGATTGCGCAAATAGTAGAAAAAAATGACCAGGTAGTATATAGATTTTTGGAAATACTCACAGCAAGTGTAAGATGGGCGGTTTTATTATTCCCTATTTGGCTGGGTTTGCTGGCGCCTAAATTTACTGTTTTCTTGCTAACATTCTTTGCGGTATTCTGGGTTTACCTGGCAATAAGACATTCATTCGGAATGATCATTGGATATTTTAGATTCAAAAGAGAGCTAAAAGTAAACTGGTATGAAAAATGCCGGACACTTGATTTCAAAACTCTTCCCGATAAGGAAACTCTACCTCCTTCTTTAAAAGAAACAAAACATTTTATTCTTATCCCGGCCTACAGCGAACCTTACGAAGTTTTTAAGGAAACTTTTGACGCCCTTTTTAACCAAACTTTTCCATCCGAACAAATAACACTCGTAATTACAATTGAAGAAAAATATGCTGAAAGAATAAAAGAAAATATTACGAAAGCGCTGGGAGACAGAATAAACAGACTGGAACGCCTGATGATTTATGTGCACCCGGCGGGAATTCCGGGGGAGGCAATAGGAGTAGCTGGAGCCAACAGAACCTGGGGGGCCAAGCACGCTATTGAGGATTTAAAAAATGCCGGCGTAAACCTTAGAAATTATATATTCACAACAATGGATTCGGATCATGTACTTAACCTGCAGTTCTTAGCCCGTCTCACACACCTGTATTTAACCAGCGACAAAAGAGACAATAAATTCTATTCCTCCGCAGTAAGTTTGTTTGACAACAACTACTGGAAAGTTCCTACATTAATGCGCATTGAAGCCACATCCATCTTAATGGGCGGATTATCCGATTGGGTGGTTTCGCATAAAGGACTAAAAGACACTTTTTCAAACTACTCCTCCTCTCTGCAAACTTTAATTGATGCAAATTACTGGGACGTGCAGATAGGAATTGACGATACGGTATTCTTTTGGAGAGCTTTTTCCGCCCGCAACGGAGATTTTATAGGAGTATGCCACTATATTCCTTATTCAGCCGACGCCGTAGAAGGAAAAAGCTACTGGGGGTCATACAAAAGTCTATATAAACAATTAGTCCGATGGGGCTGGGGAACGGTTTCCGTCCCGATTTCTTTAAGAGAATTCCTGATAAACAAAAAAATTCCCTTTAGGCATAAATTATTATGGACAATAGAACATATAAAAAAGTATACCTTCCTCGTTAATGTTGTATTTTTAATCACATTCGGATTCAGCATCGTATCTTTAGTAAACCCGTACATAAAGCAAACTAGCTACGCTTACAGCCTTCCGAACATAATGAGTACTATCTTAACTATACCTCTGATATTTTTTATACCTGCTACAATTTTAAAACTCAAAATAGTTAAACCTATGCCCGAAAACTGGCCTCTTTGGAGAAAGACTTTTTCACTTTTAGAGGGCCCGATGGTCTTAGTAAACCTGCTGACATTCTCGTTCTTTCCGTTTTTGGAAGCGCAGACAAGAATGCTCTTCGGCAGAAAAATGAAAGATTTATACCACACTCCCAAGGTGAGGTAATATTAAATATGATTAGTATTTTAAAATCCGGACCAAATATTCCTCCCGTTTTAATTAAATTACCCAGCCAGGTAAAACAAATATGGATCTTCAACTTCCTTCTTATGGGTGTTCAGCTGGTTTATTTTTTTTACCGCCGAACTTATTTAAACCAACATATACCGTTCTGGTATACAAAACTTTGGGGTGAAGAGCAGCTTGCCGACAAAAACTTATTAATACTTATACCTTTAACATCCTTATTTATTATTTCCGTGGGATTAGTTTTTATCAGGGTGCTAAAAAAATATTATATAAGATTTTACAGCGAACTTATTTTATATTTAATTACCTTTTCAAATTTATTCTTAGCCTATTCGTTTTTTAGAATATTCAGAATTTCATCCCGACCGTTCGAGCCGTTTATAAATCCTTTATTTATTGAGATGGTTCTGCCGTTTATTACGGCGTTTTTAATAGTTTATGCAATCACTCCAAAATTCATAAAATTTATGGAAGACAGAGAAATTGTAACCGACCCGTCTATTCATAAACATCCCGGAATGTCCTTGGCTAAGCCTTCCGCAAGAGGCGCGGGATTTGTGTTTGCGGTAGGATTTATAGCCGCTTCGCTGGCTTTCGTGCCTCAGTCAACTCCTATCGCTGGGATACTTTTGGCTTCGGGAATATTCGCTTTAATGGGTTTAATCGACGACTACCAAAACACCCACATTAAATCAAAATTCAAGTTTCTGGAAAACCCGCTAATCAGACTTTTATTATTAATGTTCACGGTAATTGCAATCGTATTATTTTTCGGCATCAGAACGGATTACATTGGAAATCCTCTCGGAGGAGTAATCCAGTTCGCACAATATAAAATCCAAATAGGCGGTACTTCAATAGAACCTCTATCCGCGATTTTCACCGCATTATGGATTGTATGGGTTTTGAATCTACTCTCATGGTCAAACGGAATAGACGGGCAGTATTCCGGAATAATAGGTATTGTAGGAATAATAATTGTAATACTATCCTTGAGATTTATTCCATTGCAGCGCACCGAGATTACTTATGCAAAGCTGGCAGTAATAATGTCGGGGGCAAGCCTGGGGCTTATATATTACATGTGGCATCCTTCAAAAATTATGTGGGGTTTCGGGGCTACTTCTGCGGGTATCGTGGTCGCCGCCCTATCTATTTTAGTCACCTCCAAAGTAGCAACGGGAATTACCATAATGATGATACCTTTTCTGGACGCGCTGGTAACAGTAATGCGCAGAATAATCCAGCGTAAAAATCCCCTGCGAGGGGACAAAGGACATTTGCACCATCTGCTAATGGAGAGAGGTTGGAGCGTCAGAAAAATAGCGCTGTTTTACTGGGGGACTACCGCACTTTTCGGATTTATAGGAATAGCGGCTTCGGAAAAAGTTGCAATACAAGTTGCACTGACTTTAGGCGGATTAGTTGCTTTTGGAATTATATTATTGAACTTAAAATCAATAACAAACAAAAACCCATCACACCAAGCTGTGAAATAATACCCCAGGGAAGGGGCGCCTGAAACTGCAGCCTGTGCTGAAAATAATATACAAGCCTTGTTATTTTAGGTTCTTTCTCGGGAGGCATATAAATATGGGGAGCTTCCAGTACATCGGGAAGTACAGAAGAAACTGCGCACAAAAAAATGTTTACGGCCATATCCGTACTTTTTACAACCCACAAAGCATACAAAACAAAAAACATTCCAACTGCTATAGCCAAACTAAGATCGGCCATAACCGCGATCGGCCGCCATCCTCTAAGCCTCTGCTCCCTGTCGGTGTGGGAAAAAAAGTCCCAGTGCGGAACCAGATCTCCCAAAAAGTGCATAACAAAAGCTAAAGGCACAGCTACGGCGGGGTTTTGAATTGTAGTACCAAGTGCTATTCCAACTAAGGTGTGGGGCGTAATTAGCATCGTGGAAACTATTATATTTATTTCCGCAATTTAATTCAAATTCAATGCTATCTATTCCAATAAATTATGTTCAACATTTACACCCAAAGTTCTGAACCCGTGGTCCAGCATTAAAATCATATCTCCCTTTCTGTCAACGCTTTTCAAAACTACACCTATAACTTCTTTACCTCCGTTTGAGGCATACGTAACCAAACACAAACCTGCTTCTTCCGTATATCCGGTTTTAATTCCCGCAACTCCCGGGTAAGTGGTAAGAAGGTTGGTTTGATTTTCCAGAGCTATATATTTATGTTCCTCGCCCGGCAGTTCTTTTATAACAGTTTTCACTATATTTTTTATTTTCGGGTTTTTCATGGCGTACCTGGAAAGTTTTACTAAATCCAGCGGAGTGCTGTAAGTAGTATCATTCAAACCGCTCGGGTCGGCAAAATATGTATTAGCCAAACCCAGCTCCGAAGCTTTAAAATTCATCCACTGTACAAACCTTTCTACATTGCCCGCAACTCCTTTTGCAGTCGCATAAGCTGCGTCATTTCCCGAGTTCATCATAAGCCCGTACATCAGCTCTTCCAGTGTATAAACTTCTGTTTCGCTTATACCCATAGAATTCTCGCCAACGGAGGCTGCTTCCGCTTCAATATAAATCCTGGTGTCCAGACTGCGGTGCTCCAAAGCTACAACCGCCGTCATTATTTTGGCCAAACTGGCTATTTTCATCCGCTTATTAATTTCTTTAGAAAATAAAACTTTACCGCTGTTTATTTCCACCAATACCCCGGCCTCGCCCGCTATTTCAGGCTGTGAAGAAGTTCCGTATTCCTCAAAGTCTTTATCGGAAAGCCAAGATAAATCCGCATCATAAGAGTTTATTATTGAATCTTTATACCTTTTATAAGCGGTATTTTCGGTGTCGTCGGCCACAAGTTTTACCACACTTTGGTCGGATGCCTTAACATTTTTAACGGAGCCGGAATGCTTATAAAGAGAAAACAAGCCATACCCAAGAACAGAAAACAAAATAAAAATTAGGAGTTTTGATTTTTTCATATAACTAATACAACTATTAGAAAGGTCAAAAGGTATGTTATCATAAATAGGCTAAATTGGATAAATTTTTTTTATTTCTGCAGCGGGTGCACTCCCGCATAGAAAGAAGAGCTGGTATGTTCTTCATTTTAGGAGGATTATATGATTCAGTTAATAGACTTTTACGCGGACTGGTGCGGACCATGCAAAGTGATGGAGCCGATTTTTAAAGAATTGGAGAAAGACTATCAGGGCAAAGTAGAATTCAGACGGGTAGATGTTGACGTTGAAAATGCATTTTCCAGCCAGTACGGAGTTATGAGCATCCCGACTTTTGTTATTTTAAAAGACGGAAAAGAGGCGTCAAGAAAAATAGGTGCAATGCCTAAAGAAATAATTAAAAATTGGATTAATTCCAATTTATAAGGAGATGCGTCCGCCATGGCGGATTCACGTAAAAAGAAAAGCATGCCCAATAAAATAGCTATAAACGGATTCGGCAGAATTGGTAGATGTGCGTTTAAAATAGCAATGGATAAACCCGATCTTGAAGTAGCAGCCATTAACGATTTAACCAATCCCCGGATTTTAGCCCATTTACTAAAATACGACACTGCCTACGGAATCTATTTTAAAGACATATATTTGGAAGAGGACGGCAAAAAAGTGCGCCTGGAAAATAACAAGGGCGATAAAGACTTTTTTAAATCTTCGGCCAAAAAAACTTATTTGGTGGTGGAGGGTAAAAAAACTCTCGTACTGTCCCAAACTGAACCCGACAAGCTTCCCTGGAAAGAATTGGGAGTTGACGTGGTTTTGGAATGTACCGGTAGATTCACCGAAGACGACACGGCGGCTTTGCATATTAAGGCTGGAGCAAAAAAGGTGGTGGTATCGGCGCCCACCAAGGGGGGAGTCACCGAAACATTTTTGCTCGGCGTAAACAGTGAAAAATACAAAGGACAGCAGGTAATTTCCAACGCTTCATGCACTACCAATAACATTTCTCCGGTAATTTCGGTTATGCATTCCAAATTTAAAATTCTAAAGTCGGCAATGACAACGGTTCACGCAATTACGGCAGAACAAAACAATGTGGACGGACCGCCGCCCAAACTGCACCCTGATTTGAGAAGGGCGCGGGCTTCAGGATTTAATATAGTTCCCACAACAACAGGAGCTGCCAAAGCAACCACAAAAACCATTCCCGAACTTGAAGGAAAGTTTGACGGTACCGCGGTACGGGTTCCGGTAGTGACCGGATCGCTGTCCGACATTACAATGTTGGTTTCGCGCAAAACAACAGTAGAAGAAGTTAATAAGGTTTTGCTGGACGCATGCAAAGAATCAAAATACAACGGAGTTTTGAGCGCCACCTACGAACCGATTGTTTCCTCGGATATAATAGGAAGCCCTTTTTCGGCTATTGTTGATTTATCTTTGACTAAAGTAATTGACGGAGATTTGGTTAAGGTTTTAGCATGGTACGACAATGAGTGGGGCTACAGCAACAGGCTTGTGGAAATTGCTATGATGGTGTGTGCTAGATAAAAAAGAGAGAAATAAGTGCAGGAAAAATTAATAATTTATAAAGTTTGAAAGGAGGAAGTTTTATGATAGGTGATAAACAATTACCATCCGAAGCTGCCGAAGATGTACTTCAATTGGAAGGTGAGCTAAATGATTTAAGAGCAAGGCTGGCAGAAGCGACCAAAATAAAAGATGACGATATTTATGAGTATTTAACAGTTTCAGAACGACTTGCAGAAGGTAGATCACGACGAACTGCTAATGAACCCAGAGGTCAAAAATTCGGTCGCGATGCAGTTTACGCTGCCGACTTACGAGCGGCTCTGCGATTATGTAACGAAGAAAAACTAAATAACCTACCTGGAGGTTTAGAGATCAGAACAAGAGCAATATTAGCTACAGAAATAGTCGGAATAGCCGATGAAATATCACCTGACGAAAAATCTACGGGAAGACATGCTGTTCTTTTGTATGCATTAGGAATATACAATGGTTTGGAAAAAGCTAAAGAAATCAGCCCGGAAAGCGATGACGAAAGGAGTAGAATTTTAAACGACGCATTGGATGCGGTTGAAAATTATAGAGAAGCCCCTGAAGTTGAAAGCGAAAAGCCCTAATTAAATTTATGGTATACATACACTACCTTCAACCGGCAGGCGTGCTAAGAAGCTCTTTTCTTTTTTCCTCTAATATTAATTGATGTAATCTACTTACCTGATACTGAGCTTGCTGAATAGACCGGCCAACTTCTTTATTATCTAAAGCATTTATTACCGCAGTTAAATATTCATAAGCCGGATTATTAGCCGACAAAGCCTGTATTAATTGTTCAGTCTGTGAAGGAGTTTGCCCGGGGTTTTGTTTTAAATAAAGGATAGTACTAGCTGCCTCCGCTGTGTGCTCAACATCACTTTCCAAAGAAACAGCTGAGCACATATAGCGCAGAAACGGAACGTCCATTGATCCTTTATAGGAACCGTCAAATATACGCCGCACCATTTTGTCAATAAGACCATTCGCCAGCTTACTGAGAACAATTCTGTTGGGATCAATTAATACCCCATGAAATTCTACCTCCCCCAATCCTTGAGATTGCAAACTTTCAAGGTCTGCTATTATTCTGCTTCTGTCTAAATCTATTACAAAACCTAATAGTTCTATGCAGGCAGCAGAATCTTCGGAATAAGCAAGTTTATTTCTCCACGCGTCACTTCTCAAATCGTCAATAGTAACCTCAACATCACCTAGTTTCTCAAAAAAATAATTTCCGGGAGTCTCTTTGCCAGTCTCATTACTTTTAATATAGCTACGCCTTAAAGACAACGCCGGGTAAACCAGTATAGCTGCTCTCAAATTCTGTTCAGTAACTACATCCCTGTTATAAACCAAAAGATCGGATACTGAAGATTCGTTTTGCACATTATTATCCGCTTCATCCAAATGCCGGGCTGCCATTTGCACGGAGGCAAAACACTTCAGCCTCAGAATATAAATTTCTCTCAACGCGTCTTTGTCTAAATGTTCCAACAATTTTGAATTTACAATAACATCCAAAGAATGAACCATTTCATGCAGAAATGCTGATTCCAGCTGATTTAAATACACTTCTTCACTGATATCCAAGTCCCTTTTCAACCGTTCTCTTACGTCTGAATAAAGATAGTCGGGATTTATTTTAATTTTCCCGTCATATCCTGTTATCGCAGCATCGGATCTCACATTTACATCAAGTTCTCCCGGAACAGGATATTGATCCATTAGACTTCTTAAAGTGTCATCAATTACGGAGCCTGGTTCCAAATTGCTTACTTCTTTAAAACTGCTCCCTTCCCAAAGCTTCCACCTGTTTACCAAGTTTTCCGGACCAAAATACGAAAAACGCGTTATTGCCTCTTCGGCAGAATCGGGAAAACTGACACCTTTGAATAGATCCGTATAAATACCCGTTACGGCGTTTTGAATTTGCTCGCCGGAAATATTATTTGAGCTTTGAAGTGCTTCCAGATTTTGTTGAAGCGAATTCAAAATCTGTCTGTCCAAAGCCGGAGGGTATATAAAAGCCAGAGCTATTGGGTCTGTGTACGCTTGTTCAGGTAAAGTAATTAAACCACGCAAGTCGGGAAAGGTTTCACTAAATCTGTCGACGTTTGCCCGCGCGGTTCTTATTTCATTCAGCATCACTTCCAATTTATTTTGTGCCTCCTGAGATGTCCGCCGACCGGAATCTCCGCCGCCTTCTAAATCTATATTACAGGCTGCTAAAAACGCCCCCGCTGCTGCGGGATAAATTAGAAGTTTCTTCTTGTCCCTGAGTTTTTTCTCCCGTATCGGATTGAGATACTTCCATATTTGTATTCTAACATCATGATAAATAAAGTAGTTTCCGAAATGATAAAATAAAACACAAATGCAAACGTTTCAAACACTAAAAGACGCGCCGGCAGGCACAATAAAAAATGGAACAAAAGTTTTAGTGAGAGCCGACATGGATGTCGCGCTGGAAAACGGAAACATTGCAGAAAAATACCGTCTGGACCAAATGCTCCCCACCTTAAACTTTTTAAAAGAAAAAGGCGCGCACATTATATTGGCCGGGCATATAGGACGGCCTGAAGGCAAACCAGTAAAGGAACTAAGCACTAAAATGCTGAAGCCGTATTTTGATGAAGTATTCGGATCAGACCAGTCCGGCAGATTAGACAACTCAGGCACCGGAACATATGAGCTGTTGGAAAACCTCCGCTTTGACCCCCGCGAAGAGCAAAACGATTCTTCATTTGCCGGTGAAATGTCATCCAAAGCCGACGTGTATGTTAACGAATGTTTCTCAACTTCCCACAGAAACCATGCCTCCTTTGTTGCAATTACTAAGTTACTCCCTTCATTCGCAGGCTTTAGGCTGGAAAAAGAAGTAGAAACTTTGAGCACCGTGATAAAAAATCCGGCGCGTCCTTTGGTTGCTCTTATCGGCGGCGTCAAAATAGAAGCCAAAAAACCGGTAATAGATAAACTCATAGAAGTTGCTGACCACGTTCTGGTGGGTGGAAAAATAGGCCTCGGTTGGCAAGTCGAGACTACATCAGCCTCCCCTGCAAATTTACTTCTCCCCTCCGATTACGCCGAAATGCAAAAAGACATAGGACCGTCAACTATTGAAACATACCGAAAAATAATTATGCGGGCTAAAACAGTAATTTGGGCGGGACCGATGGGATATTTTGAGGACGAAAAATTCGCAACGGGGTCAGTAAAACTTGCGCAGGCAATTGTAGATTCAGGAGCGTTTTCGGTTGCGGGCGGAGGAGACACAATATCATTTTTGGACAAGTACGGATTTTTGGACAAATTCAATTTTATTTCAACCGGCGGAAGCGCAATGTTAAAATTCTTAGCGGGCGACAAACTGCCCGGACTGGAGGCGCTGGGGTACGCCAACTAAAGCGATGACTAAAATTTTAAAAGCAAAATTTCCCGAAAAATGTATCGGGTGTGAACTCTGCATTTTAGAAATGCAGAGACAAATAAATAAAATAGGGTTTGAAGGTTCGGTAATCCGCGTTCTAAAAAAACCAAGAATGAATACCGATGGAGCTGATGGTTTGGAATATTCGATTGTATTAGACCCGCAGATAAACAAATTTGACATTAAGAAAATAAAAGAAATCTGTCCAACACAAGTTTTCACTATAGAGGATCAGGAAAATGGACTCATCGGCTAAAAAAGTTTTATACATAGACCTAAATTCAAAATCATACGAAGTAAAAGGTGAAACGGAATTGGCCGAATACGTGGGTGGTGTAGGGATAGGATTAAAAATATTCAGCAACTTCAAAGAAAGAGACCCCATCATAATTTCGGTGGGGCCGTTAAACGGCTTTTTCCCTTACGCTTCAAAAACTTCAATAATCCTAAGCGATGAAGGTGTAATTGAAGATATTTACATCGGCGGAACTTTAGGATCAAGAATCAGGTTCAGCGGACTGGACGCTATAGTACTAATGGGAAGGAGCAGCGACAAAGTTGTTTTAGACATCACAAATGAAAATGCTTCTTTTAAGGAAAACGAGATCGATCTTGGAACCTTGGGGCTTCCCGGAATGAGAAGTATATTGGCCGAAGACTCCAATGGAAAAATGCTCATAGACAGATATTTTACATCACCGGAAAGATTTTTAGAAAAAAAACTGAATGAAAAAAATGTGCATGCAATGACTATCACCGGATCCAAAACCTTTGATTTAAAAAACAAACAGAAATATGAAGAAATCTACAGAAATTTATTGAGCAGAACAGATGAAATGTACGTGAAGCAATTCGGCAACCCCTCATGCTCTGGATGCCCGATGGGATGTGAAATGTCCAAAACCGGAGAACTCGGCGGAAACGTATTAATACATTGCTTGGTTGCGTGCACCTACGCCGAAGGGATATACTCAGATATCGGCGTGATATTTTCCTGTTTAAATGTTCTGGGATACGATTACACACATGAGGATTTAGAAAAACTGCCAAAATTAATTAATGGTCTGCTGAAAGATATAGAAGAATGAAATATATAGTCGCAAACTGGAAAATGAATATGGATTCAAACGATCTTAATAAATGGATCGGCGGATTTAAAGAAGAACTGCGCGAAATCGATTTGGAAAAGCACAAGGAAAAGTTAACGGTAATTGTAGCGCCATCGAATTTGTATATACCAATCATTCATTGGAAATTAAAAGACCTGGGAGCCGGAACGCAGTTGGTGAAAATTGCCTCCCAGGATACATCTGTATATGATAAGGGAGCTCACACGGGCGAAGTCGGCGGGTATCAGCTGTCAGAATATTGCGGGTATTCAATAGTAGGCCACAGCGAAAGAAAGGAAAGCAAAGACATTGTACTGAAAAAAGCCGAAATGTGCCTGAAGAACAGGATCACGCCTATAATATGCTTTGTAAGTCCCGAACTATCGGCAGATTATTATAAAGATGGTTCTATATTGGCTTGGGAAGATCCTTCAAACATATCTGTTGAAGGGCACTATAAAAATAAGGAAGCAGGCGAAGTTGCCGGAGGGTTTGGTAAAATAAGAAATTATATTGAGACCGGAAAAAAAGTAATATACGGCGGCTCGGTCAACGAAAAAAACGTTGAGGACCTTGCAAAAGTAGAGGGGCTGGACGGAGTTCTGGTGGGAAATGCAAGTCTGAATCCAAAATCTTTTGCCCAAATAATTAAAGCATTTTGTATATGAAATACGTAAACGTTAAAAGCACAAGACTCGCAGAAAAAAGCGGGCAAAATAAAGTTCGGGCAAACACGCGGCTGCGTACATTGTTTTCTATCGGAATAGCTCTCACTCTGGTTTTTATTTTTGTAACAAGGTACGGCGACCGATTGAAAGATATTTTTGACCCTGTTTCAATAGTGGCGAGCGTTGCGGCTTCCGATTTAAAAGAGACAGACGGAAGAACCAACGTACTTATTATGGGATCCGACAAAAGACCTAATGGAAACGGAAGCGTCTACTCCATGCTGACCGACACTATAATGGTTGTTTCAGTCGGAAGAGTTGATCAGAATGTGGTCATTATATCTATTCCGCGCGACCTTTGGATAGGAGACCCGTATTACAGCAAAATTAACGCCATATATTACGCACCTTTATTTGGGGTTGATTATACAAACGAAAAAACCAATCCCGACGATTTAAAGAAAATAGTTGAAGAAACTTTGGGGCTTCCGATTCATTATTACGCCGTGGTGGATTTCAAGATTTTTAAAGACTCCATTGATGCAATAGGCGGTGTTGACGTTAACGTTGAAACAGGTTTTGACGATTTTCAATATCCTATTGAAGGCAAAGAAAATGCTCCGGAAAACGAACGCTATCAAAGTATTCATTTTGAAGAGGGTATTAACCATATGGACGGCGATACTGCTTTAAAATTTGTGAGATCCAGACACGGCAACAACAACGAAGGCACCGACTTCTCCAGATCTAAAAGACAGCAAAAACTGCTTTTAGCGGTAAAAGACAAAGCTTTATCTTTGGAAACTTTATTCAATCCCATAAAACTTAAGGAACTTTATGATGCTTATGCAAGTAATGTGGAAACGGACATAGACTTGGGAACTATTCAAGGTTTTTATCTACTAACCAAACAAACAAATTTTGACGATATAAAATCTATTGTTTTAGATGACAGAAGCGCCTCCAGCGAAGGAGGGCTTCTATACGCACCGGAAGACACCAGCCTATACGGAGGGGCGTATGTATTAATACCAAGAGCTGGGGACTTCAGCCAGATACACGCATATGTTCAAAAATTCATCTTTGAGCAGTAACAAATGATTTATTTGATTCACGGCGAAAACACATCGGCTTCCAGAAACAACTTATTAAGTATTCAAAAAAAATATTCCAATACGCCGAACCATTTAATAGACAAAATAGAATTAAATCCTCAATCAACCACACCAGCTCAATTAATAGACGCCTGCATGTATATTGATATGTTCGGAAACCCGCCTTTTATAGCTTTCGATGTATCCGGAGCGGGAAGACAAAATCTTAGCCCGTACGCGGAAAAACTTATGAAAGTGCCTAAAGAAACAATTTTGGTAATTTACTCCGATAAAGAATTAACAAAAGCTAATCCTTTATTAACCGGAGCGCAACAGAACAAAGCGACAATAATGCAAAGCCCTCTGTTCAAAAACGCCAACGTCTTTAGGTTCCTAGATAATGTTTTCGCATTAAAAAGGAAGCAAAGCTATATAGAATTAAGAAACTTATTAAATTCAAATGAAGACGAAATTTATATACTAACAATGCTCGAATATGGTCTGCGTACTATATCGTATATAAAGTTTGAATCGAAAATGGCTGGTTCTTTGTCGCCGCAAATGAAAGCACGGGCTAAAATCAATTCGGAGAATTTCACTCAGCAAAACCTAATGAAGTTGTACGAAGAATTATATAAAATAGACAAAGACGCAAAGACCGGAGAAATCCCGATTAGTATTCTGCTGCCTTTGACTATAGAAAAAATATGGAAATATTCACGCCCAGAAAATACATAAAAGATGCGTCATTTGATCCTATATACAACCCTGTAAACAAAAAGTTTTTAGCGCACGCCAGAATTATCCCCGCGCTTATAGTAACTTCAGGGATCGTAGTTCTTATAACACAAGTCATCGCACCTTTGGTGTTTTTCAAAACCGCGGATGAAATTACAAAACCGGTCGCGAACTCCGTACTCGGAACCGCAACCGGCTTTAGCAATTTTGAATATAAGGAGCTCGGATCGCCCAACCTGACAAACACATCAGCCCCACCCCCAAACAACGCCAATATTCCTCAGTTCTTTTATTTATCTGTCCCTAAACTTGGAATAAAAGACGCTCTCGTCGAAACCAATTCCACAAACTTAGCCCCGGACACATCTTTAGGTCATTACAGAGGCTCAGACCTGCCGGGACAGGCGGGAAACGCTTTCATATACGGGCACTCCGTTCTTCCCTGGTTCTACAACCCCAGAAACTACAAAACAATTTTCTCTACACTTAATACTTTAAAGCCGGGAGATGAAATTTTTATTAAATATAACAATGTGGAGTATAAATATGTGGTTGAAACAAAAGAAATAAAAAAACCGGACGAGGTAAACCCTATTGCAAATTACAAACCTAAATATCTAAATGAATCAACTATAACTTTAATGACCTGCGACCCGCCGGGAACAAAAATAAATAGACTGATGATAAATGCAATACTGGCACGAAGCTAAATTTTATCCGTAATATCTCTTTCAAAGTTAGATAGTGCAAATTTTCGCGGGTTCTTGGCGTACACATACGCACCTAAAGCCAGCACTGACAAAGACAGAATCAGAGAAATAGTAATGCTGGTTGTACCGGTAGCCGGCGTGGTACTTTGAGTAGCTTCATTGGCACCGGCCAAAACAGCTTTTACAGGAACATCAGGCTTCTTTTTTGAAATGTCGGAAAATACGCTTTTCTCATTCTGCGAATTTTGAGCACCCTTCACCTCAGCAACCCCCGCAACCTCTACTTTGGACACAGTATCGGAATTTACGACTTCCTGAGCGTCAGGCTCGCTCTCGATATTCGGAGTAACACTGGTGCCGGAAAGCACATAATATAAAACACCGAACAATAACAGAGAAACGCCAAGAGTTACTATAAAAGTTTTAAATCCGCTTTTCGCTTGATAGTCGTTCATAAGGCAGGCTTTACTCAACACTTACATCAACACTTTCAAAAGGCGAGTCAGTGTTAAGTTTGGACTTTCTAAGTTTCCTCAAAAAGTCTATATCTATTCTATCATTAAACGGCCTGGATATTGCAAGTGTTTTTTCCGTAATGTAATCCGACTCGTCAACATCAAGCCAGGAGGAGTACAACGCGGCGAGAATTGTAAAAAAAGTAGATATCAAAATTAAAAGCAATTTCTTCATATTTGACCGCCGGTCTCCACTACCAAAATTTTAACAACAATTAAAATATCTTCGCGTCCGTTAAAATTTACCGAAATTTCCTGAACCTCGGTTATTCTGGGCATTGACTCCAAAGCTTCAATGACACGCCCTATATTCGAGGGGTCGCCTTCCATATTTAAACTAAGTTCCACTTCCCCTTCTAATTTTCTAGGACTTACATTTAAGTCTGTTAAAACATAACCTACCCCGCCAAAAGTTTCCACCAAAGAAACCAAATAATTTTCAACATCGCTTTCCGACGGCAGTGCAATCTCCAAATCTTTTTTATATGAAAGAGCCTCGCTATATACAACCGAAGACTGCCTAAGCTGGTCAAGTTTTGTCTCCATATCTGTTTTTATGCTGACCAATCTACTTTTCAATTCATTTCTTTTGCCAATAGAGTCGGCGGCTTTAACAGAAAGGGGCACCACAACAATTAAATTCAATACAAATAAAAACGCGTATACACGTACCATTATTAAATCGTTTTGAAAAGTATATGTAAGTTTTTCCAGTAACTTCATTACATCTCCAGAGTAAGAGAAACTGAATACTCGTTTGTTCTGCCTACTAAATCGGCAGATTCCAAGGTTACTTGCTTAATGTTTTTGTTTTCAAAATAGTTGTTTATTAAAAGCGAAAAATTAAGCGGAGAAGGAGCAACAGCATCAACACTTACCGTGTTTTTATTCCTCAAAACCAGCGTGTCTATCTCCACAACATTTTTAGCCTGATCAATAATAAACTTCAAGTTCTCTCCGACTTTAGTTCTCTGTGATTCCTTCTGCTTATAAACCGCTAATTTGTCGACTGTGGATTTTGTTTCCACTTCTATATCTTTGTATTCTGTTAATTTTTTTTCCAGAATTCTTATTTCGCTTGCCACCTTTTTTACCTCAGAATCCACCACGGCGTTAACCGCGAGCAAAGTAAAAAATATTGAGCCTAAAATAAGAGTGGCTTTTTGCAAAAAGCCTACGGATTCTAGCTTTTTTATATCAGTTTCTAAAGCAGTGGTTTTTAAATACGGGGTATCTGCTAAAAGGTTAGGACTTTGATCTTGCCGGCTTTTTTCTTCCTGCGGCGGCAGTTGTTGCTGAGGAAGAAACTTCGTTCGCAGCAGCTCCAGAAGATTTTTTAAGTTGGACAGTAATTTTT
>MEVD01000019.1 GCA_001772865.1 candidate division WWE3 bacterium RIFCSPHIGHO2_02_FULL_38_14 | reverse complement strand
CGTAAGCTTGCTGAAAAGCGGCCTCTTTTTTGCTTCCTCCGGATCCATGCCGTCAACTTTCTCCACCTTCAGCAGCGACAAATACCTCTCGCCTTCTTTAGGGTGCCTCGCCAAACCGGTTACCATGTCGCCCATTCTAAGACTGAACCTTTTAATCTGCGACTGGCTTATATAAACATCTTTGGGAAGGTTTTCAAAAGGTTGTTCATCCTGCCTCAAAACTCCGTAGTCCGGAAGAATTTCCAAAATACCTTTTACCGGTATTGTTTCGCCGGTATAGTAATTGCTTTCCTGATTATAATATTCATTTCCCGAAACTCCGTTCTGAGAGCTTTGCAAATGGCCGCTGTGACCATTGTGACTGCTGTGTCCGTTGTGCCCGTTTCCGCCGCCTGAAGAAACGCCTGTTGAAACACTACCTCCGCTGCTACCTGCTGCCGCGCTTCCGCCACCACCCGCACCGCCGGAGTACCCCGGCTGGGTATTTACATCTGAAATTGTGTCGGTGGCTTTTCTGTCAGCTGTACGATCCGCTGATGGACCGCTGCTTCCCCTAGATCTTGTCCTTACATCATAAATATTAGAAGGAGAGTTTTTTACTGACCCACCCGAGTCTTGTGTATTCTGATTTGTTGAACTTGGCATAATTGCGTTATTTTTCGCAAGAAAACTTGCGAAGCAATAAATTACTTCGCGCTAGCGAAATAAATGAAATTAATCCCTTGCGTATAATTTTAAGTGCAAATCCACCTGCGATCTGCAGTTGTGCAGCACCGGTTAAAAACCATTAATTCCTTACTAAAGTCGGGAGATAGCCACTGCCCCAAGCTACCTCCCCACTCTAGTGAAGAACCACAGTACCCCATCTATCTAAAAATCTAATAACGCTTCATTTATAAAGAATCATTGAAACATAATAAGCATGGAGTAGTTCGAAACTCTAGTCATGTACACTTTAGCACTACCGGAATTAATTTTCAACTGGATTTCTAAAAAATCAACCAGCAACATGTGTGCCAATCAAACAGGACCGGTTTTTTCAGCAACCATTCATAATGGTAATGCAGTTACACGTTGACTTCCACAAACCAATGTATTACATTGTGTTACAATGAAACAACAAAATATAAAGAGCCTAATTTGGGATAAAATCAACTTTGAACATATAAAAAAACACAACTTATCAATTTATGAAGTTGAACAGGCGCTAAAGGATAAAAACAGAAAGGTATTCAAAGTTAAAAAAGAACGATATATGGTTTTATGCAAGTACAAAAATAGAATGCTAAGTATAATTGTAGCTATGGAGCAAAAAAGAACATATTATTTGGTTACAGCAAGGGACATGGATAAAAACGAACGAAATAAATATAGAGGAGAAAATACATGAAAAAACCATTAAAACTAATTAATGTAAGACCTTTCGAAATACCTGATTTTTCAAGTTTTCAGGAAGAAGCAGATTTCTGGGATACCCATAGTATCGCTGGTTATATCAATGAATTCGAAGAAGTAAAATTAGTCTATGAACCAGAAACCGAAAAAAAAGAAACAATGACAATAAGAGTTACACCCTCATTAAAAAAATTATTAAACAACATGGCAAAAAAGTATAATGTAAATCCCTCTACTTTAGTGCGAATGTGGGTTATAGATCGCGTAAGAGAAGAAACAGCCGAATACAGAACCGACAATCACAAATCATATTAAGTGTTCTCTACATTCTCACTCTTAACATTTTCACCTTCTGCCTCTTCCCCTTCTCTTCCTGCGTACTCTCCGGGAACATATAAATCACCTTTAACCACAAAACGCTTGTTATATGTTCCGTACCTAGGATCCCATACTCCCCCGCAGGTTATCAAAGTTATATGAGATATTCCGTCAACACTGTCGAATATATCCAGTCTGTTGGGATCTTTGATATCCAGATAAAATGTTTCGGTAACCTTATAAGTATAGGTTTTGCCGAAGGCGTCAATTACCTTTACCAGCTCCCCTTCCTTGACTTTGTTCAAAGACCAAAAAGCCGCCGGTCGGCCGTAGTTGTCGTCGTAATGGGCGTTGATTATTAAATTCCCTTCCTCGCCGGGCTTTGAAGCTTTTCTATACCATCCTCCTTCATTCCAGTTTTTCGGAACATCCAGGGAACCGTCTTCCGCCACACTTACAGGACCTAAATTTATGTTTACTTTTATGCTCTCTATCAAAAGTTTTTTAGGATTTGTAAATACAGGTTTCAGCTCTTCTGCAAATACCGACGCTCTTTGGGACTTTGCGGCCACTACCTCTGCTGCCTGTCTCTCTACCTCCTTTTTATCGGAGAACATAATATAAGTAGATAAAATAATAAGTATTAATGATACTAAGGAAAGCCCCCAGACAATTTTGAGTGTTCTATTGTACTTAAAAGAATTAAACATATTCATTGCTATTATATCCGGGTATTCAAGCCTAAAAAAGCTTAGGCCGGAAACAGAATGGTCGCGTAAGGGTAACCAAACCCAACCATTCTATCCCCGGCCGAAACCATAAAGAGACCGCAAATTATAATGCTATCTCATTCCCCGCCGTCTTTTGGGACAGCCGGAAAATAATACAAGAGGCCTGCTTTTCGGGCAGGCCTCAAAACTAGTTGACTATGTTACTTGGAGCTCTTCCTTATAACTATACCTAAAGCCATGGAACCTAATCCAAGGGCTGTTAATACAGTTAAGGTGTCGAATCCTGTTTCAGGAAGTTCGGATATCTCACCCTGTCCATAACAGACAGTAGCGGTGTCAGAACCTTCGAATTTATCTTTATATCTAACTTCGGCCTTGTTAACCACACACTTGTCAAAGTTAGTTCTGTCAAATTCATCACTATCTATTTTGACTTTAATAATAAATTCTTTGGTCTCACCGGGTTCGAAGTTATCCCATTCCTCAGTTAAACCGTCTCCACCCACTCTAATAAGTTCATCAGGCAAGAAATCTTCCATTTTCATATCATCGGTTTCTAACTCACCTGTGTTTTTAATTCTGATCCTAAACTCTATAACTTCGTCTTCCTCTACATCTGTTACTTTATCTTCCCAATCATCGCCATCGTCTTTTCTAACCTTCTTTTCTATTCTGAAAGACTTATTTATAATACAAGTCTCTCCACCACCGTATGTTTCTTCGCAGTCCCCTGTAGCATATACATTTCCAGGACCTACCAAAGACAATAGGCCTAAAGAGACAATAGACAATATTAACTTTTTAGCAGTTTTAGTCATATCTATTAACCTTTTCCAGGCAGAGAAAAGCTCATAATAAAGCCTTATTTCAGGCCTATTAATTAAATATATCGTCATTATATCTTATAGCCACGGTCTTGTCAATACTATAGGGTTATAAATGGTTTGTCTCCCACCCTCAAGTTACCGTCACGAGAAATGAACTGGAAAGTATAAATTTAACTCAAAATTCTATGTTATTGCTATAATTAGTAATATGAGCACACAAAAACAAATTAAACTTCTATTGGTACTGCCTTTCTTTTATCCTCACAGAGGCGGTAGTCAAAAATACGCCGAAGAATTATACGCAAATATGCTAAAAAACCACAACGATATTGCTGTCGATGTACTATGTTACAACACTGATAATGCTTCGAACTACGAAAACTACAGGGGATTTAAAATTTATAGAGTCTCGTGTTGGAATGTTATACCAGCCAGGTTTGCACTGCCAAACCCGATATCACTATTATCGATTTTAATTAAATTATCAAAAAACAAATATGATTATGTAAACACGCACATCAGGTTTTTTGACCCCACCTGGTGGCTTTGGATTTACGCAAAATTGATTAAAGCTAAAAGTATATATACAGGTCACGTAGTAGGGCATCCTGTTTATCAGAAAAGATCAGTGGAATTAATTGCTAAAATTATTGATTTGACAATCGCCAAATTCTCATTGAAATTCTACGATTACATTACATTTACCAATAAAGCTGCTCAACAATTCTTTAAAGAAACTCTTGGTGTTAAAAAAGAAACTTATTTAATATATGGTGGTGTGGACACAATATTTTTCTCTCCTAAAGATAAAAACTCCCAAAGATCCATACCTAAAATTAACCTTAATGTAGATAAAAACACTGTCTTAGTAACATTTGTAGGAAGGCTTATTTGGACAAAAGGAGTAACTTATCTATACGATGCTATAAAACTTATCCATAATTCAAGTAAAGACAACAATGTAATATTTGTTTTAGCCGGTCCAGGTGAGCTCGAAAACGAAATGAAAAACAAAATAGCCGAGGACAACTTAGAAAACAAGGTTATATTAACCGGTAATTTAAAATATGAAGAAGTAAAGGAATTGCTCTCAATATCTAATATATTTATAAATCCTTCCAATCACAATGAAGGGTTTCCAAATACAGTGTTGGAAGCCGGTTCCAGCGAATGCTTTGTAATAGCTACAGACAACGCAGGAACCAAGGAGGTTATTAAAAACTACGAAACCGGAATTTTAGTGCCGCAAAAGAACCCCCGTTCATTCGCTGATACTATTCTATGGGTACTTAATAATCCCGAAAAAAGAGAAGAAATAGCTAAAAACTTCAGGAAAATGTTAGTAAAAGACTTTGATTGGAATATCATATCTGAACAGCTTTATATTCTTCTAAAAAAATGAAAATAAGGCACTCACAAATTTAATTTAGATTTTACAATGCAAATCTCACAGCGTAAGGTGAGTATTTACAAAAAAAGTTCTTTCTATTAAGCAATTTACAATATATCCAACTTCCAATTATACTGTCATTGGTAAACCTTCTTTTTAATATGTAAAAGGCATGATTTATTCCCGTTTTCCATATTGCCTGTTTACTGGGTTCATTTTCTCTTACAAAATGGTCAATATGATATTCAGTAAATTTTACATCCTTATTGAAAATTGCAGATATTTTAATTTCAGGGGAAAGATTCCAATCACCCATCCTCAAATTAAGCTTATTATATACATCTTTCTTCATCACCCACATACCTGTTAAGATGTCTTTTACTCTGGTTCCATACAAGAACAATACTTCTAAATTAAGTATGAATATACCAAGCTGTCTGGTTTTTGAAATAACTTTTGGATTTTTTAAAGGAAGTCTATTACAAGACACAAAGTCAATTCCTTCGGTTTCCATTTTTTCCACTATTTCTTTAATTTGATAAGCAGGATAAGTGTCGTCTCCGTCCAAAGCCGCAACATAATCCCCTTTTGCATTTTTAATTCCAGTTATATGAGCATATCCATAACCCACACCGTTCATTTTTCTGGGTTCTTTAATTACACGGGCACCCGCTTTTTTAGCAACTTCTCCCGTTCTATCTGTAGAACCATTATCCACAACAATTATTTCATCTATATATGAAGGGATATTCTTTATAACAGCCGCAATGCCTTTTTCTTCGTTTTTACAGGGTATTACAACTGATATTTTCTTGTTTTTTATCATGGTTTTTAATCTCCTTGTACTATGGGTTATTATAGCATTGGTCAAGATAACCTGTCAACTTGGGTTATAGCAATATATGAAGTAAGGTTTTCAGATGAGCATCAGAAAACCCTACGGGTGGTAATGGAAAACAACGTGGTAGTAGCTCAGTAGCCACGCTGTTTTTTCAGGAGTTCAGTGGATCACCGTCGGTAGGAAGACCGTCCATTTGATCTGCCGAAGCCGCAGGGTCGTGAAATATCCCCACGGGACAGTCTGGCACCAAATGGTTCCGCATCGTCCTTCAAGGCGGAAGGTTTGCCAATCGTACCCGACGTTGTACGCCGCTCCGCTGACGTTGAATATCCGATTTTCGTACGCCGCAACCCAGATAGGCCATTGCGAGTTCCCCAGGCTAAGTCCCTCTTCAGTAATCGTAAAGCCCGAAGAAGCTACAAGTACCTTGCCTGCAATGCGGGTTCCGTCGGCGTTTGTAAGAACGACAGAAGTACCAGAGATCACTGAGCTCGTGCCCACAACCGCGTCGAAACGCAATGTGTCGTCGTCACGAATGGGGCTATTCTGACCTTCGATGCTCACTTCTTGCACGCCACACAGCCCCACGCTAATTTGGCTAGCGACAAAGCCGTACATGCCCTTGTCGCAGACCGGCTCTCCGGAAAGCTTGACAGTGGTGTACTGCTCCCAGGTTCCGGATCCCCATGTCCGCGATACTGAGTTCCACAATGAGGTCCGAAGACCGAACTGCCAACCGTCCTGATAGCCGTAGGCCCATCCTTTGATGGAATACACGCGGCCGTCGGCTCTCGGGTTGTTCAGATACCGTGCAAGGGTAACCGTAAACGTCCCTGCCTGAATCATCACGGCATCATCCGAGTAAATCTTCCCTGGATCCAACTTCGCGTAGTCCAAAGCCACCGGCGAATACGGCCAGATTCCTACGTCTACAGTGTACTGGCCTGCACCAGCAGGGTAGAAATAATCCCCGCTGTCCAGCGTAGATGTAACGGGGACTCCGTCCACTGTAGGTGTAATCGGCGACACGATTCTCAGCCCCCCATCTTCGGGGAAAATGAAGGGGAGAAACGGTGTCGAGGTCAGTGGCGTCTGTGTGGTTAGCACAGAAGCCGAGGCGTCATACTTCGGGGATACCTGAGTGGAGGTGGCAGCTAGGGCCGGAAGTGTTGGCAGGGTGCCGAACACTACAATAAGGGCCAGAGCCGACACAAGTAATACAAGACTCAATCTGGTCTTCATCTTTTCGCTCCTGTTAGATTTCCTATAACCACGCCAAATTCGGGCGGGTTCATGGATAAATTAATTATAACATATACTATGGGTTAATGTAAATTGAACTAATTTTTCTTCAGGAGTAAAAAAGTAACTTTCCAAGTAGAAAATATATTAATAAGATCGTGGAAAAAATTGTATTTTTCTCCTTTCAGTTTATATCGCAAAGATTTAAAAACCATCAATAACTTCATAACAAAAAGAGGAAGGATTTTCCCTCTGGATTCATACGGAGCTGTAACATTTATATACGTGCCTTCGATAAGTGTGACACCTTTTAAATATCTTAATTGCTCTTCAATAGTTGGCCTAAACAGAGTGTCTATAGGGTCCAGATGATAGGGATATACATAAGGTGTTGTTACAATAATAAACCCACCATTCTTGGTTAATCTCACTAGTTCATCACCAAGGTTTTCCTTATTCTTGGCATGTTCAAAGGAGTTGCAACAAAAAACAAGGTCAAAATCGTCATTAAGCTCGTTCAAGTGATCAAAGTCCAGTCTTATATCTACTCCCTCTCCGCCATATAAATCCAGATTAAAAACTTTGCAATTCCTTTCTTTCAGCGGCTTTATTATATTTCTATCAATATAGGGTTGAATATAAGTCCTGAAGTTTTTATCGGCACTTCCAATGTTTAAAACCTTAAGATTTCTAAGATTCTCCTTTTCTATAAAATCCTTTATTTTTAATGATTCCTCAACGAACATGGTTAATTATAGTAGTAAATTTTTATCTTCTGCAACAATAAAAAATAATATATACTCAATCATATGTGGAAAAATAAGCTATTTTGGATGGAACTGACATTTATATTTGCGATTGTATTTATTCTAATCAGTTACAAATTACCTCAAGGTAAAGTTATGTATAAAAAAACTGGACGCTATGTTATTGGAACTTACGATTATGGTCTTTTTATTTCTCAAGCCAGTAATGATTATTTCTACAACGTTTCTCCTTTAGATTTTTATATTAAAAATGGTTATTCTATATCAGACAAGAAAAATTATTTACTGGCACAAAACAATAATTACAATAAAACTAATTCGCTACCTAAGATTGAACAACTATACTACTCCATCGCTAGCTATTTCTCGTTAACACAACCATTTGCATTATTCGATAGTTTAAATGAAAACGTTAAATTAACCAGCTCAACTAAAGATGATGTGGTTAGGTTCACTCTTATATCCCCCAATAAAAATTTGTCTGATAAAAACATTTTTATGACTATGAGTTTTAATGAAAACGATCTCATTATCGATAACA
>MEVD01000018.1:5559-31579 GCA_001772865.1 candidate division WWE3 bacterium RIFCSPHIGHO2_02_FULL_38_14 | reverse complement strand
CGATAAGAAAATCTATTTACACCAGATTTTCTGATTTTTGGCGGAGTTGAAACAAAGTTTTTCAATTTCGAATACTGCCAAAAAACATAATCCTTTTGCTTATAAGAATGGTTTATCTCAAGAAGAGTATTTAATTTTCTCCTTAAAGAGCCATCTCCTAAAAGCTTTCCTGTAATTATAGATTTTTGTTCTCCTGTAAGACTTCCCACGATATTCTCCATATACCGAAATTAACCCAAATATAAATTTGAGTCAATAACGATCTCTCTGTTTTCAACAGAGTAAGGAGTTCACCGTTATTAGCCGAATTTTTGGTACGAAATTACTTTCGTAGCACCCCTTGATGTATGTCTAAGGTGCCAAACCTTGCCGCCGCTGTGGACGCTCGGGCAAGATCAGCCTGTTATCCCCGGGGTAACTTTTATCCGTTAAGTTCCGGGCTTACCAAAAAGCACTCGGAAGATCACTAAGCCCCACTTTCGTGACTGCTCGACTTGTATGTCTTGCAGTAAAGCTCCCATATACCTTTGCGCTTACAGCGCCATTTCCATCGGCGCTAAGGGAACCTTTGGGCTCCTGCGTTACCTTTTAGCAGGAAACCGCCCCAGTTAAACTGCCCTCCAGACATTGTCCTCTCCGCCGATCAGGCGGAACAGTTAGGCTTGCAACATTAACAGAGAGGTGTTTCATTGACGTTTGGGTATTAAGCCAAACTCCCTCCTACTCTACACAATCAACGTCACTAACCAATGCCAAGATGCAGTGAAGCTCCACGGGGTCTTTTTGTCCAACAACGATTAACCGGCATCTTCACCGGTAGTTCTATTTCACCGAGTTCATTGTTAAGAGAGTGTTCAAGTCGTTACGAGTTTCGTGCGGGTCGGAACTTACCCGACAAGGGATTACGCTTATATTCTTTGCCTTTTAACTCAAGGCTTAAGACAAATTTCCCTCAGAATTTGTCACTGCATGTCGCCATGCAGATGCGACTATATCTTCTCCTAATATATTAGAAGTCTGGCGTATAGTCTGTGAGGATTCTTGACTCGGAAAAACATCTGAAATGCTGTGTTTTCGCTTTCGACCTTTCCCTTCGTTTAGGATTTCTCTCAATTGAACGATTTCCTTAAGACCTTCCACATCAAGATGTTTATTTTCTTTTATCATTTGCGCGATCTCACAAAAAATGGAAAAATTCCTTTTTTTAGAGCTCGAAATGAAATGGTACGTCTTGAAGTATGGAATGACTTTCTCAATTACATCTTTTGGTTTTGTTATATCAAGTGAATAGACCAAGTCTCTTTTCCTAACTTTAATAATCCCGCAATCTAACTTTTTTTTGAGCAAGTGTAATAAAGTTAAATCCTTTTGAGAGACATTAAAGCTAAGTACAACCTGCCATTGCAGCTTGTAATCATTCTTTTTTCTCAAAGAGACGTTAAAACTACCTTCTCCTTCAACAAAACCTGCAAGAAAATATCCTAGTTTATCCTTATCAAGTCTTTCCTGCTGATTATCCGCACTTGTTACATTTTCACTAAACATACCCAAGTATTACCCAAATACATTTAGTAGTACAAGATTCTTTATTCTAATTTGAGTAGAAACTAGCATATAACATTCTAGTATAAGTATCAGACTCTACTCTAAATAAACACCACTTTTAGTGGACGGACCTCCCAGCATATAGCCAAATTTTTCATCTTTGTAGATGGAAGGGACTTTAACCCTTCACTATGGCAGCGCGACTTCAACCATAGAACAGTTTATTTTGTTACTCATTATGGCTCTTTAGACCATAAGATCCAGACATTTCTGTTGGATTCTGTATATCGCTATACAGATCGGACTATATCTTCTACAAGCTTAAAGCATGTAGCTTGGCGTATAGTCTCTGAGGACTCTCTCAAATTACGCAATTTGAGGTTGCCTGCTGATTATCCGCACCAAACAGATTTTCACTAAATAATAATTTAGTACTGTTGGATACGACGGACTTTCCAGCATATAGCCAAGTTTACCATTCCGCCAAAGGCGGATAGGAAGACGAAACACAAAACGTCTTCGTAACTACAACTGTGTTTATTATCGAGCATAAGCGAGATAACAAACTTGCTTTATAGTTACTGCTGCCGTTCACCCGAGCTTGTACCGAGAGCCAGTCCTCCACCATAGGCGGAGTGTTCACCCCCAGCTTTAACTTACGGGCACTGGGCACTCGTCGGCCCCTATACATCCTCTTACGAGTTAAGCAGAGACCTGTGTTTTTGTTAAACAGTCGCTTGAACCATTTCTGTGCCCCCCACCTTGCGATGGGGCATCCTTTTCCCTAAGTTACGGATGTAATTTGCCTAGTTCCTCAACAATGATTCTCTCGTTCACCTTGGTATTCTCTACCCGTCTACCTGTGTCGGATTGCGGTACGAGTACCGTAAAATCCATGCCCGCCTTACGGCAGGTCCCTAGAAGATTTTCTTGGAAGCTTAATCCGGCTGAATCTCCACCTCGCGGCGGATTTCCATAAACTCACGTCAAAACGCCTCTGCGGATTTGCCTGCAGAGACTGGCTCGTTTTTTGAACCCAAATTCATAATGGGCCCAGCCAATCATGCTCCGTCCCTCCATTGGTGATAGCGATTTCACGGTAGCGCAGGAATATTAACCTGCTATCCATCGGCTACGCCTTTCGGCCTCACCTTAGGGTCGGCTTACCCTCCGTTGACTGACATAGCGGAGGAACCCTTAGACTTCCGGCGGGATGGGTTTTCACCATCCTTTCGTTACTCAACTCAGCATTCTCACTTGATACCGCTCCAGTAAACCTCACGGTTACACCTTCGCAGCAGTATCAATGCTCCCCTACCACGTTGATACTCCGCAGCGGAAATACCAGTATGTTTCGTAAAAACGAAAGCAACCGGCAATTCCCGATGCGAAATACCAACATCCACGGCTTCGGTTCTTTGCTTCAGCCCCGTTAAATCGTCGGCGCAGAACCGTTTAACTAGTGAGCTGTTACGCTTTCTTTAAAGGGTGGCTGCTTCTAAGCCAACCTCCTAGCTGTCTAAACAGTTCCACTTCCTTGCCCACTAAGCAAAGATTAGGGACCTTATCCGATGGTCTGGGTTGTTTCCCTCTCGTACCACGAGATTGCCCCGCAGTACTGACTCCCAATCTAAAGCTTGTGCATTCGGAGTTTGGTAAAGGTGGGTACACTTGCGCGCCCCATCCCTTTCCAGTATCTCTACCTCACAAGCCCACAAAGATTGAGGCTATACCTAAATATATTTCGGGGAGAGCCAGCTATAGCCAAGTTCGGTAGGCGTTTCACCCCTAACCACAGGTCATCCGAGCATTTTTCAACATACAACGGTTCGGGCCTCCACATGGTTTTACCCATGCTTCACCCTGCCCATGGTTAGCTCACCTGGCTTCGGGTCTAATACTACATACTATCCGGCAGCTTCTTTCGAAGCAGCTCGGCCGCCCTATTAAGACTCGGTTTCCCTTCGCTTACACAACTTAATTGCTTAAGCTCGCATGCAGTATTAACTCGCTGAGTCATTCTTCAATAGGCACTCCGTCATCCGCCAGAGGCGGACTCCGGAAGCTTGTTTGTATACGGTTTCAGTAACTATTTCACTCCCCTGCCCGGGGTACTTTTCACCTTTCCCTCACGGTACTTGTTCGCTATCGGTGTCTTTGTGTATTTAGCCTTAGCTGATGGTCCAGCCTAATTCACACAGGGTTTCACGTGCCCCATGCTACTCTGGATCAGCCCAAGAAGGTGCGTGCGTTTCGAATACGCGGCTATCACGCTCTATGGCCCAACTTTCCAGTTGGATTCTTCTACGCAAGCACTTTGTAACTCCTTCTGGCCTTCGGCCATCAGTCGTTGCGCACTTTCGCGCTAAACTTCTTTTGACCATCTTTACCAGTGTGGGCTGTCCTAAACCCCCGTGACTAAAAAAATGGCTTCTGTTTCTTTTCCGCCAATGGCGGATTAAAGAAACAGTTTCATCTTTTTAGCCTTGGGTTTGGGCTACTTCCCTTTCGCTCGCCGCTACTTAGGAAATACATGATTTTGTCTTTTTTCCTCCAGCTACTAAGTTGTTTCAGTTCGCTGAGTTCCCATACTATTACCTATAATCCACCCGAAGGCAGACCTTCAGTAATAGACGACTTCGTATTACTACGAGCCAGGTTTCCCCATTCGGATATCCCCGAGTAATAACGCTTCTTGGCAGCTTCTCGAGGCTTATGGCAGCCTAGTACCTCCTTCATCGGCACAAAGACCCAAGGCATCCACCGTATACATTAAATATCTTAGTTTGATGATTTTAATCAACAAAGGAAGCCAAACGAGCTTACGCTTGTTTGGATTCTTTCGATGAAATATTTTGGACTTTCTATCCGGTTTTCAAAGAGCGAAGCTCGCTTGTATGAGGAAGCGCAGCCGCCTTGGCGGTGAGCAAGCTCATTCAAAGAGCGAAACTCATTTGAGCGAGTTTCACAAACAAACTCTCTGAAGCTTCATGAACTTTATACAAGCGCATAAAACCTCAGTAAGTCTGTCGGATTCTTTATGGTGGACCCGACGGGGATCGAACCCGTGACCTCTGCATTGCAAATGCAGTGCTCTAGCCAACTGAGCTACAGGCCCGCGAAGCGTGGCTGTAAGAGGAAGCGCATCCGCCGAAGGCGGAGAGCAAGCTCTTCCAGGCCCAAGCTTTTTGTTTTTTTCAAAAGTATCTTTCCTTTGTGCCCAGAAAACCTGCACTAAGAAAGCAGCCCAGTCGCGCTATTGATTTAAGCAGAAAGGTTAATTTTAAACCTTTCGTAGTGTATATTTAGATTTAGTTATTGATATTAAAGGAAATCAGAGCTTCCGTCTAAAGAATTCAATCCGCCGAAGGCGGAAGAAGGTGATTATCCCACCCGAATCAAGACATAAAGTTTGATTCGCTATGAGTCCGTTTCACACGAACTCCCATTCCGTATTGGTAGGCTATCACTACAGAATTAAGATGTCAATACATATGAAAGATCTTGCCGAAGAAGCAGTAAAATTAACATTAAAAATACACGCAGAAGATAAAAGACTTGCCGGCGATACTTATGCTGATCACTGTATAAGAGTTTACAAACTTCTGATTAAATACGGTATAAAAGACCAAAATACACTTATCGCTTCCCTGCTCCACCATGCTTACAAATATATACAAAAAGACCGCGAAAAGTTTGAGGATAATTTCGGAAAAGAACCTGCTGAAATAGTAAAAAAATACGATTTCATTTCGGGTATAAAATTAGAAAAAACCGCTCCTGCGGGATTTAACGAAAAGTACATTATTCAAGCCTATTTAAATTTGACCGAAGATATAAGACCGCTGGTCATTAGATTTGCCGATAGAATAGATAATTTAGATACGGTTTACTTGTTAGAGAAAAATCAAAGGACAGACGTAGCCAATAAATGTCTGTATTTATACGCACCGATAGCCCGTATTTTGGGGTTATCAAAAATAGTGACTGACTTGGAAGACAGAGCTTTTAAAATACTACTGCCGGGAGAATATTACAGAATCGGAAAAATCGTTGCCAAACAACTGGAAGGCACCGAGCCGGTTATGAAAGACACTGTCAAATTCCTGAACTCAATACTAAATGAGTCGGAAATACGCGCAAAAATCAACTATCGGGTAAAACATTTATACGGCATATACAGAAAGGCTCTATATTACAAGGCAATCAACAAATATACTGGTAGAAATTACGAAGGAATATATGACCTGGTCGGAATGAGTATTATAGTTGATACCACCGAAGATTGTTATAAAGTTGAAGGTATTTTGAACGAGTTATGGGAAAATATCCCGGAAGAAAGAGACGATTATATAAACAGGCCGAGAGAACTTGGATACAAAGCAATACACAATGTTTTCTATATAAAAAAGGATTTTCCGGTGGAAGTACAAATAAAAACTTTTGAGATGTACACAACAAACATGGATCTCCACAGAATATTTTACCGAAGCAGCGAAAAAACTTCCGAGCAATTCATGAAATACACAAACAAAGACCCGCTTTGGTTTAAAAATTTGAATTACTGGCGGATCGAAAAATCCATTAAATCTAATACCCTTAAAACTCCTTTCGGAAAAAATGTATATGTATTCACACCTAAAGGAGACATTATTGAACTTCCTAAGGGGGCAACCGTTATTGACTTTGCTTATGCCGTCCATTCCGATATTGGAAACAGATGTTCGGGTGCATATGTGAACGGAAAAATAGAAAAACTCGACTACATAGTCAACGACGGCGATTACATAAAAATTAAAACGGCCAAAAACAAAAAGCCCAGCGCCGACTGGCTGAAAACCGCTAAAACTTCAAGGGCAAAAACAATCATCCGCAGGGAGCTTGCAGGGGGCTAAAGTTATAATAAGCGCTTTAGGTAAACGTACAGCCTTGCTGCGCGAACCAAGGCTTTATGCCGTGTTTAGGGATTCATAATTCATTATAAATATGCGTTGTGGTAATATTGCAAAACAGAAAAGCTTTTTGGGTGATTAGCTCAGTTATCCTTTGCGTAAGCAAAGCATCGCTGAAAGCGATTTTAGAGCGCTTCTCTGAGAATTTTGGGTCGGTAGCTCAGTTGGTTAGAGCACTTCTCTGATAAGGAAGTGGTCGGAGGTTCGATTCCTCCCCGACCCACCAAAATTCGCTAAATGCTACTGCATTTATCTAAAGGAAGAGGTCCATGTCCTTTTGAAAAAAAGCTTCAGCGAAGCTGAACTTCGATTCCTGGATCACCCACCAAATTAATTTTAATCACAAAATCCCCAAATAATTAGCCAAAGACTCATCCAAGTCGGAAGTAATAAGACTATTAATTTCACTTGGCTTTACCCATTTTACTTCTTCTACCTCATGCAAATCGGTAACCTCAAATTGAGCGTCTGAAAGCAATTTGCAGGCTATATAATTAATATATACATTTGAACCAGGATATAATCTTTGATTGATTAAATCATAAGCCCCCACAATGTAGCCTGTTTCGTTACGCACTTCTCTCACTACCGCTTCGGGAGAGGACTCAGCAAATTCAACAACTCCGCCGGGAAAAACCCAGCTCAATTTATGGCCGCCTAAATGATCATCCTGATCTTCGGGATTTCTTTTTATCATCAATACTTCACCGTTATCGTTAAAAACAATGCCGAGGGCTATAGTTTTTGGGGCGTTTTTTAATTCTAATTCTTCCATACACTAAAGACAGAAACTCATTCAAAAGATAAAAGGCGGAAAGAATGTTCACTTGAAGGTTTAAGCTTACCTTCAAACTTGCTCGCACCCGATTCGTGAGAAACTCAGGTGCAGATTCAATACAGTCTTAGAGCTATATTCCTGTATTGTGTGTTTCATATTTCGGTAGGCTTTTGACCCGCCGATTGCGGGAAAGACACTACAGATCAAAAACACGTTTTTCTCCTTTAGAAAGGAGGTGATCCAGCCGCAGATTCCCCTACGGCTACCTTGTTACGACTTCATCCTCATCACTGGCTCCAACTTGGGCCCATTTTCATGAGACTTAAGGTGGCTCCAGCTTTGCTGACGTGACGGGCAGTGTGTGCAAGACCCGAGAACGTATTCACCGGCGTGTAGCTGACCGCCGATTACTAGCGATTCCAACTTCATGAAGTCGAATTGCAGACTTCAATCCGAACTGAGACGCGCTTTAAGAGATTTGCTCGGCTTCGCAGCTTTGCTCCTCGCTGTACGCGCCATTGTAACATGCTTCTGGCCCCAGGCATAAAGGCAATACTGACTTGACTTCTTCCCCGCCTTCCTCCGCCTTGCGAAGGCAGTTCCGCTAGAGTGATACAACTAACGGTAGGGGTTGCGCTCGTTAACCCACTTAAGGGTACGCCTCACGGTACGAGCTGACGACAGCCATGCAACACCTGTGCAGAACCCTCAAAGGCTACCTGCCTTTCAGCAAGTATGCATCTGCATGTCAAACCTGGGTAAGGTTCTTGGGTTAGCAGCCAATTAAAGAGCATGTTCCACCGCTTGTGCGGGTCCCCGCCAATTCCTTTGAGTTTTAGCCTTGCGACCGTACTCCCCAGGCGGCCTGCTTAACGCGTTAGCTTCGACGCCCACAAATGCAGGTATCTAGCAGGCATTGTTTACGGCGTGGACTACACGGGTATCTAATCCGTTTCGCTACCCACGCTTTCGTCTCTCAGCGTCAGAACAGTCCCAGGCAGCTGGCTTCCCCCTTGATGTTCCTTGTGATATCAACGCATTTCACTGCTCCACCACAAGTTCCGCTGCCCCCTAACTGTCTCTAGTAATGCAGTATCAGAAGCGGTTCTCCAGTTGAGCTGGAGGATTTAACCCCTGACTTACAATACCGCCTACAGAACTCTTTACGCCCAATAAATCCGGGTAACGCTTGCACCCTACGTATGACCGCTGCTGCTGGCACGTAGTTAGCCGGTGCTATTTACAGAAGTTTACAACCCGAAGGCCTTCATCCTTCACGCGGCGTCGCTGCATCAGGCTTTCGCCCATTGTGCAAGATTCCCGATTGCTGCCTCCCGTAGGAGTGAGGCCCGTGTCTCAGTGCCCCTCTGGCCGTCCGTCCTCTCAGACCGGCTACCCGTCATAGGCTTGGTGGGCATTTACCCCGCCAACTACCTGATAGGCCGCAGGCTCATCTTCAAGCGATAAATCTTTGACCTTGCGGTCACATAAGGTATTAATCCCGCTTTCGCGGGGCTGTCCCTTACTTGAAGGTAGATTCCTACGTATTACTCAGCCGTTCGCCACTATAATCCGCCTCCGCTTGCGCTTTGGCGGAAAATCGTTCAACTTGCATACCTTAGGCACGCCGCTAGCGTTCACCCTGAACTAGGATCAAATTCTCAAAAAAACATTCTTTCAGCCTTCTATCCATTGAATATCCCCTTGCGGGTTTAGATAAAAGGTTGGCATTTGAACTCTTTTGTATGCTTATTCAAAATTTCAATGTGCAAATTTAAATTTGCGCTTCTTATGGAAGATGCGAAATAATCCGGCAGATTAGTATACACGGAATTGCAGTACTTTGATAGCGTTGCAAAATGCGTTTTTAACGCCGGTATGGGCACAATAGCAACTTATTTATCATTAGTCAATATATCAACTTACGATTTAGAGCGTATTTAAAACATAAACTACTGTTCCTGCAATTGTTTGTACAAGGGCAAATAATTTGAGGCATTTTTCATCTGATTTTGACTTGTATAATTTATTCGATTTTTCTCGCTTCGATGCTTGAAGTGCTGAATTCTTTTAATAAAGTTTTAACCATATTTTCCTTATTATAAATAGGGGTGCAGGTAATTAAATCTATGTGAAGCGCCGAAAACTCCAGCCAGGTGTGCATAAGCAAATTAGAAGTCGAAAGAATAAAAGTCAAACTCAATCCGGACTTTTTGAAATTCGTAATTTTAGTATCCACTATTTTTAACTTGTGGGCGGCGCAGAAACTTTCCACACTTTTAGCCAAATCTTTTTTCGACATCAGCAGGTTTTTCGGAACTTTAAATAATTTAAAAGTATAGTGGTCCACAAACGGAAATCTTTCCTCCTTAACATTTTCAAAAGTATAGATTTCGGGTTTTGAAAGCACGGACAAATTATTTGTAAAAGGAGTAAGTTTTAAAACATACAGCGAGCTCGCATTCCCCACCGACTCCGCTCCGGAATATCTCGCGAACTTGTCGATTTTGTCTTCAATTAAAAGTCCGTAATCTAACATTAATTCCTGTACTTTTAAAGTTTTTTCGGGAGACTTAAAACTGTTTCCGTAAAAAAGGAAAATGTATTTTCCAGAATAGTCATTGGATCTGCCCGCACTCGTTTTGTTTACAAGCTGAATTCCCCTGTTCAAAAACAAAGAAATGCCACCGGATGTATACGGAGGATCTGTGGCAACCACATCATAAGCACCCTCAAAAAGATGAGGAAGATCTTTCCGCGCATCATAATTAACCGTTTCGATATTTTTTAATCCCAGTTCGGAAGCTAATGTTTTTATGGTGTTCAATACAGCGTCGTCGATATCAAATACAGTGATTTTATTAAAGTTGGGATATTTAATTCCCAGCGCAATCGAAACCAGATCATCGTCTCCGAGGATGGCAATGTTTTTACCGTCAACCATTCCCTTTTCATATAGCACCGCCGCTTTTGAGGATGTGGTTTTATAAGTGGCAAAAAACTGATCGAATTCTCTTTTTTCTTTAAGTAAAGTGCCTTGCCTGATCTGCTGAATTTTTTCCGCGAGTTCTGGGTTTCCTATATCAACCAGCGTCCATAAATACGGTCTGAGGTCCAGCGATGAAAGCTGCCTGATCCCCTCTTCATTCAACTTAATATACTCTTCACTTTTCTCCAGAAGATTTGACATCGAAGATTTAAAAATTTTGAGAGTTTCCTTTGGTAGCCCGGTTAATGTTATTAATTCGTTATTTTTCAATCCGAAGCTGCTTCCGGAATTATTTTCCGACCTCGCGCCGTATCCCAAATTATTTTTCAGAATAAAAAGAACCCCCTCTATTTCGCGTTCCTTCAAGTCTGGATTTGTTTTTTTCAGCTGTCTTACTATCTCAAGCATTGGTACATTATAAGCTATTTCTATTTTAATTAGAGAAAAGCCCGTTAACTAACGGGATTTTTCAATATATTTTAAAATCATGCGCACCGGTAAATCATCCATTTTCCATTTCAATAGAAAATCGTTATTTCCGGTTTTCCGAAGTTTGCTGGTTATAACAACCATGATTACACCTGTGCTAAAAACCGGTGCGCAGGAAAGCCTGTGGGAGCTGATTCCTCTTAACAAAAAAATAACCAGCCTGGAAATTACCCATAAAGGGATTATCGCCGGAGAACTTGACACAAGAGCCTGGCAGTATCCATATAACGGAGTTTATATTTCCGAGGACTTGGGGTTAACCTGGAAAGAAGCGGGTCTCAGCTCCACAGGCATTAAAGATTTGTTTTATGATTCCGAAAACAAAACTATTTATGCCGCCACTTATTACTTTACCGACGGCCATGTTGGAGTTTTTAAATCCGCGGATAACGGGACTACATGGACCCACATTGGAAACGACTTTTCGTCTAATAAAACATGGGCCCGCGATGGCAATATATATGTAGGAACTTTCAGCCATGGTTTATGGGTTTCAAATGACGGAGGCTCCACATGGTCACAAAAAATAGGCGATGGCTTTTTCGGGCCTCAAATAAATTTATTAAAGGGATCTGACAATGTTATTCTGGCGGCAACCAATACCGATCTATACAAAAGCAACAGTAACGGCAGTGATTGGGTTTTAATAGACACTTTCAGAAATAAAACAATCGAAAGCGTCGAACTAATTAAAAACGTTATTACAGTTTCAACCAGATCCCCCGCCCAGATTTATATTTCAAATGACAATGGCAGCTCATGGGAACTCATGAATGAATTTAATAATGGGCGTATAACATTTACCAAGCTTTTCAACAATAAATTGTATTTTGGAAAAAGTTCAGCTACTCCAAACTACTTAAGTATTTACGAATCGGAAGATTTTGGCAGCACCTTGATCGATTTGGGATTAAGCAAAAATACTTTTGCCCAAATTATGGATTTGGCTGGCCTGTTTTCATATCCAAACATTCTTTTTGTCTTAACCACCGAAAATGAAATATATAAATACAGCTTTCCAAGAGGAAGTAGCGACACAGGCTTTTTAGATATACCTTGGGAATTTAATACGGAACGCGAACTCGTTACCAGGATTTATTCTTATTTTGACCACGAATACCCGTTCCTTAAGTACACATATTATTCAGAACCCCTAAATAACGCGGGTACAACTCTGAATTTTCTCGGCTTAAGAGATAAAGAGCCGTTTTTATACTACAGCTCGCACGACGGATACGACTTTTCCTTAAAGTACGGAACAAACATCTTAGCTCCCGCGGGCGGCTTTGCGGAATATAACTACTGCAAACCCTGCGGAAATTCAATAAAAATCAACCATCTGAACGGATATGAGTCAACATATATGCATTTACAAAAAAACGGCCTGGTTACGGACTCGGATAGCACTGTGTGGGTAAAAAAGGGCGACATTATAGGAAAGGTTGGGATGACCGGAAATACTTCCGGACCTCACTTACACTTTGCCGTATTACAGGACAAAAATAATAATGGTTTTTTCGATGACACCCCGGACGGAAGGGTAGATCCGTACTCCTGGCTAGATATAAAAACAAAAGATCCGTGGGAGAGTTATTCATGGACTGACGGTTCCGGACAGCACCAAGGATCAAAAAGCACCTACTTATGGAACTATGAAACAGAAAGCTACAGCGACTACATACAAAACACTGCTGATGTAACAACAACTCTACAAAATGAAACACACAAGCTGGAAATACCGAATAACAGTTTCGAAAACCATTTTTCCTTAATTATGAGACCTTTTTCTATTCCGGCAATTTACACTCGTTTCTCATATGTGCCCGAAAGTTCAATTATTTTAACAGCAATAGATTATTTTAATAACCATATTGCAAACCTTCTGCAGCCAATTAAAATCACTTTCAGCATAACTGATATTCAAGACTTTTTTATTCCCGAATCTTTAAATTTTTACTATTGGAACCCCTTAAACGGACAGTGGGAACAAATGGTAACATCGCTAGACATTGCAAACAACCAAATTTACACTACTACTGACCATTTATCCTATTTTGCGGTTTTCGGTCAAAAATTCGACAGTATAACCCCAACCACAAATATAGAACTAACCGGCTATTCTAATAAAGGATGGTATAAAGAGCTGCCAACAGTAATTTTAACAACCGGTTCTGAGGATGATTTATCTTTTTATTCTATTGATAATAATGCTTGGGAGGAATATACGGCCCCTTTTTCGCCCGAAATGGAAGGAGTTTTCACCATTCAGTACAGATCTATGGATCTCGCCGACAACACTGAAGAATCTAAAGACGAGCTTATTAGAGTAAATGCACAAAATAAATGGGAAAGCACTATAAAAATTAAACAGAATTCGTTTGTTTTGTCACAGAATTAAGTATTATTTAATTATCCCCCCGCCAACCAATTCATCTCCAATATAAAACACCGCGCTCTGGCCGGGCGCCACTCCGAACACTCCGTTTTCTAATGAAACTTTCCTTTTCCTGCCTCCGTTTGTCAGCACTGCTTTGTATAAATCTCCTAAATGTCTGATACGCACATCACAGGAAATACTTATATGACTTTTCAATAAATCATCGCTAACCCAATGCAGGTCCGACACTTCAAATGACTTTCTTACGGCTTCTTTGGCAAATCCTACTACTAATTCATTTTTCCCGACATTTTTACCTATAACGTACAAAGGAAGTCCCTGATATTTATCAATCGAAAATCCGTGCCTTTGGCCAATGGTGTAAAACCAGATTCCCTCATGCTTTCCGATAACTTCCCCTTTGCTGTTTACTACATTCCCCTCTTTATTATGGAGTCTTTGTTTAAGAAATTCCTTTACATCTATGTCTCCGATAAAACATATTCCTACGCTGTCCGCTTTGCTATGTGTGGGTAGATTAACTTTTTTTGCAATAGCTCTCACTTCTTTTTTGGTTTTATCACCGATGGGAAATAATGTTTTAGACAATTGCTCCTGCCCCAGCAGATACAAAAAATAAGACTGGTCCTTAGATTGATCAACACCTTTAAGCAGCTTATATACACCGCTGTTATTCTGAATCCGGGCATAATGTCCCATAGCAACATAGTCGAATCCGGCTTCAACCGCCCAATTCAAAAACATCCCGAACTTAATTTCTTTATTGCACATTACGTCGGGGTTGGGTGTTCTGCCTTTTTCATATTCGGAGTAAAAATAATTTATTACTTTTTCTTTATATTCTTTAACGAAATTCAGAACTACAAATTTAATTCCCAGTTTTCCGGCAACTTCCGCCGCATCAGACCTGTCCTGATCAGCAGTGCACCCGTCACCCCTTTGATCCCAGCACCACATGTGCACGCCTACAACATCGAATCCCTGTTCTTTAAGCAAAAATGCCGCAACAGAAGAGTCCACTCCCCCGCTTAAACCGACAGCAACTTTTAACTTGTTTTTACTCAAATTACCCATAATAAATACCTACAAATTAAGTATTAATGAAATTGAAGAATAATAGTATATCATGCAAATAGGTTTAAGTTTCGGGTTACATTATACTGCTCACGGGTTTACTAATATGCCTGTTGTTTGCATCTATATAACACCTGGAAACGCACTCGCTCATAATGTCCAGTATTTCGTCTATTATCTGTTTTGCCTCGTCATAACTCAACCTTCTAAAATTGTGCGGAAAATAATGAAATACCTGGTTCCTTCCTTTTCTCCACACTTCCCAAAGCCTTCGGGTAAAAACTTCTCCGCCTTTTTCGTGCTGGCTCAAAAACTTATAAACCGACTTATGCTCTTCAAGGTATCCGGGATTTAAAATTCTTCCGATTCTTATTTCATCGCTATAATACTCATCCTCCCTTATTAGTCCCAAATCCAGAAAAAACTTTTTTAGAAACCCCTCATATGCTTTGGAAAAAGGAAATACTAAGTAAGAAAAATCGGAAATTTCTCCTTCGTGGTCTTTTGCGTGAGATAAAAGAATCAGACCGTCCTGGACCAGTCCTTTAATCTCTTCCTGAAGGTATTTGAATAATAGTTTTTTATCAAAACCGGTCATAATTTAATATTACACAATGATAAACTATTTATAATATGCTATATATACCTAATTATGTTTCAAACCAAAACAGTTGAAGAAATATTTTCTGAACTTAATACAGGCCCGTACGGTTTATCAAAAGAAGAATCCGCCGAAAGACTAGTTAAATACGGTTTAAACGTTATACCCGAAGAAAAGAGAGAAAGCAGTTTTGCCAAATTCGCTAAGCAATTTACAAATGTGCTGGTATTAATTTTAATGGCGGCAGCTGTAGTTTCCTTTGTGCTCGGAGAAAGGCTGGACGCGTCGGTAATTTTATTTATTGTAATTGTTAATGCCCTCATGGGATATATTCAGGAGTCAAAAGCCGAAAAAGCGATTGAAGCCCTGAAAACTTTATCAAAAACTCAGACAAAAGTATTAAGAAGCGGTACCCTGGAAATAATTAATTCCGAAGAAGTTGTAGCGGGCGACCTGATAGTTCTTGAAACCGGCGATAAAATTCCGGCAGATCTGCGCTTAACAGAAGCTTACAACCTGGAAATTAATGAATCGGCTCTTACCGGCGAGTCCAAACCCGCCAAAAAAGATCCGGATGCGATTTTTGACGAGAAAACTCCTTTGGGAGACTTAATAAATATGGCCTTTAAAGATACCAGCGTAACCTTTGGTAGAGGCCGCGGTATTGTTGTGGGAACGGGCAAAGACACTGAAATCGGCAAGATCTCCACACTTATTCAGACCGCACCCAAAAATGAAACCCCTCTTAGTATTGAACTGGACAAGGTAGCTAAAAGGCTGACTTTGATAACAGGCGCAATAGTGCTTATCATTTTTGTCGCCTCCTACGCTTTGGGTAGCCTTTCTGTTAAAGAATCGTTCCTGGTTTCCGTAAGCCTGGCAGTCGCGGCCATTCCTGAAGGCCTGCCGGCGGTAGTTACTATTGTATTGGCAGTAGGAGTTTCCAAACTGGCCAAGAGCAAAGCAATTATAAGAAAGCTCGAAGCGGTGGAAACACTGGGATCGGTGAACTATATTCTCACTGACAAAACCGGTACTCTTACACAAAATAAAATGACTGTTACAACAATTGCTACTTTAGATCAAATATATGAAAGAGATGAAAAAGGAGCGTTTGACAAATATTACATAAAAGACATTGAGGAGCTTTTAAAAGCTGCCATAATATGCAATGACTCAATTATCAATAAAGATCAAAAAGGCGTTATGTACTTTGTAGGCGATTCCACCGAAACGGCCTTAATGGCCTGTGCGGCGGATTTCGGCCTGGACATTCAAAATATAAAAAATAAACACAAAAGGATTTATGAAATTCCTTTTTCATCAGACAGCAAAAAAATGCTGACCGTAGTGGAAAACCCGGAAAATAAATATTTGGTAACCATAGTGGCCAAAGGAGCGCCGGAAGTAATTTCCTGGATGGTAACCGAAAACAATGACAGAATTTTCGCGTTGAATGACAGTTTTGCCGAAAAAGGGCTTAGAAATATAGCTTTCTCCTCCAAAGAAATGTCTAAAGAAGATTTTGAGAATGCTTTAAACCTGGAAAATCCCGAAAGCGCATTATCCACTTATCACAGATTTTTGGGAATTATGGCTCAGAAAGATCCGCTAAGACCGGAAGTAAAAACGGCCATGAACGACGCGTTAACTGCCGGCATAAAAACACTGATTCTGACCGGCGATCATAAGTTAACTGCCAGCAATATTGCCATGGAGCTGAACTTAATAAATGATTCGGACGAAGTAATTGACGGCAGCGAGCTCGGAGATAAGAACCACGACGAGATAAAAGCTCTTTTGGGAAATATAAAAGTTTTCGCCAGAGTTTCGCCTGAACAAAAACTAAGAATTACGGAAACTATAAAAAAACTGAACAAAATAGTTGCCGTGACAGGAGATGGGATAAACGACGCGCCGGCTATTAAAACCGCCGACATCGGAATTTCCATGGGCATATCAGGCACGGATGTAACAAAAGAGGTTTCCGACATGGTGCTTCAGGATGATAACTACGCGACAATAGTGGAAGCGATCAGACAAGGAAGAATTGTCTACGATAATTTAATTAAATCCATCAGGTATCTTATTTCCTGCAACATTTCGGAAATTCTATTGATTGCGATCAGCATCTTTTCGGGAATGCCTCTCCCCTTGCTGCCTATACATATATTATGGATTAATTTGGTTACGGACGGTTTGCCGGCGCTTTCTTTGGGAATGGAACAAGGCGAAGCCGATATTATGTCGCGCAGGCCGCGGGACAGAAATGTAAGTATTTTAAACAGAGACAGATGGCTTTATATGTTTGTTGAAGCCGTAGTTATAACTTTCGCTACTTTTATTGCCTTCAGGTTGGGGCTGCGGATATCGCTGCCGCACGGACAGACAGCAGCCTTAATTACTTTGGCTTTCTGCCAGCTTCTGCATGCTATAAACAATAAATCCGAAACCCACTCGATATTCTCTAAGAATGTTTTAAATAACATGTATTTGAGAAGTACCGTAATAGCGTCAGGACTGCTTCAGCTTATAATTGTTTACACCGGTGCCGGAAATTTATTGTTAAAAACCGTACCTCTGCCTTTAAACCTCTTAGCTGTCTGCGTAGCAGTTTCATTTTTCACCATTATTGGTTCGGAAATCATGAAAAGTTTGAGATTTCGCGCACAAACCAATATTATTAATAAATAATGACTGCTCTGTTTTATTTACTGCTAATCCTAGTCGGATGTTTCTCGCTATTAAAAGCAGTTACATTATTTGTAAAAGCAACATCCAGAATTGCCCATCATTTTCACATTTCCGTTTATACAATCAGTTTTCTACTCGTAAGCATTGCTACTTCCCTTCCCGAAACGGTAGTAGGAATTACGTCCGCAATTGACAAAAATCCTATACTGTCTTTCGGCAACGCGATAGGATCAAATATAGCCTTGCTGACTTTAATTATCGCCATTCCGGTTTTGATTGCATATCCCATTACCACCAGAAGTATTGTAGAAAACAGGGACATTTATTATGTGGTGTTTTTCTCCTTTTTGCCGATAGTGCTGCTTACGGACAGGTATTTGGGGAGATTTGACGGAGTCATTCTGCTAGCCACATATGCCATATATATTATGGCGGTTCTAAAAAGAAGCACCGGCCTTGAACGCCTCAAAGAAAGTTTTGAAAGAATAAACTTCTGGAAAGAAGCGGCCCTCTTTTTATTTTCTTTACTGATAGTTCTGGGAGCAAGCGAAGTTATAGTCAAAGCTGCCGAAGGCTTAAGCGTAGCCGCGGACTGGAATTTAGGTTTTATTGGGTTAACCTTGATAGCCTTGGGAACTTCGATGCCCGAAATTGCATACACAATTGTTAATTTGAAATACCATCATAATCAGGAAATACTGGGAAATGTAATAGGCAGCATTGTGGCAAATTCAACGCTTGTGCTTGGAATAACGGTATTAATTCATCCTATAGACCTGAGAATAGATCCCACATCCTTCGGACTGCAGTCTATAATTATATTTATTATCGCCATGCTGGTATTTCTCAAATTTGTAAGGTCTAAAAGGACAATAGACAAACCGGAAGCGGTGTTTTTACTTGGTTTATATATTTTATTTTTGATAATTGAATACAGGCTGCAAATAATGTGACGAGAATTTTTTTACTGAGTTAACGCTCGGCGTTGAACGAAGCAACTTTTACCTGACCTGAAACCGGACTTCCCAGCGGCACTAAAACCGCTTCATATTTTGAATCGGCATCTCCCAAAACTGCATTTTGCGCACCGGTGTCGGAGTTCAGCAAGCTGACTTTGAATATAACCCCCGACGATGAAAGTCCGGGCTTCATATAAACTTTAAGGTATTTGTAGGCTGACCACTCATCTTGGTAAGGTACCAAAACACTTTTCATGGATGCCTGCCCTCCTCCTACTGTTCCCCATCTTTTGCCCGAGTCGGGACCGGATTTACATTCTGATTCGGTTGTACACAAGTATTCAAGCAGCTCCCAGGTAGATAAAGAATTTACTTCAAAAACAAACCCGGCTTTTTCTTCAGCCGTTTTTTTATTGGAAGTCCCTTTTACATCGTTCTCTTTATTGTTTTCCAGGGAGAATAAAACAATTCCGGCAACCGAAAAAAGAACTACAACGAGCAAAATTGTAGGAGCAGCTATCCCTTTTCTCATAATAATTAATCCTGATTGCTTCGCAGATTTGCTTATTGATACGTGCAAAACAATCGATGAAACATATAGATATGTACTCATGAATTACATGCTATGTCAATAACATAAACACATCTTTGATATAATTCTGCCATGGACAAACCAAGAGTAGCATTTATACACGATTATTTGGTTCAATACGGTGGCGCGGAGAAAACACTTGAAATAATGTCAGATATATTTCCCGAAGCCGAGATCTTCACAGGAATATATAAACCGGCTCTGCTCTCCGAAAAGTTAAACTCAAAAAAAATAATCAGCCCCGGCACTTCCCTTCTATCCAAGTGGCCTAAATACTTTACTTTCCTAATGCCCTTGTATTTTGAAAATTTCGATCTCAGAAATTATGACCTGATAATTTCCAGCGGCAATGCCTGGGCTAAAGGTGTTTTAACTAAACCTACTCAGCTTCATATAAGTTACGTCCACACTCCCCCAAGATTTTTATACAAGTACTCGGTAGAAAGCACTAACAGAAACAACTGGTACTATAAGCCTTTTGTCTCTTTTATAGACACTTCCTTGAGGGTTTGGGATTATATAAGCGCCCAAAGACCGGACTTTTTGCTTACAAATTCACACGAAACCTCAAAACGGATACAAAAGTTTTACAGGCGCGAAGCCGCCGTTATTTATCCCCCGGTGGATGTAGAAGCAAAATCTGCAGCCGAATTAGACAATTTGAGAGCACCTTTTTATTTGGCTGCCGGAAGGCTAGCCGCATACAAAAACTTTGATTTAATTATTCAGGCTTTCAATTTACTCGGGCTGCAGCTGGAAATTATCGGCACCGGAAAAGAAGAGGCAAAACTAAAAAAAATGGCCAAAGACAATATAAAATTTCTGGGACAAGCTTCTGATGATGTGAAATTCCAAAAAATGAATGAATGTCTGGGCTTTATATTTCCGGTCGAAGAAGAAGACTTCGGTATTGTTCCGATTGAAGCAATGTCGCAGGGAAAACCCGTACTGGCCCACAGATCGGGAGGAGTCCTGGAAAGCGTGAGAGACGGCATAGACGGTATGTTTTTTGACAAAGTCACCTTGGAAGATTTTGTAAGCAAAATGAAAGAATTTGATGATAATATTAAAAAAGGCGTGTACAACAGCAATTCAATCAAAGACCATGTTCAGAAATACTCCGTAAGCAGGTTCAAAAAAGAATTTGAAGCATTCGTAGCAAATAAATGGAATCAATTTCTTTCCGAGCAAAAGTAAGGAAAATGCCTGAATTACCCGAAGTACAAACTATAACATCTGATTTAAAGAAGTATTTTGAAAACTCCACTATTGATGACGTAAAAATATCCGGAGAGTACAATGTGTACCCCGACAGAAAGTTTTTCCTGGCACACACAAAAAATGTACAGATAAGTTCAATAAATAGAATCGCTAAGAATATAGTCTTTGAACTGGAAAACGGTTATTTCATGGTTTTTCACCTGGCCATGACCGGTAGGCTCCTCATAAGAGCTCTAAACCAAAAACCAGACAAATGGACAAAAATAACTTTTACTCTGAAAAAAAACAATAAAAGCGTGGAGGTAAGGTTTTGCGATATGAGGATGTTCGGCAAAGCGGTTTTATATAGCAAGGAAGAACTCGAAAAAATGAAACAAAAATACGGCCCGGAAGCCCACAAAGGCAGCATAGACGCAAAAGAATTCGCACACAGATTAAACAGCAAAAGAACAACAATAAAAAACGCTCTGCTGGACCAAAGTATTATATCGGGACTCGGAAACATTTACGCTACCGACAGCTTGTTTTTGGCCAGAATACATCCGGAAACCAAAACTCAAAACATCGACACAAAAAGCGCGGCAAAGCTGCTGGAAGCGGCAAAACTAATATTAAACGAAGGTATTGAGCATAGAGGTTCTACTTTGGAAGACGCAATGTACGTGGATGCATTCGGAAAACCCGGTACTCACCAGAATTATTTTAGAATATACGGGAAAAAAACCTGCATTAACTGCAGCGGCAAAGTCTCGGTTAAAAAGATAAACGGGAGGGGTACATATTTTTGTTCGTTCTGCCAAATTCTGTTGGAAGGAACTAAAAAACCTCCGGTTCTATGATTGTAAATAAGATTAAGTTAACTAATTTCAGAAATCACAAAAACCTGAGCTTGGAGTTTGATTATGCCACCACATTCATAATCGGAGACAACGGAGCAGGAAAAACCAACATCCTCGAAGCCCTGCATATGATATCCACGTCAAAATCGTTTAGGGCCAGATATGACAGTGATGTAATAAACTACCCTGCGCAGTTTTCAACAATAAAAGCTTCAATAAAAACAGGCGAAGAGAATAAAGAGAATTATGATCTGGAATTGCAGATTTCAAGGAGGTCGCCGGCCGGAGACCGGGATCGCTTTAATCACGACGAATTAATGTATTCAAGCCGGCCCGAAATTAAAGACGAAATCCACACCTCGACAAAAAAGGTAAAAGTGAACGGAGTGCCCAAAAGCATCCACGGATTTACCGGAATATTTAAAAGCGTTTTATTTACCCCCCAAAATATAGATGTAATAACCGGCTCCCCCGCCGAAAGGAGAAAATATATCGATTCAGTGCTTTTTCAGATAGATAAAACGTATAAACGCACCCATAACAATTACACAAAGGCGCTTAAACAAAGAAATAAGCTTTTAGAAATGATAAGAGAAGAGCGAAAAGGGTTTGATCAGCTGGAATACTGGGAAAATATATTAGAACAATCCGGCTCTGATATACATAAAATGCGAAGCGACCTTTTGGACTTTCTCGACAAAAAAGCCAAGGTGTACGGAAAAACTCTGAACAGCGGATATTACGAAATCGAAATAAAATATAAAAAGAGTTTGATAACCAAAGAAAGGTTCTCCGAATACAGAAACAAGGAAATTGCCGCCAAGTCCACTTTAATAGGTCCCCACAAGGATGATTTTGTTATTGAGTACAATAATTATCGCTTATCGGACTTCGGCTCCAGGGGACAGCAAAGAACCGTTCTGGTCGCCTTAAAAATGTGCGAAACAGATTATATAGAAGAAAAAACAAAAGAAACTCCGGTTCTCCTTTTGGACGACATATTCTCAGAATTAGACAAAAAACACAGAGAAATATTAATAAATATGGTTCCTAAGCAGCAAACTGTAATAACTTCCACGGAATTGCCCGTTAAAAACGCCTTTGTTATAAACCTTTGACCTTTGCGGGAAATATGCAAGAATTAATTGCGTATGTTTCTCCCTAAGTTCACTATTACAAATAAAACACTTGGTAGAATAGCCGAAATTGAGCACTGCAAAGGTGTGATTGAAAGTACAACTATTCTCCCGACCTGGCAGAAACAAATAGAGAAGGAAGCTAGGATAAAAACTATAGCCGCTGACTTAAAATCTCTGCGTTTAAACGCCGGCCCAGACTTGGTAAAAAAATATATTGACGGTTTGGAAAGCAGCTCACCAAAAGAAATTATGAACCTGGCGGCGTGCCTTGACTATGTAAGCAACAGCGCCGGAAATGAAGTTATTGAGAAAGAATTGGACGAAGAAAGCCTAAAATTCTTTCACCGCCTGATTTTTCACGGAAAAAGCGGCTCGGACAAAGGCGGCGTTCAGTTTGTATCTTTTAGAAGCAAAAAGGTGGCAGAAGCGTCTCTTCCTGAAGAAATCCTTGCTGAAGTTACGGAACTGTTCGACTGGTATTACAGCCTGTATGCCAAAGAAACCCACCCCATAATAGTTGCAGGAATAATAAAGGCACAAATAGAAAATATCCAGCCGTTCGATTCAGGAAATAATATAGTCGCTGACATAACAGTAAGGACCATTCTAAAAAATGCGGGATACGCTTTTAACAACTATATCAGCCTTGAATCCCGCTATACCGACACAAGTAAGTCTTATGATCAATACTTATACTCTACCGTCGGAAAAGACCTGGACTACAGCCTTTGGCTGGAATATTTTACCGAAGAAATCGCCCACGAAGTATTAAACACCAAAGAAAAAATTCTGCTTCTCGCCAGAGACACTAAACTGGCAAAAGCATCAGGACGAGTTAAGCTCACGCCGAGACAGGAAAGAATAATAGAACATTTGCAGGATTACGGAATTATGCAGAATAAAGATTTCCCCAAGCTGTTTCCCGGTGTGTCTGAGGATTCAATATTGAGGGATATAAAGGTTTTGCTGAACCAGGGAATTGTGGTAAAAACAGGAAGTACCAAGTCTTCAATGTATGAATTGAGTTAGACCATGACAAACCAACCTATTTAGTAGTATTCTAAGCATAACAAACATATGAAATTCAAAGATTTCGCCAAATACCTAGAAAAACTTGAATCAACTTCAAAAAGGCTCGAAATAACTTCCATTCTTACCGATTTAATAAAAAACCTTGACCAGGAAGAAGCCGAAATAGGGGTTTACCTTTCGCTCGGATATCTAAAAGCCATCTACGAAAACCCAAAATTCAACATCGCCGAAAAAATGATGATAAAGATTCTTGAAATGTCTTTTGAAACCGACAAAAAGGTTATAGAAAGTCATTACGCCAAGTCGGGAGATTTGGGGGACGTCGCGTTTGAATTATCCAAAACAAAAAAGAGCGGGAATCCACGGTTAAACGATGTTTATAAAGATTTGCAGGAAATTGCCGAAGTATCCGGCTCGGGATCGCAGGATTTAAAAATTAATAAGTCCGCAGAGCTTTTGAAAAAGCTTGATCCCCTCTCGGCAAAATACGCGGTCAGAATTATTTTGGGAACCATAAGGCTGGGTTTCACCGAATTGACAATAATTGATGCATTAGCTCAGTTTCTGGGAGACAAAACAGCCTCCGCCCAAATAGAAAACAGATACAGCATTCACCCCGACATCGGACTTGTAACAAAAATAATCAAAAAAGAAGGTCTCAAAGGTATAGAGAAAATAAAGATTGAACCTGGCGTACCTATACTGGCTCAAAGATGTCAAAGGCTGTCAGACCCAAAAGAAGTAATAGAAAAAATGGGGCGTGTGTGGGCGGAGTTTAAATTCGACGGAACCAGGGTTCAGCTCCATATGAACAGGAAAATCAAGCCAAAAAGTAAAGATACGGAACAAAACGACTTGTTTGACCGTGAGAGCGGGGAAATGTTAATAAAAACTTATACAAGAAACTTGGAAGAAACTACTCATCAATATCCGGATATTATAGAAGCGGCGGACAGACTTATAGAGGCTGATTCTGTCATCTTAGACGGTGAAGCTATAGGTTTTGATAAAAAGACCGGAGAGTTTTTGCCTTTTCAGGAAACGATTCAAAGAAAACGCAAGCACGGAGTGGCTGAAATGGTCAAAGACATTCCGCTGAAATATTTTGTATTTGACATATTATATTTAAACGGAAAGGAGCTTATAGATCTGCCTTTATCTGAAAGAAAAGAACTGCTGAAAAAAGCCGTAAAACCCAATGAGGAAATAATAATCGACACTTATGTGGAAACCGACAACGCAGAAAAGCTTACAGAATACTTTGAGGAAGCCAAAGACAAAAATCTGGAAGGCTTGATATTAAAAAAACCCGGATCGGTTTATCAGGCGGGTGCGCGCTCGTTTTCTTGGGTAAAAATGAAAAAAGCCGACACAAAATTGCTCGAAGATACGGTTGACTGCGTGGTTTTAGGCTATTTCTACGGTAAAGGTGTCAGAGCTCAGTTCGGGATCGGCGGATTTTTGGTAGGAGTCTATGACGAAAAAGCCCAAAAGTTTAAAACGATCACCAAAATAGGCACGGGTTTAAAGGAAGACGACTGGATATATTTAAAAAAAGAAGCGGACAAGTTGAAAACCAAAGAGAAGCCTAAAAATGTTGAGGTAAACAAAATATTGGAGCCGGATGTTTGGATACAGCCGAAAATAGTGGTGGAAGTGGGAGCGGACGAAATATCGAAATCCCCCACTCATACAGCAGGATACGCTTTAAGATTTCCCAGGCTGATAAAATTCAGAACCGATAAAAAACCTACCGATTCAACAAGCATAGAAGAAATTAAAACCTTGCATAACATGCAAAAACGTGGATATTATTAATTAAGTATCGTCGGGTACGTAAAGTCTTAGGAAATATATGACGCAGGAAGACAAAAACACACAGACATTCCAAAAGCCTTATAACCTTGAACCCAACATTGAAGCTGCTCTTTCTTATTTGCTTTCGCCATTTTCGGGCGTCTTCGTTTTTATAATGGAAAAGCAAAATAAATTTGTCAGGTTCCATGCGTTTCAATCGATTTTGTTCGGAGTTGTCGCCTTTGGGGCCTGGAGTATTGCGCAAAGCCTTAAACTGATATTAATCGGATTTCTGATTGAGCCGGTGGTTTCAATTTTAATCGCTGTATGCTGGTTTTTTCTCATGTGGAAGGCTTATAATAAAGTAGAATTCGAACTTCCGTTTTTGGGAAAAATTGCCCATGACCAAGTATACAAACCGTCCGGTACACCTGAAAGCCGAAACCGAGAAGAAACCAAATAAAATCAGCAATTCTAGTGAAATGATTATTCTTATAAACAAGCCCTGCCCCGTTTAACACTTATACATGAAAGAAATCAAGGAAATCATAAAACTCAAAAGTATAAAGTCCGATAAAAGGAACAAATACGAATTTCAGGCTTACGGCAACAGGCTCGCCGAAGAGCTCGGCGACACCAAGCACAGAGCTTTATACATAAAGCTCGCCAAAGAGGAGGACAGAAAAATTCTCGATCTGGCGCGCGAATATGTACTGGCATCAGAAAAAGCTGCAACAAAAGGAAAGCTTTTCATGTGGAAGCTCACCGAACTTAAAAAGAAAAAACTTCCCTCAAAGGCAAAATAATACTAGAATATTGTTAACGGAGTTTATTTGAAATTATATGTTTCTAAAAATTGCCAGGCAGTATAAAACTCAGTTATTCATATCAATAATACTTTCGATAGTTCTGATTGCATTA
>MEVD01000018.1:0-5544 GCA_001772865.1 candidate division WWE3 bacterium RIFCSPHIGHO2_02_FULL_38_14 | reverse complement strand
GAGATCAAAGACAAAACCCTCAACAGTGTACTGTTCCAAGTAGTTCTCGGCGGTCTGATTGTATTTGTTGCCTCTTCAGATGCACCTTACTTTATAAAAGCTCTGGTATTTTCCACCTTTGTAAATTCTATTTACAGAATGTATGAGTCGCACCTGCTTAAAAAAACAGACGAATGGTTTTGGGCTTTAAAAAGCAAGCCGAAAAACAACGGCGTGGGAATATTTGCATTTGTCCTTCTGGGTATTCTTGTTTACTGCTTAAGTATTTTTTAATTTAATACCGTGTACGGATTTATAATTACTTTTTCAATTGCGGTCTCCATATTCTTTGCTTCCAAACTGGCTAAAAAGAAAAACCTCGACTCGGATATTTTGTACGGCGGGATGTTCTGGGTAATTTTATCCGGAATAATCGGAGCCCGTTTATACCATGTAGTGCATTTTTGGAGTTTTTACTCGGAAAATCCGGCTTTAATAATTAACTTAAGAATAGGAGGAATGGCAATTTACGGTGCTATTATCTTTGGCGTTGCAGCGGGCTTGATTTATTTAAAAATTAAAAAACAGCATATAACTGACTGGATTGATTTAGGTGGATTGCTTCTGCCACTGTCACAGGCTATCGGAAGGTGGGGAAATTATTTCAACCGGGAATTGTTCGGTGCTCCTACTTCCCTGCCCTGGGGAATATACATACCGCCTGAAAAAAGGCCGGAAATATTTAAAGATTATGAAAAATTCCATCCGCTGTTTTTATACGAATCGCTTCTTAACTTAATGCTGTTTTTATTTTTGCTTTGGGTTTTTAACAAAAAAACAGGGACGTTCGAAAATGCGGACGGACTAAAGAAAGGTTCCGTTTTCTTTTTATATTTGGCCGGTTACGGGTTAATCAGATTTTTCATGGAGTTTTTAAAGCTGGACGCCTGGAAAATCGCGGGGTTGAATACCGCCCAAATTATATCTATACTCCTAGTACTATCGGGGATTTTCGGAATAAGGAAACTAAATTCAAATGACAAAACTGCTGACAATTAAAGACTTCGTAAATTCACATTCAAGAGTATTAAATAAAAAAAATACCAGAACAGCATTGCTAACTTTAAGCGTAGTGGGAGTTTTAATTTCCATGTACCTAGTTTACGCAAAATACACAAATAACCCATTAATCTGCGGATTCGGTGACTGCGGAAAAGTTCAAAGCAGTATTTATTCTGATTTACTGGGAATTCCCGTGTCGGTATGGGGCGCTTTTTATTATTTATTCCTGTTTTTATGCTTTTTTAAGAATTACCGCGGAGCCGCGGTTTTAGGTATACTGTGGGGACTGGGATTTTCTTCCTATCTTACTTTTTTAGAAGTGTTTGTAATTGAAGCAATCTGCATGTGGTGCGTTTTCTCTTTTGTTAATATAGTACTTATATCGGTAACATATTTTGCGCACGAGAAAATTCTATGATTTATGTAGCATCCGACCACGGCGGTTTTGAATTAAAAAATAAAATATTAGATATGCTAAAAGAAAACGACTACAAAGCTGTAGATATGGGTCCCGATAAGCTTGAACCCGAAGACGATTACCCCGACTATACAATTCCCTGCATAAAAAAGGTTATGGAAAATGAAAAAAACAGAGGGATCGTAATTTGCAAAAACGGCGTAGGCGCCTCAATTCTTGCCAACAAATTCCCCGGTATTAGGGCAGCGCTAACATGGAATCCGGAACACGCCTCCTCTTCCAGAAACGACGACAATACAAATGTTTTAGCGCTACCGGCAAGCTATATAAACCAAAACGAAGCGTGGGAAATAACCAAAACCTGGCTCACCACACCCTTCAGCAATGCCGAAAGACACGTCAGGAGACTAAATAAAATTTCACGACAGGAAACACCGAGTGAAGGAGTTTTTTAAATGATTATCCCGGGAATTTTCGAAAGCGATTTTGAAGAAATCAAAAGAAAAATAAAACTGGTGGATTCAGCAGCAAGACTTATTCAGGTAGACGTTGCGGATGGCGAGCTAGTGGACGGCAAAACATTCACTGATATATACAAACTAGACGGAATCGATACTATGTCAAAATTTGACTTGGATTTAATGGTGCAGAACCCGATAAAATATCTGGAGAAAAAAGTGCAAAAAGCCGAAAAGATAAGCATGCTTATCGACGCCGAGGAATACATTGAAAAATTTATAGAAACAGCAAAAAAACTTAAATACAAAGTGGGTTTGTCATTAAGACCTTCAACCCCCGTGGAAAAAATAGAAGAATATCTGGATGAACTGGATTACGTGCAGTTTTTTACCATCCGCCCCGGCGGCAGCGGCAGAGAATTTCAAATAGAAGTTCTGGAAAAACTTGAAAAATTCAGAACCGATTATCCTTCCGTTCCTTTTCAGGTAGATGGCGGGGTGGACAAAGATTATTTACCGCTAGTTTTGGAGGCAGGCGCAATAGACGCGGTAATCACCTCGCATATTTTTAATACCCAAAATCCCAAAGAAGCATTAGAATATTTCATGGGTGTTTACAGAAACCGCTGATTCGGACAAGCTACTAAATTTAATAACAAAGCGAAAGGAATTTTTATGGATAAGTCAATAATCAAAAAAATAGCATTTCTGGGAGGAGCCGGTTGGGAGAAAGGTGAAAAAACTTATGAGGACTCTTTCAACGTTGCAAAACTTTTGGCCGAAAACGGATATGAAGTTGTAAACGGAGGAGGACCCGGCGTAATGCGCGCGGCAACAAACGGAGCCCACGACGGAGGAGGAAAAGTTCTGGCAGTCACATATCATCCAAACAAACCTAAAAAAAATTACGAGGGGGTTGACAAAGATAATCACTTTGATGAAGAAGTATACACTCTTGACTATTTTGACAGAACAAAAGTAATGCTTCAAAACACCGACCTGCATATTCTCTTTAACGGGGCAACCGGAACCATCAGCGAATTCGGAATGACGTGGGCGAGCTCCAGAATACACGAAGGCGACAACAAGCCAATAATTTTATACGGCGCTTTTTGGAAAGAACTTATAAAAGATTTTCAGGAACATATGAAACTGAGGCCGGGCGAAGTAGAGCTGCTTAAAATCTGCACCACTCCTCAGGAAGTCCTTGAATATATTGAAGGTTTAAATAAAAGAAATACTTAAATGTGTATGACGTTCAAAGAGTGTTTTTAAGTTTAAGGGTGTCTTCGTAAAATTTATTCAATATTTTTTCGCTTTCGGGTCCGTCAAGAATTATGGGCTGTCCGTAGCCTTCTATTAAAACAGGAGTAAACGCCAGATCCTCTAATTTCTTTCCTTTAAAAATAAATCCGACTATAATCCCCTGCCTGGTTTCCGTAGACCACATTTGGTCAAATATTAAATTCCCGTGGGCGTATAAAATAACTCCGTTTTCATAAATCTCCATCGGCTGAATCCAGTGAGGATGATTGCCTATTACCAAATCAGCACCGCTGTCTACAGCCAAGTGCGCCAGCTCCTTCTGCAAGGATGTAATACGTGTGGTGTACTCCTCGCCCCACTGCATGCCCACAACCACCACATCTGCGGCTTTGTCCGCCGCACTTATTTCCCTTTTCATTTTATCTTTATCAGCATACGAAAGAAGAGGCTCTGGAACTCCTAGCGAGTTGTATGCCAGAAAAGCAAATGTAACGCCCTTTACGGTTTTATAAACCGGGCCGGTGCTTAATCCCACCGATAGAATACCCGCCGAATCAAGAAGTTTTTTAGTGTTATCTATACCTTCAGTTCCGTAATTGCCCATGTGGTTGTTGGCATAATTAACTACATCGACACCGGCAAATGTAAGCCCCTCCAAATGCCTCTCGTCCCCGCAGAAAATAAAACCTTCATCTGTTAAAGGACAGTTTTTAATAAGAGGAGCTTCCATATTTATAAATGTAATGTCGGCGCTTTTTAATAAAGGTGCCACATTTTCGAACGCCCACTTAAAATTATTTTTATTAACGCTTATATGGTTAACGGATCTGGACGGAATAACATCCCCGGTAGTAATTAAAAGTATTTCGTCGGCTTTTAAGTCTGTTATATATGTAAACTTTCTTCTGTTTGAAAAATTTTTTTCCAGAGTGAAAGATTCATCATAAGAGAATGGATTTTCCTCAACAGCTGATCCCTCGATAGTTGAAGATGTCTCGGAATCAATATTCAAACCCAATACAGGTGAAAACAACTCACTTTCTTCTTTAAAAATTAGGTACCCAAATGCGACAAAAAACAAAAAAACTCCAAATATCCACAATGAGTGGATTTTTATTAAGAAATTCATATCGAGCCCATTCTATCAAAGTTCTCGAAACTATAATAATGGGGGCAGATAATGACAGAATTTGCAAATATGAAATCTTTTAAAAGACTCCCCGGCGTCAGAAAATTGCATCAATTCTCACGCCGGAAAGTAAGGAGATTCCGTACCCGCTTACTTTAAGGGTGTCTCCGGGGTTGGAATCTCGGGGTGCCCGTGCACCGGACATCTCAAGTCGTAAACCTTGCCCGGTTCCGGCCCGGCGCCGGAGCACACTTCGCATCCTCGAAACTCTTTCGAAAGTTTTCCGCAAACAGGGCACCTTCCGCAGGTGCACTTCTCTTCCATGACGACCCTCCTTTCCATCTTAGTATAGGAATTTACCTCAAGTATAAACCTATAAACAACAGAACCAAAAATCTATAAAACTCACAAGATTTGCTGCAATACAAAAGTTGAGAAACTTAAATAAAACTTTTATACTGTACTTCAATGCCCACATATAAAAACCGCAAGCCTCATACCCATAAAATAGAGCGCCTGGAAGAAACTGCATATGAACTCCGGCAGTCCGTAGTGAAAATGCTTCTGGAAGCCAAGTCCGGTCACAGCGCAGGGCCGATGGGAACCGCCGATATTTTTGCGGCGCTTTACTGGGATATTTTAAACATAGACCCGGAAAACCCTTCCGATCCAGACAGAGACAGACTGGTTCTATCGAGCGGACATATCTGTCCGATATTATACGCAGCCCTTGCTCACCGGGGATTTTTTTCAAGAGAGAAACTAAAAACTTTAAGAAAAACCGGATCCGACCTCCAGGGACATCCACATCTCGGAACTCTTCCCGGAATTGAAAGTAACGGAGGACCTTTGGGCCAGGGATTGTCTCAGGCAATAGGAATGGCAATCGCCGCAAAAATGGATAACAAATCATACAGAATATACTGCATGGGAAGCGACGGAGAGCTGGATGAAGGCCAAACTTGGGAAGCCGCAATGTTTGCCGGCAACAAGCGGGTAACAAATTTGACATGGATCATAGACAGAAATAATATTCAAATAGACGGGTATACTGAAGATGTAATGCCTTTGGAGCCTTTGAGAGAAAAACTTGAAGCGTTCAACTGGTATGTAATTGAGATAGACGGACACAACATTGAAGAAGTTATAAATTCCTGCAATATGGCTAAGACGATTTCTCAACGCCCAACTGTTATAATTGCACATACCATACCAGGCAAGGGTGTAGATTT
>MEVD01000017.1 GCA_001772865.1 candidate division WWE3 bacterium RIFCSPHIGHO2_02_FULL_38_14 | reverse complement strand
AATTTTTGGTTGTAGGAAAGTTTATATGGCTGGTACGCATTTGATATGTCTTTTTGTACTTCGGATGGTATATCTTCAAAGTTTATTAATTCGTTAAATTTTTTAATATTGTTTAAGTAAGATTCGATATAAGGAAAGTAAACTACTCTGTCTCTGAATTTTTCCGGCAAGTAAGGGAGAATGTAAAACCTTCGTTCTTGTTGAAAGCCGTTTTCGATTTTTTGTGTCACCTCTTGGTAGATTTTAACGCTGTATTTATCTTCCAAAACCCAATTTAGTTTCATAGTTAATGTCAAGATGTTCTACCTCTAATTATATAGGATGCGGTCATTATGAATGAAAAAATCGGAAAAATGACCAAAAGTGAGCTTTTGATTGCCGTAGATTGGGCAAAGCAGGAAGGCTGGAATCCCGGTTTGTATGATGCAGAGGTGTTTTGGAAAATGGATCCGGATGGTTTTTATGCTTTAAAGAGGGAAGGAAAAATGATTGGAAGTATCTCGGGAGTTTCATATAACGGGAAATTTGGATTCGGCGGTATTTTTATTATTAAACCTGAATATCGTGGTGAGGGTTTGGGAACCAAGCTTGCCAAATATCTTTTTAAAACACTTTCTTTAAGACTTGATAAAGACGCAGTTATTGGGATTGATGGTGTTTTTAAAATGCAGCCGATCTATGAAAAGTGGGGATTCAAGTTTTATCATAGAAATTTGAGAATGGAAAGTATTGCCGAAAAGCATAAGTACAGCAGAAATGTAAAGATAATAACTGTTAATGATTTTGAGCAAATATTAGAGTTGGATAAAGAGTGCTTTGGCTTTGACCGAACAACTTTTTTGAAAGCCTGGCTGAGTTTGCCCGACAGCAAGTCTCTAAAGTATGTGAATGAGAGCGGCTTGCAGGGGTATGGTGTTATAAGAAAGTGTATAACAGGCTATAAAATTGGGCCTCTTTTTGCCAGTAATTATGAAACGGCGGAGGAATTGTTTAAAGGATTAACAAGTTATGTGGCGGGGGAAACAGTTTATCTTGATATTCCTGAAATTAATAAAAATGCGGTTAAATTAGCCCGGAAATACAATATGAAAGAAATGTTCGGTTGTGCAAGGATGTACCTTGGTAATTCACCTAAAATACATTATAAAAAGATATATGGAGTTACAACATTTGAGCTGGGTTAGAAGCGATTTCATTACTTTAGCTTCATCACATATAATACATCGTACCCGTTCAAATAAAATTCTTTAATAATCTCACCTTCGTATCCGCTTTGCTTTAGGTTTCTATAGTCGCACACAATTAAATCAGCTTTCTCTTTTTGTATTACCGAAAGGAATTTTTTGTGCGAGAAGTAATCGAGAGTAAATGCATTGTCGCATGCATAAATTTTAAGCATGCTTTTTAGATCCGAGTGGCTGTACACGCTTTCGTCTTTCAAATACTCGTCTCTAATCCATTCGGAAGCCTCGCGGTATTTTGTATTTGAATAGTCGGATTCAAAAAGTTTATACGGATTGCCGAAAGCGAATGCTATTTTGTTAAAATACGGGTAGTGGTAAGGGTATTCTTTTATTGTGTAAATTGTTAATATCAAAAGGTTGATTGCTATTATACCGACAATGCTAAATCTTATGAGTTTGTTTTTTAGTGCTGACAAAATCATTTCCAGGTTTACGGCAGCGAGCAAAACTATTATCGGCGCCAGAAATAGAAAATGTCTTATACCATCGTATAAGACAGGCTTGAGCACGAAATATAATAGGTAATTAAAGAATAACGCAGTGGAAAGCATAAAATACGTTTTATTTTTTATCAGTCTTTTGAAAATAAAAGGTGTCGGCAAGAAGAGCAAAAGGATATAAATCGGGTAAGTGATAAGTTGAAAAAACGGAAGATAGAACCACGGCCTTTGTTCGTTCGTTAAAAAATTTCCGAAAAAAAGCAGTCCGAAATCCCATAAGTAAAATTTAGATCCTATAAACAAGTACCACGCATAATTTTTGAATATATTTATCGCAAAGTTTGGCCAGGTAATGAGCATGAAAAAATTAGCGATTATGAAAATGTAGATATATTTTAAAAGTTTGGTTTTCAATAAATCCTTAAGTTCTTGTTTTTGTCCGTTGTAATAATCGTATAAGTCCGAAATAATCAGGAGTATATAAACACCAAAACCGATCTGTCGTAAACCTTGTGTGATCCCGAATAAAACTCCGATAAGTAATGTAGACCAGTGATCGGCAGAGTTTTTGCCGAACTTTAAAATTGCCAATATAGACAGTAAATAAAAAACCATAAATGGCATGTCAACCGGATTTATTCCCAGTTCTCCGAAAAATCGCGGAAAAAGCAGAAGCGCAGTTAATACACCTGCTCTGACCCAAACCTGTTTGCTTATATTTACCGCCAGCGCGTAAACTGCAACAAAGCCAATAGAAGCAAACAATAAATTAAATAAGTGGAACCACTCATAATAAAAATTCGGATTGAGTAGAACCATTACCATTGGGTAAAGGTTATAAATAAAATAATTCGGAACAGGCTGCTCCAACTTTTCTTTAAATTCACCGATGAAAAAATGGTCTAAAGTTTCTTTAGCCCTTAATATTCTGAATTCCTCGCCGTTGGCAATTGGAAAAGTTTTGTATGTTGCGAAGGCTACTGCTATGTAAAATATTAAAAATAGGTATAGAGGGAAGTGTGCGAGGACTTTTTTCATTATATGTACATTATATATTTTATTGCTAATTCAGTAATTTAATCAAAGTGTAAGGTAGTTCACTAAGATTTAGTAATTCATTTGACTGAATGTTTTGTTAATAAATAATATTATAAGTTATATCATATAAATTAATTTCCATATTTAAACATTAAGGAGGTGAATAAGTAAATGAAATTAAAGACTGTTTTTTCGATTTCACTCTTATTAGTAGCAGTAGCTTTGCTTCCAGGTAGTGTCGCTGCTTCGGCAGCCACAAAGGTTGACTTAGTTCAGGATGTTGCATCCGGAGGCGTCGGTACACTTGATATGCTTGGTCCAACGGGCTTTGGATTTGTGAACTTTAATCAGAACGCCAACGGCGATCTTAGATTAACGGTTTCTCTTAAAAATGCTGAGCCGAACACTAATTATCATGGAGTATTCTTGGTATGCGGACCCACACACGCATCGGCTTGTGGTTTCTTGGATGTCGGTGAACTTACCACAAATGGCCAGGGTAACGGTAATGCCACATTGAAATTGCCGGTTGCAGTACTGCAGGCAAGTCCCTTTGGTCCGGGATCCAGAACAGATCACTTTGATCTGTTGAAAGGTGTTGGTGACGATAGCGCAGGTGTATATGCAGCCAGCGGGATCAATTATATAGTTCCGTAACCTAGTTACAAGGAATTTAAAAGAAATCCTCGGCCTTTAATTAGTCCGGGGATTTTTTATTTTTACAGGCTAGCATACCTGTTAGAAGTATTTTATTATTAATAGGGAGATTTATATCAATATGGTTTATCGGACAAACAATATTATAACTATTTTGACTCAAGAAACAGTTTTAGAGAAATTGTAAAACCTTCCGTAAAAGGTTTGCCGTCTGCGATCATTTTTTGTATTTCAGAAAGTGAAATGAATTCCACTGACTCTAATTCTGTATGATCAAAATTAAACGGACCCTCGTGTCTGCAGGTAAATAACCTGCGGTTTTCTTTTTGTCGTGTTGCGTTACCAAACTATTAACATGTAATATAATCTTTGATTGTCTATATATTTTATTGCAATTTTCCTAAGTTAAATCCTTCCTCATTTCTTCAAATTCTTTTTTACTCATTTCTCCTCGTGCATAACGTTCTTTTAAAATATCAAGAGGGGTTTTTCCTTCTTTACTTGACCCGGACTTGGAAAGGTAACGGAACAACGCGATTACACCAAGAATCAGAAGCAACCAGAAGAAGATCATAAAAAGCCATCCAAAAGTATTAAAGCCGTTCCAACCATAACCCATCATAAGATTTCCACCTCCTTTCGCTTGTGGTAACATACCCGAACCCATCATCCACATCATTGGCATATAACCACTTCCACTCTGAGGTACTTGAGCAGATGTATTGCAGCCACTTAATCTTTTACCCATTACGATATGCATTTGTTCCTCACCTTCTTTACCCATCATTTTTTCCATCATAGTATTCATTGCTTCGTGAGAATCACCAACCATTTGCCCCATAAAATATTCACCGAGTGTACCAAAGTTTTCATCGGACAAACTTTCGCAAGAGGTTTCTTTATTTTGAAATTTTTCCCAGATAATTTTTCCTTCAGCTTCTTCGCGAGCTGTGTGGTTATTCTCTTGAGCGTAAGAGATGCTGGTAGGAAAAGGGATTAACGCTAAAGTTATAATCATTAGGAGCAGTTTTTTCATATGTATATGTTTTACCATATTTAGCTCTGCAATGTGTGGGATGTTAGAAAAATTCTTTTAGGAGAAGCTATTGGGATATTTTCCGATGTGGTTACTTTTCATATACGTAGAAATTCATGAAAAACGTGTTTGCCCCGAAATCTGCCGTCATGTATTCTACGGTTCCTAGTTTTTTGTTCTCTCGCATAAATATTAGGGGAAAACCATCATACATATAAAATGGTCGTCCCGCATCACTATCACTTATTGGAGATATTTTCTCCCAGCTCTCATCCATTGATTCAGTGATAAGCCTGTCCACATTCTCTTTAAAGGTATTGGCCACATCTATGTGAAATGCGTAATCAACGCCAACCGATGGGTATGCTTCCTCATCGCTATATTTGTACCATAAACCACAACCCTCGGTTTCATTCCATTTGTCTTCTGGAATTATTTTCTTCAAGTCAATGTCCGGGATGCCGTACTCTTGCACATCTTCGCCATTTATGTCTTTCTCAAGACCTTTGTTAGCAAAAGGAACTTTTGGAAGATTTTTAATTTCAAGTTTGCAGTATTTGTCAAGCCACTCAGGATCACTTTTATCAACGTTTACGGCCTGCTGGTCCTTAACCCAAAGGTATTTTGTTCCAAGACCCTCAAAGAACCTGCCTTTGAATATAACCAAAACAATAATTACAACGGCGAGGAGAAACAATCCAAGCTTGCTTAAAAGTATTTTGGACATTACGGAAAGTATGAACCCGGACAGTGATAATTGTCAATTCAAAGATTTGACCGAAATAGTTGACACTCTTAATTTGTCGAGATATACATAGATACATATCTATAACTTTAAATGAAAGGAGGTGTGTATGAATCAACGGAGCACTTTTATGTGGGTGGTGGGAGCTTTGGTTGTAGGAGCGGTTGTTGGTTACTCGCTTAAAACGCAAGCTACTGAACCACAAGCGAATAATAAAACAACTACAAGCCCTAGCCCTACTACTCAGAATACTGAAACAAACGTAAAAAAACCACACGCAGGTTGGGCTCTTCATATTGATGCTGAAATGCATTTTCCCAATGAAGAGAAAAAAATTGCTCACCATTACTGTAAGGTAGTATCTGGAGGTCTGACAGAATGCCAGCTTTATGATAGTGATAGCGAGAGCGCTAGATTGGTGGGAGTCGAAACAATAATTGATACAAACACTTGGAAGTCATTATCTGATACCGAGAAAGCAAATTGGCATTATCATAAAGAGGAGATTCCTAAAATAAATGCAACGCTTCCTGATTTGTCTCAGGAGGAAGCTGCCAAGGTTGTTAAAAGCATAGAAGAAACCTATGGTAAAGTTTATATACTTTGGGATCCCAGTCAGAACGAGTTGCCAGTAGGCAACCCTGGTATTACCATATTGAAGTAAAGAATTGCTCGGTTTTAACTTGGAAGTGTATGGTTGGGATTACTTTTTTTGAGCCATGGGGACCGCTTTTTGGAAGAATGAAGTATTTGGTTCGGTTTTCATGGCTCTACATAGCAGAGGATGTAAGGAGGTTTTTTACATCTTCCCATTTGATCGGGGATATATAGTCTGGCTCAGGGTCATTTTCTGCATCATCAAAGTATACTAACGATTTTAAAATATGTAATTTCTGATAGCTTGTCCCTGTATATTTCTTTTCAAATGCTTTTAGCATTTCGTCCAAGGTATATTTTTGCAAAAGAACATATAAATCAACAAAATCTTTCTTAGTTCCTCTTTGCGAGATAGCAGCAATTTTCATACATGCTATGTCCAAGCTGCAATGCAAGTGCGGTTCCTCCTGCCAAGTAGAAATTTTTGAGTATTATCTCATTTTGCACTTTCTCTAAGGCAATTTTTGTTTTTAAATAGAGTGTTTCTTCATGCATACTAGTGATTCCTTAGGAATCCCATAATATATTGAGAAGAAGTTTCCTGTTTTTGGACTGATTCTGCGGGAGCTTTGTAAAATTTTTGATATTTGTTCTTTTGAATAATTTTTATTTAACCATTCCAATTCGTTAAGATCACCCAATTCCAGAAGTCTTTCTATTATATATGTAGAGTTTTTTTCTAGCGATAAATTGCTTATGTTTGTGTCCCAAAAGTATTTATTAAGGTTTTTAGGCAAATTGCTTTGCATAGTCTGATTATATCAGTATGTAGGATAGTATGTTAGAAGGTGTTTTTGTTAGAATAGCAATATAAAGTTTAGAATAAATGTTAGTACGTCAATAATCAGAAAAATGATACTATAGAATATTGTCGCTAATCTTTTATTCTAAAAGTTAGTGAAATGATTGAAAATTCAAATAAGAGTTTTTCTTGGCTCTACTCGGTAAAGGAAGTTAGAAAGTGTTTGATATAAAAACAAAATAGCCATTCAATTTCTTTATTAGAGTCTTTGCAAAATGATGAAGTAGGACACATCATAATTGCTCACTACCGCTCGCAATTTAGACTCTTAGCGATCCACGGAACGCCCTAGCGCCATAGTAAGAAGACGCGTTGTTGTGATATACGAAGACATTACCGTAGCGGCGATCAGCAAAGAGAGCGCCGCCGAGTTTTCTAATATCAGAAGGTGTTTTCACCCAGCTCGACGTTTTTGTATCGAAATTTCCAAGTTTCTGCAACTCTTTATATTGTTCTTCCGTTAAAAGCTCAATGCCCATGGCAGCTGCCATATCAATAGCGTTATCTTTTGGTTTAAATACTTTCCTTGCGTCCTGCCCTTCACGGTCGTAACAAACATTTCTACGGCCTTTAGGACTTTCCGCTGAACAATCATAAAAAATGTATTCGCCTGTCTTTTTATCATGACCAACAACATCCGGTTCGCCGCCAGTTCTTTCCATTTCAGCAAGTGACCACAGTTTTTCAGTATTAGCTTCCAGCTTTGTTTGTACTTTAGCCCATACAAGACCTTTATGGTGGTTCGTGTTTTTCTCAAAACGGGCTTTCAATGCTCTTAGTAGTTCTTCGTGTTGTTCCGGTGACAACTCCTTTTTTGTTTCAACGCCTGAAACAGGTACTTTGCTGGAACCTGTGACAAGTGCTATTTTGTTTTGAAGTTTCATGAGGACATTATACTTTAACTTGCGAAGCGAGTTAAAATACAGCAAACCACCTGCGTGACGCTTCGCATTAGATCACAAGGTGATCGCCGGCTTGTCGGTGTATTTGGCGGTGCCAAATAGAAGCTGGTGATTGTTGATATTATCAAGTTCTAACCTCTACTATGGGTGACTTTATTTGCGCCTGCGAAGCTTATGGCGCAAGGGTGCCACGGGCTTGCCCGTGGGGACCACAAATGTTGGTATAAAGGGAAATTTTAATGGCTCTGGCTGGTTGACGCATTAAAAACTTTTGATGTTTCAATACTTGAGGAAGTTCCGGAGTTCATAACAGTGTAACTTTACTACTATTTGCTATAATACACGCACAATGTGGATTTTTTAACCTTAATTTAATACTTCTGTAAGTCCTTTGAATAGGTCTTACCAGCGTTCTTTCTTTTAATTATCAAAAATTAATATTACTGATAGCATTTCCGCTAGGAAATGTATAGCGAAGCTCTATTATGTAATGAAGAAGGTAAATGTGTTTGAAACGAGATTGGAAAAAATAGGAAATATCCTAAATAATATGAACTCACCGCCTTATAGGTTTGAGCAAGTTAAGCAAGCCATTTATAACAATGGTATTGAGAGTTATTCCGAAATCAGCACCTTATCTAAGGACTTAAGAGAAGTTGTGATTGAAAAACTTGGTGATAAAGTTCTTTCACTTACAAATATTTATGAAATGGAAGGTGGTCAAGCTCAAAAGATTCTCTTTGAAACTACAGATAGGCAGAGAATCGAAACTGTAAGAATGTTATTTAAACCTACAGATGAAAGAGATTATTTCCATTCTTCTCTTTGTATTTCTTCACAGTCGGGTTGTGTTTTAGCCTGTAAATTCTGTGCTACAGGTGCAATCGGCTTTAAGAAAAACCTTACAGCAGATGAAATTGCTGACCAGGTTTTATATTTCAAGCAAAAGAAACTGCCAGCAGGTAGTGTGTCTTTTATGGGAATGGGCGAACCGTTTGCTAATCCTAACCTTTGGGAAGCAATTAAGATTTTGACTGATAAAGACAAGATAGGTATTAGCCGTCACAAGATAAGCGTCTCCACTGTTGGTTTGGTTCCTGGCATAGAGCGTTTAACAAAAGAGTTTCCTCAAATTAACTTGGCGTTTTCTTTGCACACACCTTTTAGTGACCAGCGAGCTGAATTGATGCCTATTACAAAGGCATATTCCATTGAAACTGTAATGGAATCTGTTAAAAAATATGTTTTAGCCACGAATAACAAAGTCTTTATAGCATACGCCTTAATGGAAGGAACAAATGACAGTTTAGAACATGCGAAGGCATTGGTAAGTCTAATAAAGAAGCAAGGAGCTAAAAGTTACCTATACCATGTAAATTTAATCAGATTTAATCCAGGACCTGGCACGGTGGAATTTAAGCGACCAAGTGTAACCAGAGTGGATAAATTTATGGAGATTATTGAAAAAGCTGGAATAAGGGTGACTTTGAGGCAGAGTTTTGGGTTAGATATTTATGCTGCTTGTGGTCAACTTTATGGTAAGTATGAAAACAATTAAATGTTTATGGCTCCGAACGCTGAACAAAATCCGAACTTTTTTTAGCGAAAATCCGAACGCCGAATTTTGAAAAACTTTTAAGCTCGGGCGGGTAAAAAGGAAGGGGGTTGGGGGGAAGGAATTTTTGCCCGCCCTCGCTTTCCGCCGCCGCCGAATTTCGTACCAGTAAAACTGGCGCGCCGCTCAAAATGTTCTAATTTCTCCCTTGAATAACCACTCTGGAACTTCAACCAACTTCGCGAGTTTATGATTCGCCAAGATGAGTCGTAGGGTTCGTATTGCTGTGTATGTCTGTTTTATCAGTTTCTTTTGATCTTCGTAAAATCTCAAATTCCATTCATTTTTAAAATGTGAGTGCGCGGGTTTAGATCGAAGACCGCGTATATCACGGAAGATTTTAAACATTTCATCTTTCGGCCCATGATCGGAAAATCTAACAGTTTTATTAATCCAAATCTCCAGTTTTCGGATAAGTTGGTTATCAATTTTTTTCATTGTTTCGCCCGCTGAAAGATCAGATTCAACAATTTTATCCTTAAAAAATTCTCTGTTTAAATTATCACTCATCATACGATCTAATGTATGGCAAAACAGTTCATATTCCCGCAATGTCGGTAAAATCAGGAAGCCAAAATTTTCAGGTTTTTCATCGTATTCAAATGTTTTGTTAATCAATGAAATGCCACTAATTTTTTCTGACATTTCTTTTATAACCTCTAACTCTTTAAGAAATGCCGAGAAAATAGATTCTTTTTCATAAAAATCACCAAGAGTAGACCTTCGGAATTCTGGGTGTAGCCGATATTTATAATATCCGCCCAACATTTTTGCTTTCCAAATCTGCTGATGTTCAGGTGTTAATTTTGCCAAATCAGTAAGTAGAACAGCGACGGCGCGAATACCGCCGTCACCAAAACCAAAGCCAAAATGCTCAATGAAAATTTGATCCGACGGATTAAGTAATTTTTCCTCAACATAGCTTATTGAGCCAGTTATATCATCTGTCCAATATGTATACCGCGGATCGTTTCTGTAAATTGCTAAAATACCGAGTTCAAAAAAATATGGCCTCAACTGCCATTCACCCATAGCCAAGCGCAAAGTAAATGGCCGAGAAACATATTTTTTCCAATCAACTTTATTTTTCAGATGATCTGGTGCCGGATAAACACAACAGCCAATTCCTTGAACAAATCTTATTTTGAAATCCCCCTCACCAAATGTTTCTGCGCTTGATTCTGATTGTTTAATGTGTTTGTCAATTTGAAACTGGTGCAGTTTTTCAATTTGTTTTTCTGTTGTTGGCGCAGGAAATGGTTTGATGTGCGGGTTTGGAATATCGCCCTCGTATATCAAATCAATCTTCCGATTATTGATTAGCGCAGTAATTTCTTCTTTAAATTTATCTTCCGAAAGAGATGATTTTTTATACAAGTCCTCAATCGATATACCATTAAAATCTCTTGAGTTAAGGTAAAAATTTGTTATCTCATTTAAAATATTTTCTCTGTCCATAAAAAGATTTCATATTCCAGATTTAGTTCGGTTGTGTTCTTTGCACAACATCTGGCAATTCTCTGCTGTTGTTTTTCCGCCTTCGTGCCATGGCTTGATGTGGTCGGCTTCCATTTCTTCAATTTCCCATTTCTTTTTCTTGTTCTCTCCTTTGCAGTGCGGACAAATACCTTTCTGTCTCTCATACGCTTCTCGCTTCATCTTGTCGGTAAAAGCGCGAATATTCAAAAACTTTTCATTTTTAGTCAAAACATATTCGTAAATACCAGACTTTTTGGTCACATCTTCATCCTGCATCAACTCGGATATTTCCTTTTCCAGTTTCTTTGAATCAAATTTTTTACCTTTGAATTGGTTATACAGCGTGCCCCACGGCACATTACTCATTTCCCGACGATAATTTGTAAAGACCTCTCGCGCCCACGCAATCACATTTTGAAAATAATTCCATAATTCATCCGCAGTTTTAGCGTGTTGATGTTTTGCCATGTAATCTTCAATTTTGCCGTCATTGATCCACGAAAGCGCGGTTTCTAAATACTCTTGTCGAATTGGTGAACCGCTAACCAGTGATCCGCCATCATTTACCAATAAGTAAGCCACACAATTTGATTTGCTGAATTTCAATTTTGCGTCAGAAAGCCACGGGCCAGTATAAACCGCGTTGCGAATTTCTTGGTCGGTCAATTTCTCTCCGGCAATATTGATAATCCTAAACCAATCCAGCCGTTCTTTGTCAGTGCCTTCGCAGAAGTAAATCATCAGTTCATAATCTAAAATTTTATCCTGCTCTTCTTTGGTCAGATTATGGAAAAAGCGGTCGTTTAATGAAAAGTCGCCAGTAACATATTGTCCAATGCTGATGGTGCGCTGTTGACCGTCCAGCACTTCGTAACCGCCGTCATCTCTGATCATCCAATACATCACATTCAGCGGAAAGCTGTTTTTAATAGTTTCAATTACAGCATTGCGTTGTTTTTCTTTGTACACAAACTCGCGCTGATATTTTGGGCGAATATTCAATTTGCTCTCGTAAGCCGTTACTCCTCCCTCTTTGTCGTTCTCTATATAACCAGCAATTACTTTCCGAATTGTAATTTTATGTAAGTTAATTTTCATATTATTTTTTTAATTTAATCAAAATGCGATTATATATTTTTCTACCTTGTATTAAAGTAAGACATTTATAACCAATCCATCTTGCAGAATTAGCTACACCCAGTATTTCAAATTGCTTAGGGTTATATTTGTCAACAAATGTAATCGGAACGCCCATAACACCTTTATAGTTCATTGGAATATCTGAAACCTTATCAACGTTTATAATATCGTAATTGTCATACTTAGGAAATTCTTCTGATGTGTATTTTTTATACAACACGAAATTTTCGTGTCTTTTAGTGGTATCAAGATTTGTAAACCACAAAATTCTTCCCATGCTGAAATATTTCACACCACTTACAATTTTCTTTCTTGACTCCGTTGGAATATCATAATCCATTGGAACCTGAAACCATTTTGTTCCGCCGTTGTCATAGCCAAGCCACAATTTATCATCTTTTATATAACTAAAAGTTTCTTTGTAGGTTATAGCGTTCTGATCACCAAGAATTAAAAACTTCTTTTTGTGCTCCATCAGCTGTGCAACATATTCACGGAATAGAGAAAAAGGCGGATTGGTTACAACAATATCAGCTTGCTTGAGCAATTCTATACACTCATCACTTCGAAAATCACCACTACCTTTTAGTGGCGTGGCGGTATTTTTGTCGTGTTTGAGCAAATACTTAACGTCATCAAGATTTATCGCGCCATCTTTGTCTGTATCCGGCACTTCTTTGATTTCGATTTTAAACGGTTGCTTGCCCTTTGATCCAGCCACTTGAAATAGCGGTAATTGACCCCCAACAATCGGTGATCCGCTGTAGCTCGTGGTGATGAGCTTCTTTAAACCCAGCGCGTTGAAGTTGGATGCAAAATATTTAAAAAAGTTGCTCTCATACGGATCGTCGCAATTACAATAAACAACCTTGCCACGAAACTGATCTTTATAATGTTTCAGTTCTTTTTCAATATCAACAAGTTGAGAATAAAACTCATCTGTTTTTGCCGTCCTTGCTGAATGTAAGTTCTTATTTAAAGATTTTGTCGCCATAAATTTATTTTCCTCTTTCTATATCAGCTTGCTGTTGTATCCACGCATCTCCAGCCGTCTCAATTTCTTTTTCGCTAGGTTCGCTTTCGTCCATCCTTCGTCGTCTGTCGTCTAAAATCTCATCTTCATATTCAAAATAGAGCGTTCCTTGTGGCCGTCTTGAATACCCCAACAATTCCATAGCGAAACTTGATAAGCTATTTACTTTGCCGTTAATTTTAATTTTGTCATTTTCTACTACTTCAGCAACAATATTTGAATCTCGGGTAAAGGTAAGTTTAGATCCGACAGGAATTCCGTACTGTGCGAAATGAAATCTTGAGCGTCTTTCTTTAACCTCATCGACTTCTTTTTCTTGTTCGGGAGTTAACCCACTATCAATCTTGGTTTCCCTGATCTCTACTCGTTTCAATGCAAGTGCTGCATATTCTGGATTCATCTTAAAAAATTCTCTACTATCTCGCGCTCGACGATCGGCAAAAATGGAATGAAGCCATTTTTCCTCTCTTTCAGCGTCTTCTACTGTTGCCGCGTAATAAACTTCAAACGGAAGTGGTACACCTGTTCGGTCTAATTGCCTAAGTCTTTCTTTAACATCGCCATGAGTAAAACCAATTTTTACATACTCCGGCATTGATTCATTTTTTAAAATATAGACAATTTGATTCATAAATTTATTTAAATAATTCTGCCGTCGGCACGCCGAGGGCTTTGGCTATTTTTTCTAATGTGTTCACAGTAGGGTTCGGGCTTTCGCCGGTTTCTATCTTTACAACCGTATTTAACGCTAAATCAGCGTCTTTTGAGAGGCGATCTTGTGAGATTCCTTTTTTAATTCGCAATTTGCGGATATTTTCGCTAACTGTATTAGCCATAAAGGTTTGACTTTGATAAACTATTATAATACACTACTTATATTGAGTGTATATTAACTTGCTTAATACAATGGTATCAAAAATATTAAAATTTGGCAAACAAAAAGGGAGTTCCATGATGTTGCGCGCGAATGGGCAGGGTGGGTCAAGCGCAACTGTATTGGCGGCGCATTTTGCAAAGCAACATACAATTTGGCTCCCCATACAGAACTTTATTCGAAGTCTACTTCCTGTATTTATAGAAATATCTCGATAAAACGCAAACAGGGTCTCGTAGCTGGGTAATCAATGAAGATAATCCATACCAGGAGACCCTGTGAAACTTTCGCTCTTATTGAGCAGGCTGTTTGCCGCCTATCCTTCATGCCCCAACCTGGCGTCTTCGTTCTCGTCGTACTCCCAGTCGTCGTCTTCTTCCTCGTCGCCTGTATCCTCTTCAGTGGTTCGCCCGAGCTCAGCCGATTCCAGATCTTGCTGGAGATAGTTGCGTTCTTGAGCGGAGAGGGTACCTGAGACGATCCTGGCGGTGTTGAAGTCGCCTTCTTCCGGTGGGTTTCCATGTGTGATGTCATCCAGAGTGCAGTTGTAGCACTTGTCCGAGTTGTTACTCGTCTGGAAGCCATTACCACAGCCAACACAAACCTTGGAAACGAAATGCAGAGCCATCTAAACCTCCCTATTGAGAGAATGGGTTCTTATGAAATCTTTTATAATTATACCTCAAAACGAATATATTAACAACCTATAGTACTGATTTAAGAGCTATAACCACCGTCCACAACAATAGTTGTCCCGGATATATAACTGGAGTCTTCAGAAGCAAGAAATAGTGCCGCTTTTGCGATCTCTTCTGGCTGTCCAAATCTTTTTACAAAAATCCTATCAGTTTCTTTTTTAACAAAATCTTCCGGTAGATCCTTGTTCATTTCAGTATCAACCCATCCGGGTGCAATTGTGTTTACAAGTATTTTTGGTGCCAGTTCTTGAGCTAAACTCCTGGTTATGGCAAGCACACCAGCCTTTGAAGCATCGTAGTCCATTGATTCAGGGTGCATACTGTAAATACCGTTTGTTGAGGAAATGTTTATAATCCTACTGCCCTCATTCATATGAGGAGAAGCATATTTACAGCATAAAAATACACCGATAAGGTTAACGCCAAGAACCTTCTGCCATTGATCAACAGTTTTTTCCATAAAGGGAATATCAAAAACAATACCGGCATTATTTACGAGTATATCAATCGTTCCAAACCGATTTACTGTTTCGTCTATCATTCGCTTAACTTCGGCTTCATTAGAAACATCTGCTTTTACAGCGAAAGATTCAGAACCCATCACAGTTATTGCGTTGACTACTTCCTCCGCCCTGTCCTTTGAATTATTGTAGTTTACTACTACCTTCGCACCTTCTTTTGCAAAAGTTAAAGCAACGGCTTTTCCAATGCCTCTGCTTGAACCAGTTATTATTACTACTTTGTTCTGAAGTTTCATAACACTATCATATCATTTTGAATTATTTATAATTCTTACCGAGGGAAAAAAGGGCTTTCTGGCTCCGGCGGCAGGACTCGAACCTGCAACCTTCTCCTTAACAGGGAGCCGCGCTACCATTGCGCTACGCCGGATCATTAGCCTCAAAATCCTATCATATTATAAGCTTAAAGTTCAATTATAAATCTAGCTTAAGGGGAAAATAAATATTTGCCCTGTAAAATTAAAAATTCCGAAATAAAACGCAGAAATTATCAATCCTGTTTTTCAACCTTTTTCAACCCAGGCTGTGCTTTGTAATCTCCGCCGATTTTAACCAGCAAATATCCGGCAATTAGCAAACCCAGCATAAATTGCCAGTACGGAAGCGGAAACTTTAAGTTAAAAATGCTAAGTACGGTTTCCATTATAAATGGCGCAGTAAAAGTGTGAATAATAATCTGGAATAATTTCAAATACGGCAGGTTTATTTCGTATACCATTGCAGCGGCTTTTAAAGCCAGAGCCATTGCAAAAAAAATTAAAAACTTTGTTACGCTGTTTACTACCAGAGATCCTCCGACTCCTATTAAAAATAAAATTATTGGCAGGGCTTTTGCATAGTCACCCAGCTTTTTCATGGATTCCTCCAGTTTTTCACGGGTGAACTCTCCGTTGGGCAAATCTTTTAGCGGTTGAACATCAATCTGCCCGCTGGCGTTTCTGGCTAAAATGTTTGTTTCATTTATTAGAATTAATGTTTTGTATTTTTCAACGTCTTCAATTGTTCCGTTCGGATCCAGTACTACAAGATTTTCAAGGTCTGTGCTATCATCTAAGCCCAGCGCCGCATTTGCTTCGGAGGCTCCTTCCTCATCCTGGGGGAATTGAATTAGTACCGGTTCGTCTCTGTTTAATTTTATTTTCCCGTCTTCTACGTTTATTACCAAATCCTGAGGATAAACTTCCAAAACGGTTTCGGTAAGATTTTTCACGTCTTTTTGTATGGTAGGCGCCACTTTAACAGCCATAACAGCGGAACCGATGACGGAAAGTACCAGTGTTAGCGACAGGAAATATTTTATGGATAAGTTCAGGTTTGCGGCGACTAGGTCTTTGTAGTAAACAGGCGATGTTAAACTTTTATAAAAAATATATGCCAGGGCTTTTAGTTTTTCTATCATTTTGTGAGTATATCATAATGACATATGAATTCTGGCTTGAAATTGGTTTTTTGGTGAAAAACTAAAAATCACACATAAACAAAATGTCTTTTCTACAGCACACATAATGATATAATTATTATGTGAAGAAAGCTTATCTATGGACAATAACTAATTTTGTTTTTGTAGCAGCGTTTTTAGGTATTGGAGTTTTGTCTACAAAAACCACTATTTTTGCTGATGAACCTCCTCCTATTGATATTGCGTGTATAGCCAGTACAACTAGAAGTTATATGGATGATGTAGTCGACGGAGCAGGTGCGCTTTCTAATATTAGACTTCTTTCACCAGCGTTTAATATGACTTCTCCGCATTTTTCCGGAATGATTAATGGTGTTTCATCCGGTGCTTATTGGGATGATTTATATGGTGTGGCAGGAAATGCGTATAACACTCCTAGTGGTACCATATCAGGATTTGTAGCAAATATGAGGGGACTTATAGGTACATCCAAACCTATTATACTGACAGAAACCGGTGCTTTTGAGCTGCATGGCGCGGATTTCAATAACCCTTCTGTTAGGGGACCTGCTCTTTCAAGGTTAAGGGAGGAATTTGGAAAGTTACCATCTCAAGTAGAGGCGGCTGCTTTGTTTAACGCATTTAATTCAAACCCCGATCCGGATTTTCAATATGCTGTAATGTCTAACCCTGAAATAGGAGATGTTTGTTCCGGACTCACAGATGTTAGTAGATGTGGAGTCAACTCTGCTGTTCAGCTTTTATCTACGCCGGGCGGATTTTATTCTAGGGCTTCTGGTTTGGGAATGGGATATACAGTTCATATAGCCACTACAAATCCGGATGACCCGGCAGGTTCTGCTAGAGACGAATGGAATAACGATTTAAGGCAGGCGTTTGAAAACGGGTTAACGCCGGTTATTAGAATTGGCTATACAAATAACGCGACTGGGTTTGAAGATCCTCAAACGTATGTTGATTTTCTGACCGAGTTAAATGATCTAGTCCGAGCTGATTTTCCCGGCAAATATATATACGCAATAGCAGGTCCTAACGAACCAGAATCGGAATGCTGGGCGTCATTAGAGTGTACGGGTTGCGGGGGCGACTCTTTAGTAAGTGGAGAATGTGAGCTGGATAGATCTGGGTATATGGATGATCCTAAAAATAGGGTAATAATAAAAGGTACTATCAAATCCGAAGAAAAGTTGACTAATAGTAACGGTGCTATGGAAGGAAATAAATACGCTAACGGAGTTTTTGTTAAAGCTTTTGCAGGTAGCTGGCTTTTTGGGACGGGTAAAGAGCAAAGCGGACAGATATGCGACAACACTACTTGTGTAAATCCTTCGAGAGTTGATGGTATGTGTGCAATTTCAGGAAGAACCAGAGATTATACCGGTGGCGATGAATTCGACTGCGAAATGCTAGAAGACGATTGTGATACCTTGAGCGGCGGCGTATGCAACGGTAAGTTTGTTTTGCAGACGTATAAATCCAGACACAATTTCAATAATTCAAATTATCTGGCTTTTTACTGCGATGGTTCAATGAAAATGCTCTTGGCAGTAGGATTGGGGGGAGTTAAAGAAATAGATCCGGAAACAGGAAGCCCTATTATTAACATGAATGTTTCGTTGGATTGTGGGGCGGAGAATTCCCCTGTTGAAGTTACGGAGTGTGTTGATTACGTTGCTAGGGAGAGCTACTTGCTATGCAAAGATCCCAGCGGGTTTGACGGTGGTATAAACGCTGTGGGTGGCGATTTTGAAAGCGCTAGAGGGCTCAAATTGCTGGATCATGATAGTTCGTATGCTGGAGTAAAATGGCAGGAGTTTGACAAGTGTCCTCCCGGATATACTAATGACCCTCCTGGAAGTAATAATTGCAAGCCTCCACCGGACGATCCCGTGAATTATTTTCCTCAAGATAACTTGCAAGGTTCACGCGTGGAAACTGAATTATGGGAGAAGCTAACTATTGAATCGCAGGATATAGCGGCTATACCAAACGCTGGTGACAGGCTTTTAGCTGGAAACCCATGGTGTGACATGGTTGTTCCTGCTCCATACAGTGAACAGCTTGATACAGCTATTCCGCCATGTGACAACATTTGTAAGGGTAACTACCCAATTTCAGATCCCAATTATAGTTTATCTGTAAATCAAAGAATGTGCGGTGGTGTATCAAGTAATATGTTTACGCCGTATGACTGGGAGGACCAATGTAATTCAATGGTCACATCTCCTGCTACAACTCCTGTTTGCTGTCTGGATCCTTATTCAGATGGGACTGACTGCCCTGCAGACCAAACAGTGTACTTTGATGAGATACAGCCACCTACCTCGGAGGGTTTAGCTAATAAAAATAATTATAGGCTGCCTGTCGAATGTTTTCCTTATTCAATGTGTTATACGGGTGGCAGGTTGCATTCTCAAAATAAAATAGCTAATCACGTTATAAATGATGTTCCAGATGAATTGGTTCCGCCGCCGGAAGCGCAAAAGCAGCAGCCGCATAGTAATAGTGATGAAAAGCCGTTTCAAAGTGTTGATATAATTACAACCCCTGTAGGTTCCTATGAAACTTTCGGAAAGTTTAAAAACCAAATTAATTTGAGTCCTGTTCATGGTTTAGTTGAAAGATCCAGAGCTGCAGTGTTTAGCACACCCTATAGAGGTTTTGGCGTTGATTTTGGACCCGATGGGGATCCTGAACCCAGCGAAGATGCGAGATT
>MEVD01000016.1:17597-29832 GCA_001772865.1 candidate division WWE3 bacterium RIFCSPHIGHO2_02_FULL_38_14 | reverse complement strand
TTTCATACATTCTGTACCATGAAAATACAAGGCAGGTTGCCAAGTCCCATTCCACCGGACCTAATATGCAATGCTCAAAATCCAATATGCACACTATTTTATTATTCGAAACAAGCATGTTAGACGGAGTCAGATCACCGTGTAAAAACTTCTTATTATCATATATTGACAGTCTTTTCGGTGAATCTATCTTAATGCCAGGTGCTTGGATAGAATGAATTAACTTTAATATTTTTACGGCATTTTTTAATATTTTTATGTTCATATCAAAAGGCGGGGTTCCGGAAATAAAGTGGTTTATTTTTATGATATAACCGTTTTTCACAATAAAATCGGCATTTTTAGTGGTTTTTAAATGTGATGAGGTTGGAAAAGATAAGCCTATAAGATTTGATAAAAATATATCTTTTTTTACTAATGCGGCTTTATTTGGGGAATATTTTGAAATACTTACCACGTACTCGCCGTTTTTGGCTTTTAAATAGTAGCAGCTTGTTGAATACCCCCACCATGACGGTTTCTTTCCTAAATATTCTGTTTCCAGCCCAAAGCTGGTTTTGAGCAAATCTATAATTTCCATATAAGCACTTCTTAGACTTTTGGTATATTCGGGTTCTTTTATATTCATTAGTTTTGTTTTTATCATTATTATTTTATTTGTCAAATGATCCTGAAGAACCAGAGTTTAGCTATGCCTCTTTTCTTTAAAAAATAACATCTCTTGTTATGCCCTTAAAAATATGTTAACTTATCTCTGTCCTGAAAGACCCTTCCGCCGTGGCGGATTCAGGTGAGAAGAGATTAATTTATTTCGATTCAAAAAGAAAAAGGGGGAAATTTTAACTCTTTGCCGCGTTGTGTGTGGAACACGTTAGAGTTTTGCCCTTCCTCCTAATAAAAAATGGCATATAAAACACCTAAAATCGATCAACTTTTGGAAGCGGGAGTGCACTTCGGCCATCAGGTAAGGAGATGGCATCCGAAGATGGAACCTTACATATTTTCCGTAAAGAAAAACGTTCATATTATAGATTTGGAGCAGACGGAAGAACTATTAAAAAAAGCCTGCGACTTTTTATTTGAAACGGCTAAAAACGGAGGGCAGATAATATTTGTAGGGACAAAAAAGCAGGCGAGGGAGATAATCCAAATTGAAGCAAAGAGATGCGGCGCGCTATATGTTACTGAAAGGTGGATAGGCGGTACTTTAACTAACTTCAGAGTTATCAAAAAAAACATAGATAAATTACTGAGCTTGAAAAGCAAACGAATTTCCGGAGAGCTTGATAAATACACTAAAAAGGAAAGACTCCTGATTGACAGGGAAATCGAGAAACTTGAAAAATATATCGGCGGAATAGTTTCGTTGAAGGGAAATCCTTCCGCGGTTTTTGTGGTGGATCCAAGACGTGAAAGAACCGCAGTAAACGAATCTAAATCCTGTGGCGTCCCGGTTGTGTCATTGATTGACACTAATTCTGATCCGTCAAAAGTTGACTATGTAATCCCCGGAAATGATGATGCTATTAAGTCCGTAGCTCTGATTCTAAAAACTATTTCTGATGCTATACTGGACGGCTATAAAGAATATGAAAAAGTGTTGGTCGCAGGGAATGTAAAAGAAGAGGAGGCTAAAAAAGAACAGCCGGAAGAAACAAAAGCGGATGCTGAGGCAAATGATTCGGTGCCTGCTGCAGATGTACCTGTAATAGTTACAGCCAGTGAGGCTCCTGAAATAGCTGAAGAACTAATTAAAGAACCTGTTTTAGACGAAACAAAACCAGATAAAATTAAGGAAATAAAAGAAGAAGTTGGGGAGCCAAGAGATAAAAGCAAAACTAAAGCCAAAAAGGCTAAAAAGGAGGAAAAATGACAACAGATGTTTTTGAAATCAGAAAACTTAGAGAAGAGACAGGTGCAGGAGTCCTTGAAGTTAAGCAGGCTTTAGAAGAGTTCGACGGTGATTACGAAAAAGCTAAGGCGTTATTAATTGGAAAAGGTGCAGCCAAGGCAGCCAAAAAGGCAGAGAGAACTACAAAAGACGGTTTGGTACATGCTTACATACACGGTGCGGGAAAAATGGGTAGCCTGGTAGTAGTAGCATGTGAAACCGATTTTGTAGCTAAAACAGAAGATTTTAAAAAGCTCTGCCATGAAATTGCAATGCAGGTATGCACCGACGAATACAAAAATGTGGACGAACTGCTTGAGGCGGAATATATCAGAGAAGCCGGCAAAAAAGTGAAAGATTTGATAATCGAAACGGTCGCAAAAGTCGGCGAAAAAATTGAAGTAAAGAAGTTTGTAAGATTTGCCGTGCACGATTAATCAAAGTATTATCTATATATGAATATTGCTGAACTTAGGGTGAAACTATCGAAATCTCTGGAATTTCTGAAATCTGAATTGAACCAGCTTAGAACAGGAAGACCGACTCCTTTATTAATTGAAAATATTCAAGTAGACGCATATGACACAAAAATGACAGTTAAAGAGCTTGGCTCAATTTCGGTTCCGGATCCGCAGAATTTGGTAGTTTCTGTTTGGGATAAAACTCTTCTAAAATCAATTGCCGGTGCTATTGGAGACAGTGATTTAAAGCTTAATCCTGTTGTTGACGGCGATGTGGTTAGAGTGCCACTGCCGGCGTTAACCGAGGAAAGACGAAAAGAGCTCGTAAAGCTGGTATCAGTAAAAGTTGAGGAAGCTAAAAATACAATAAGAAGCATCCGCCAGGATTTTATGAAAGAAATAGAAAAGGCGTTTGCCGAAAAAGAAATAGGGGAGGACAAAAAATATACCGGAAAAGAAGAAGTTGAAAAGGTTGTTAAGGAATTTACGGAGAAATTGGACGAACTGGGCGAAAATAAAAAAGAAGAGATAATGAAGGTTTAATCCTTAAAATGACTTTATTGATATTTATTATAATTTTATCGGTGCTCGTTTTGGTCCATGAATTTGGTCATTTTATTGTCGCTAAAAAAAACGGAATCCGGGTAGAAGAATTCGGTCTGGGTCTGCCCCCGAGAGTTTTTGGCAGAAAAATAGGCGAAACGGTGTACTCTTTTAATCTTCTGCCTTTTGGAGGTTTTGTAAAGTTAACCGGCGAAGATGATACAGAAGTAACGTCAAAAAGCGACCCTAAAAGTTTTGTGTCAAAGTCTCCACGGGTGAGGGCGGCTATATTAGTTGCGGGAGTAACTATGAATTTAATACTGGCTGTCGTTGTTTTTCAGTTTGTACTGGCTTCCAATAACTATAAAACTTTGTATCTGCCGCTATTTTTTGAACACACATTCAGATTCGGGAGAACCGAAACGGCAAATACTGTGGTGGCTTCATATACCGAAGAATCGGCAGGAAAGGATGCGGGTATTGAAGTAGGCGAAGCCATTATTGAAATAAATGATATTCCTGTATATAGCATAGATGACGTAAAAATGCAGGTTAAAGACAAATCCGGCAAAGAAATAAAAGTTTTATTAATGGATTTAAGAAGACAATCGAGCGGAGAGGTCCGGTCAATCAATCTGATGCCTTTGGAGGATGAGGAAGGAAAAGGGATTATAGGTGTATATATGACAAAGGCCGTTACATTAAATTATGAAGATAAAAAAATTGCCGCCGGATTTTTACATTCATATAATATGCTGTCATACTCAGGAGTTACTTTTGCAAACTTGATCAAAGCCTCTTTGGACGCTCATTCGGTGGCGCCGGTATCAGAAGGAATTGCAGGCCCTGTTGGAATTTATTCGGTTGTGGGCAATATATTAAGTTATAGCGGACCGAAGGTGATTCTTAGTCTACTTGATCTGGTAGCTTTAATGTCTTTGAGCCTGGCATTTTTGAATATTATGCCATTTCCAGCGCTGGACGGCGGGAGACTGGTATTTGTATTTTTAGAGATAATTCGAGGAGGCAAAAAAGTCAGTCCGAATTTTGAGGCTAACGTGCATAAATGGGGGATGATATTTTTGCTTGGATTGATTGTATTGATTACTTTTAAAGATGTTTTTAAGATTTTGAGCTAATTTAAGTTGAAATAGCACAAGAGTGATAATTCAGCTTATTTTTCCTTTAGCTATAATAAAATACCAGATTAATTCGGATAAAGTCGTTTTTTTATTGATCTGATTAGAGATTTTGCATATAATTTTGATTTTTGTTTCATATTTAAGGTATTATTTTCATAATATTTTTCCTTTAACTATAGCGTTAATCAGTTTCAAGTGTATTGATAATGTATTCGGGAAAACAATTGACAGTTATTTGCAGGGTATGCAATTTTGATTATATACTTTTAATATGGGTGGTTCGGAATGCTTATTTTGCGATATATTAAATAACAAAAAATCAGCACAAAGAATACTCGAAACGGATGATTTTATTGTAATAGAGAATAAATATCCAAAAGCACCCATACATTTGCTCGTTGTTGATAAGACTCATAGGGAAAAATCTGATACAATGGCGGGCGCGTACCAAAATGAGAGCTATTGGGATAAGCTTTTTCAGGCTGTGCATGAAGCTGTAGTTAAGCTAAATCTTGATAAGATGGGGTATAAAGTCGTTATAAATGAGTCAAAATACTATCACTATGGGCATGAACATGTTCATGTAGTAGGTGGGGGATTAGGTGAAGTTGATTCAGGAGAAATACGTTTGTGAATGCCTTGCCTAAAAGTTTTATAATTTAATTAGTTTATTTTTATTTTAGTTTGGAGGTGCAATTAATACTTGGTTTACAATAATACTGTAAACTAAGGCATATAATGGGATAGAGCCCATATATGATAATAACGTCAATATATGACAAAAATAAAAGTTCGAAATGGCGAAAGTCTGGAACAAGCTTTAAGACGGTTTAATAGAGAAGTTATAAAAGCCGGCATTTTGCAGGAGCTAAAAGACCGTGAAAGATATCAAAAGCCCAGCGAAGTTAAAAGAATTAAAGCAAAAGAACTAGCCAGAAAAATTTATTTGGAAGCAAAAAGAAGATGATTTTAGATACGTTAAAATCCGACATGCTTTCACATCATAAGTCGGGGGACACCTTTAAAGTAGGTGTTATTAGATATTTGCTGGCCGCAATGAAGAACAAAGAAATAGAGTTGAGGCCGCAACATGAAGATCTAACTGATGAAGAAGCGATGAAAGTAATAAAAAAACAGATGAAGCAGAGAAACGACTCCATTGAAAACTATAAAATGGGAAACAGGCAGGATTTGGTAGATCAAGAAACTGCCGAGCTGAAAGTGCTTGAAGAGTACTTTAATATGTTTTCTAAGGAGTTAGGGGTTTCGCTTTAAATAAATTCCTGTTTTTTTCCTGCCTTGATAAAATGAAAAAACATATAACCGAGAATACACCCGGTATAAAAAGTAAAAACAATACTATTATCAATATAAACATAGTGAATGATAATGACATAAAAATACTAAATAAAAAATATTTTGAAAGAAATTATCCAACGGATGTATTGTCATTTAACTATAATCAGGAGGTAGACGGCGAGTATTATTTAGGAGATGTTGTTGTTAATAAAGATCAAGCCGAAAGGCAGTGCAAAGAATACGGAAATGATTTGGAGCATGAGATCGCTGAGCTAGTTGCTCATGGTATATTACATTTACTGGGCGTCCACCACGAAGATGACAACGAAAGCGATGTTCATGGGGTGATAACTTAAACTGAACGTGAGCAAAATGCAGTTAAACAATTAGTAATCTTGTTCAATATGTTCTAATGTTCTCACAAAAGGTTCGGGGGTAATATTCCAATGACCGACAAAGGGGTTGTCCAAGTCGTCTACTAATTGTAAGACCATACTTATTACAAATCCTATAGTACCTGCGGTGAACAAGTTGAAAAAGGTATTAGTAAACGGCATAGTTATAAATATAAAAATTGTAATAAATGACCCCAGGTATAAGAAAAACTTAAGTAGAAAAGGCAGTCTCGTTAAACTTTGCGTAATTCTTTCTGTTCTAATTTCTGATAATTTGCCGTAGTGAGATACAACATGGTCAAAAACAACGTGGTCGTGGTCATCGTCAAAAGTGATCCCTTTTATAATTTCGGCTATTCTTCTGAAAACAATTCCGTTTTCTTTATTTCTTTGACCGCTACCTAATTTTTGGAATTTTCCAGCTATTATTAATTTGGAATAAGCGGTTATTGTTTCTTTTATCTCTCTTGATAGTTTTTCGTCTCTAAAATAAATAGCTAAGCGATATAGCCTTTCGAGCCCTTGGGCTTCTTGTGCTACCAATGCTGCAGTTTTATTGTACTGCCCCCATACTTCAAAAACTATGAAAGCGGCCATAATACCATATAAAGTGCCAAAAACAGTGACAAAGGCTCCCAACCCACTTACATCGGCTAATAAATCTTCTGAACTAAAGGCTTCTCTAAATAAAAGAGTAGCGAGTATAACTATTAATGTTGCTATTGTAGACTTTATTATCACTATTTTCATATTATAAATTTGATACGTGGTAAGATTTCTTCTGATACCTCACCTTTTTATTCGTTTAATTTCTTTTTGTTCGTGTCTTACAAAAGTTTAAACAGCCACTAGAGCATCTGGACGAAACCCTAGTGGAAAATTGTCGGTTTATTCATTTGCTCTCAAGAGTCGAGCCGTTGGGGAAGATCCACCTTACCGTATTTTTGTAGGATGGCACTTCCTCCACTTGCTCAAGAACTTCTCCTTTCTCGGAGAGGCAAACCAACTTTGCCTCCTTAGTTACCGCTGCTTCTTCCTTTCGCTCCACAATTTCTAGAGCCCGGCACGCGCTGGAAGTTTTCACTCCTTCAATTGAGACGGTCACCTTTTGTATTTCAGCTTGATGAACAAGCTGAGTACAAGCTAAAGGCACCACAATCGAAAGAATGACTATGGCGAAGAGGATTGGAAAAAAGTGGTACTCTGCCTGATCCGTATCGCTTATCCCTTGCCGACTTGGCCCTTGATTCATTAATAAAAGGGAAACCACTCGCACTTATTGGTATGGGAGGCAATGGTAAAAGCTATATTTATAATCTTTTACAAAGTAGTTTAGGTACTAAAATTAAAAATAATTCAGCTTTTGTATATTTATCAGGAATAAATGGTGATGAAAAAGGAACTTTTAATGCATTGAAAATGTCGTTGGAAGTAGTGGGAATGAAAATAAGAAGTAAAACAATTTCGGATACTTTAAATGAAATAGTGCAAAATATTAAACCAAAAAATCGGTTCTCTTTTGTAATAAACGGTGGTTACAACGAAGAGCTAAATGAGGAATTTCTTCAGGGAATTTCTAGGCTGACATATCAAACCCAAAGAAGAGTTAATTATATTTTCTTTTTGAATGTAAGTAATTTGAATAAACGATCTTTCCAAAATAGGGTTATTAAAAACCTTATTATGAGTCACATTATACCTATTTTACCCTTAAATTATGATAATTCCAAAGACGTTTTGTACAACAACGAGGAAAAATATGGGGTAGAGATAAAAAATAACGACGTAAAGGAAAAGATAATTTCACTATCCGGTGGCCATCCCGGATTGTTAAAAGCTATCTATTTGCAAGCTAAAGACATTGCTGGTTGGAGCGAGCCTGACTATGGTGATATTCAATTAAGTACAAGGTCTATGGATATATTGAATGAACTTGATGGTGAAAAGAAAGAAATTCTTGTAAATCCCAAACTGAATAAGAACGATCCAGCTAAATCGGAGTTATATGGTTTTTTGACTTTTTATGGGTATTTGAATCAAAATGGAGAGGTTTTTAGTCCGATATTAACCGAATATCTCAAAAGAGAGTATAACAAGGATGTAAGTACCTCAATAATGCAGGAGAACATTCTGATTAGTCTCACAAAACAACAGAGAGAAGCGATGCAGATGTTTTTTGAAAATAGAGGAAGAATAGTAAGAAGGGAAGAATTAGCTGAATTTTTGTGGGGCGATACTGCTCATGAAGATTATTCAGACTGGGCGTTGGACCAATTTATACATACTTTGAGAAACAAAATAAAATCTATTTCTGGATTAGGGAAAATTGTGACGAAAAAAGGAGAGGGTTACCTTTATAAAAAATGAGTAAAATACCTGGAGACACATCTGCTGATGAAGGTGAATATAGGGGAGATGTACAGAGACCCGCTGCGTTTAATAATCCACCCGAGCTTGTTACTGAACTAATAGGAGAGCGTGATGAGGAAAAGCAGCAGGTGATAGAGGACAAATTTACAAAACTCATGTCACTAGATAAGCCCAACGCGTTAGATATTTACGAATCTCGAGAGTTAAATAAATTGCGCCTTCTTGCGGAATCAAAAGGCGGACCCCAACAAATATGCCACTTTTTAGATAAAAAAATAAGAGCTGTATTGGAAAATGGCGAACAAACCGAGGACTTAGAAAAGTTTTTGTTTGTTGCCTACGAATTAACTATCGGCCAAACATTTGAACAGAAAGAAGATATACCTGCGGTTGTAACTATTAGAGATCAATATTATTTTCTCAAAGACTATGAATTTTATTTACATCATAGGGAGTTGTATGATCTGGTACAAGGAAAGATTTCCGAGTTAAGCGTGGTTTCGGCTGAAGTTAGGTATTCGTCAGTTTTGTTGTATAGTGAGTTTAGAAAGGCTTTAGTAAAGATGGGAATTGATCTACCTGAGGAGTTGGACTTGGAGCATTTTCAGCCCAACGTTAAATATATTAGTAGTATGGCGGTAGGCAGACCCTTTAATAATGAGGATTTCCAGCAACGGATATTTGGTTTGGCCGAAAGATTTAGTGTGCAGGTTGCAAAGCCCGAGTTTCCTGTTCAGGAAACATATTCCTCTGCAGAAAGTGAAGAAATATATGCCAATATGGAAAGGGCTCAGAGGCTGTTCGAGAAAATGTTGCGGGAAGGTATTATTGAGGACAATGACCCTTCGTTGATTGAAGGCTATATAAGTTTAATTAGGTCGAGAAGGGATAAGCTAAGATGTAGGTTGTATATTGACGGTGGAGAAGAATTTGATTCGATTATTGCGAGGCTAAAAAGTAATGTTAGTGAGGAAGACATCTTGGGGAAGCCTAGGGTTTTGGTTTTTAGGCAGAGTACTCGAATCGGTGGTAGCGTTGTAAAACCCAATTTTCCAAACGAACAGGAACTTACAGATCCAGCTAGGCAGGTTTCCGAGATATACTCGGATGAGTGGTGGAGGACGCGAGCTATGCTTATTACCGCAATTTATGCCGGAGTTCATTGTATAGTTCCCACTGAACTATATGGCAGAGTAGTTGAAATGGAAGTGACTGCGTATCCATATTTTGCCAGGTCCTTGAGGGATTTGCTTCACGTGGATTTTAAGTATGCCGGAAAAGTAAATTTATATGATAGAGGACTTCACCCTTATGCGAATGCCAGGCAGGAGCATGCTATTAAAGGTGCAGAAAGTTTTGCCAGTGAGTAAAAGTATATAATGAATTAATGAAGCTTATTGTTGGTTTAGGTAACCCAGGAAAAGAATATAAGAACAACAGACATAATGCGGGTTTTATACTTATTGATTTATTGGCTGAAAAATTGGGGTTAAGTTGGAAATTTGAGAGAAAATTTAACGCGGAGATTTGTAAAAATGAAAAATTTGTTTTAGTTAAACCCCAGACTTTTATGAATGACTCTGGTTTATCGGTTTCAAAGGCTATTAAGTTTTTTAAGATAGATTTAGATAATTTAGTGGTTGTGCATGACGATGTTGATTTACCTTTTGGAGAGTTTAAATATAAAAAAGGAAGTGGTACTGCGGGCCATCATGGAGTGGCTGATATTGCCGAAAAGGTTGGCTCACTTGATTTTTGGAGGTTTAGGATTGGTGTGGGTAGACCTGGAAACAACAAGTTTGATGTGTATGGTTATGTTTTAGGGGATTTTTCTGATGAAGAATTTTCCATTCTGGAGAATAATATTTTTAAGGTATTGACTCAAAAAGTTTAGGTATAAACAATGTTTGCACCAATCATAAAAATTTTTATTTAACCCATATTATTTTACTTTAAGACTTTTTATAGGTATAAGTATTATAAGAATTCAATTAAGGAGAATGAAATGAATAAGAAGCCGGAAGAAGAGGAGCCCGGTTTGGGCTCCTATGTTGTAGTGATGGTCTGGACTGCGTTCAGCATTGTAATCGCACTCCAGGTAATCAACCTTTTTGGGGGGCCAACAAACGTGAAGGCGCTTCTGGTTGGGGGTATACTGGGGGCTATACTTATTTTTGTCGTACCACTTATTGCCTTTCACGTGTTTGGCAGTCGACAAAAGTGACAGATCGGCCTCAAAGCGAACGGGTCTAACCCCCTAATCCGTTCGCTAACAAAAATATTCATTATTAAATCTTTGTATTCTTATTTAATACTAGTGATTTATTTAAATTAAACTTGTGGTATATATTTTAGTTAACCTTTGGAAGTGTGGAGAGATATGAAAAAGCTTGGTTTTGCCTGGCTCTTTGTGTGGGAGCTGCTAGTATGTCTAGCAGCTACGGTTGTTGGAGGTAATCTAGGCATTTTAATCATTGTAATTCTTGGCAGCGGCGCTTTAGTTGCGGCGTGGATTGTAGTATTGGTTGCAGTTGGCCAATCTCGTACGCCGAGAGTTTGATTAATGCCCAAAAAAGGACAGATTACCCACGAAATCTGTTCTTTTCCAAAACCCATTGAACCCCCTCACCATACATCTGTATACTTATGTTCGTTATGTTCTACCGCAAGTACCGCCCCCAAAAATTTGCCGATATTTCCAAACCTAATGAAATCGCGGAAGCTTTAATGAACCAGATAAAAAATAAAAAGCTGGCGCAAGCCTATATTTTTTCCGGTCCGCGCGGTACAGGCAAAACCACTACCGCTCGTATTCTTGCCAAAGCTTTAAACTGCGAGCACCTTGATAAAGACGGGGATGTTTGCGACAAATGCGCCAGCTGTGAAGCTATAAAAAACGGAACTTTTTTAGACTTGATTGAAATTGACGCTGCCAGCAACAGGGGAATAGACGACATTCGGGATTTGCGCGATAAAATAAAGCTGGCGCCTTCGGTAGGGAAACTGAAAGTTTATATTATTGACGAGGTTCATATGCTTACAACCGAAGCTTTTAATGCTTTGTTAAAAACGTTGGAAGAACCCCCGAAACATGCGACGTTTATATTATGCACTACCGAGTTTCATAAAGTTCCTGATACCATAAAATCCAGATGCCAGGTATTTAAGTTCAAAAGGGCTACGATTTCTCAAATTACTATACGCCTGGAAAAATTGTGCAAAGAAGAAAACTGTGAGGTAAGCAAGGAGGATTTAAGAAAAATTGCAGTGGCGTCATCTGGAGGTTTTCGGGATGCCGACACTCTTTTGCAGCAGGTTATAGAAGGAAACGTTAGCATAGACTCACTTACAGGGGTAGGGAATGTAGCCGATTATACAACCTTCATTGATTTATTGGTAGAAAAGGATGCTTACCAAGCCATTAAGTTAATTAATGATACATACCAGGAGGGCCGTGATTTATATGTATGGACACTGGATTTACTCAATTATTTAAGAAATTTGCTATTCATATCTTCTGGTGCAAATGAAGGTGTTGTTGATATATCTGAAGAGGTTTTTGAATTGATGAAAAGCCAGGCTGATAAAATTTCAAATCAAATAGTTGTGCTGTATCTGGAAAAATTCTTAAAAGCGGGAAATTTAATAAAAAGCTCCGCCATTCCGCAGCTTCCTCTTGAAATATGTATAGCGGAATTATGCGGTGACTCAGATTCAGGCGGCTTTCAGTCAAAAGAGCCGAAACCCGACAAAGGAAATTTTAATATAGATAGTAACCCTGACAATGAAAATGTCAGGAAGAAGGAAATTAAAGAAGGAAAAGTGGATAAAAATGTTGGAAAAGCCAAAGAAGATAAAGAAAATACTGCCGAAAATAATGAAAAAGTAATCCTTGAGAAAACGCAAATTGAAGAAAAATGGCAGGAGCTTCTTTCTTTGATTTCTAAAGAAAACGGCTCAGTTAAGGCACTAATGAAATCAGGTAAAATTCAAAAAATCGAAGGCAGTTCCGTAATTATTGAGGTTTTTTACTCTTTTCATAAGGAAAGACTGGAAAATCCCAAAAACAAGAAAATAGTAGAAAAGGCATTTTATGAAATCTATGGGTACAAATTGAATATAAAATGTGTAGTA
>MEVD01000016.1:0-17584 GCA_001772865.1 candidate division WWE3 bacterium RIFCSPHIGHO2_02_FULL_38_14 | reverse complement strand
CTCCTAAAAAACCGTTAAGCTCAAAAGAGTCCGGAATATTAACTGATTACAATGTATCGGGTCCGGTGTCTTTGGATCCGGTCACTTTAAAAGGCACTGTTCTGGATATATTTGACGGTGGCCTGCCCTTATAATTTAATATGGAAGACCGCAAACTTCTTGCACTTATAACTATAAATTGGAAAAGATATGATTTAACTAAAAACCTGCTAGTTAGTATTCAAAAGTCTACAGTAAGACCAGATGTATATTTGGTTGACAATGAATTTGACGAGCAGAAGAGTATCGAATTGGGGCCTTTCTGCAAAGAAATATATAAATTCAAGGAAAACACTGGCTATTCTTTTGCAAATAACTATGCCGCGAAAAAAACAGACCTAACTTACGAATATTTATTGTTCACAAATAATGATATTATTGTTGATTCTGGAGCCGTTGAAACATTGCTCAAGTATGCTAAAAAACTGCCTCCGCACTCCGTACTACATCCAATCAGTTTAAAGTACAATAACCCGGCAGAAATATCTTCCGCAGGCTCACTGAATATTTTAGGTCCGGGAGTGGGCTACAGATATGAGAATAAGAAACTGGCAAAAGTTAAAGGTGCATTGAAACCGGTTATGGACCAGAATTATTTGTACGGTTCTTGTTTTTTAATCAAGTCAGACGACTTTTTAGATGTCGGAGGTTTTGATGAAAGATTCTATATCTATCACGAAGATAATGACTTAAGCCGGCGGCTTAGAAGAAAATTTAATTCAAAGTTTTTCTGCATTACGGAAGCTGTTGTTTATCATGTTCAGCACGGTTCTGAGCCATTTCATCAAAAGAGGCATTTGTATTATACATATAGAAATATAGCACTGTATCTAACCGACAATAGAAAAATTAAAGAAGCTTTTATTAAATTTGGCTGTAAGTTAGTAAATATATGCTTATATCTGTTTAGGAAAAATGAAAACGTTGAAGCTGTGTATACGGGGTTTAATGATTATATTAGGGGAATTTTCGGCAGGAGTAAGATATATAAATGAACTTGTGAGATAATCCTATGTACTTATGAAAATTCCAAAATCGATTTTCAGATTAATAGAATCGTTTGAGAAATTGCCGGGTATAGGGCCAAAAACTGCTCAAAGGCTTACCTTTTATTTACTTCACGTTCCGCAGGAAGAAATGGAGAGGTTTGCCGCAGCTCTGGTTGATTTAAAAAAGAATACTAAGCTGTGCAGTATCTGCAAAAATGTCGACGAGACGGATATCTGCGGCGTTTGCAGTGATCCCGTGCGCGACAAAAATACTATTGCGGTAGTAGCAGGTCCAATGGATGTATTTGCGCTGGAGAAAACCGGGTATAAAGGAGTTTACCATGTTCTGCACGGACTGATAGACCCGTTGAATAATATTGGTCCGGAAGAAATATTTATTAATGAACTTGTTAAGCGCTTAAAAAATGACATTGACGGTGAAGTAGAGGTTATTATGGCTACGAGCACCAGTATGGAAGGTGAATCTACCGCAATGTTTATTGCTAAGTTAATCAGGGAATCAAATATTATAGGTAAAAATATAAAAATAACGCGTTTAGCCCGCGGACTGCCGGTAGGTGGGGATGTGGAGTATGCTGACGATATAACTTTAGGCCGTGCGCTTGAGGGCAGATCGGTTATTTAGTTTTCGGGCTTTATCCTTGTGTTTTAAGCAGCGAATACATACAATACAGGCATGCCATTTAAACTCTACAACTCGATGTCAAAATCACTTGAAGATTTTGAACCGATTAATCCGAACTTAGTTACAATTTATTTTTGCGGTCCTACAGTTTATGACTTTGCCACTATAGGAAATTTTAAAACTTATACGCTGGGTGACGTTTTGGTTAGGGCATTAAAATTCAACGGATTTAAAGTTAAATATATTATGAATCTTACCGATGTTGGCCATTTAACAGGCGATAACCTGGGAGATGCGGATTTGGGAGAAGACAGAATTGAGCTTGCTGCAGAAAAAGAGGGTAGAAGTGCGCGTGATATAGCAAATTTCTATATTGAACAATTTTTACGAGAATATGAAAAATTAAACCTGATAAAACCATTAAAGTTTATAAGGGCTACTGACTATATTAACCCGATGATCGAACTGATAAAGGTCCTGGAGCGTAAAGGGTTTACATATAAAATAAATGACGGAATCTACTTTGATACTTCTAAATATTCAAAGTATGGTGAACTTTCAGGATTAACTGCCGAAAGCATAATGGAGGGAGCCCGGGTTGAGCCAAACCCATTAAAAAAGAATCCGAATGATTTTGCTCTTTGGAAATTTTCTCCTCAGGATAAAATCAGATGGCAGGAGTGGGATTCTCCCTGGGGCAAAGGATTCCCCGGATGGCATATTGAGTGCAGCGCGATGATTTTAAAAGAGCTGGGTGAAACGATTGATGTGCACGGAGGGGGAGAAGATTTAAAAATGATCCACCATCAAAATGAAATTGCCCAAAGCGAATGTTCAAGCGGAAAGCAGTTTGTTAAATATTGGGTTCACGGTGCCCATTTACAGGTGGACGGCGGCAGAATGGGTAAAAGTCTGGGAAATGCCTATACAGTTTCTGATATTGAATCTAAATCTTTCGATCCTTTAAGTCTGAGATATTTTTATTTGTCTGCACATTACAGAAGCAAGTTGAATTTCACATGGGAGGCCCTGCAGAACGCCCAAAATTCAGTCAAAAAACTTTATGACATTATCGGAAGTTACGAAGAAGGTGGGGAAGGACGCATAGAAGAACCTTTTTTGTTTAAATTTGTAGAAGCTATAAATGATGATTTAAATATGCCTAAGGCTCTGGCCGTAGCGTGGGATCTTCTAAAAAGTGACTTCCCGGAAAGTTCTAAAATAATGACTTTGCTCAAATTTGATGAAGTTTTTGGATTTAAGCTTGAAAACCATGTGGGATATGAGATTCCTCAAAAAGTTCAGGATTTGGCAAAAATGAGGAATGAATACAGAAAAGCGGGGATCTGGGACAAGGCGGACCAGATAAGAAAGGAAGTGGAAGCCTTGGGATTTGTTATAGAGGATAAGCCTAACGGTCAGTTTAAAATAAAGCGCAAACTTTAATTAGTTCCCAGCCATTTAACAGTGTAAACCCCATATAAATCCCTCAACTGAATCAGGTATTTAGGTTCATAAGTAAATGTTTCTGATGGGAAATTTGCATTGTTGGTGCCTTGTAAAGTTCTTTTAAAAATGAATTTGTTCGCCGAAAAAATTCCTTTCATATCAAGAGTATTATTAGCATCTCCTTCTGTAACGTTATAGGCTGTGTTGATATCTCCGTCTGCCATTATTGCCGATTCAATAAGATCTACGTTTTTAATGATTCCGACATCGCCGCTAACTACAAATAGCAAAGTAGAGCTCGGATCGATTGAGATTTCAGTATCAATAGTTAAATCACCGTTCACGAGAACTATTTGATTAAAAACAGAGGAAGAAAATCCGACAGGTAAAGACTGGTTGTTTATCGTAAAATTGCTGTTTATTTTATAAACTCCCGAAGTTTTACGTAGTTTGCCATCTGTAATTGTAGTCTTATTTTTAAGTGTGTTGTCAAAGTCGTCGTAGTTTATGGTGGCAGGTGCAGAAGAATTTTTAACCAGCCAGTCTCTGGATGAAGAGAAAAAGTTGACGATATTTCCGCTGGCTTCAATCAGGCCATCTGTGTTGTCATCTACCGCTTCTGCAAGCATGTTTATATTTTGATTAGATCTTACGCCCCCTTCTCCTAATACACTTATCCACGGGCCGTTAATGCAATAATCCTTTTCATCAGTATTACCTGCCATGTCTTCAGCGTAAAACCTTACCGCTTTGCAAGTTTTCCAGTCGTTATTGCAGAATTCCGTTTTTTGCGTGCGTAAGTAAACATCGTTGTCGCCGGGGGAAAACGGCGGAGATTCAAGTGCTACCCATGTGCCGGGCTGCCAGCTGCTGTTGCAGTTTAATAAGCTCGCGAAACTGCCGAATGATCCCGGGTTTTTGTCAGTCATATACTGATATTTATCTGAAAGATTGGAAATTCCGGAAACAGGATCAATTACATTAGTATATACGTATAATTCATGGTCGCTTCCCTGTAAGCTTCTAATTGCTCCGGCGTCATACCACCCCCCCGGAGGCGTTTGGTCCAGCTTAAAATTTATACAGTTTTTTACAGGAGTTGTGCAGCTGTATGTTTCGATGTTTTCCGCAAAATCCACACTATAAAATTCCACTTTGCTGTTTTCACTGTCGGTGCCGTCCGTAAATGTAGTGGTAGTTGGCAGTGCAGCCGAGGAAATAGTAACTGCATCCGCCCAAATTGTTCCCGTACCGGTGAAGCCTATATCCATATAAACTCCTATGACATTACTTACGTTTGTATTAAAGTCCAAAGACAGTTTGGTCCAGCCGACTGTTCCACTAATTGTAGAGCTTTGCCCCATTAAAACGTTAGTCTGGGTTCCGTATTGATCCTGGGTAATTGCGTAAACTTTGAAAAAAGCACTTTCACCTACACCGCTTGTTTTAATCCATTCAGATGCTGTCATGTTTTCAAATGATCCGGCTACAGCAAAGTAATTTCTGTTGTTGATTCCCTGCCAAATACCGCTGCCGATAGTTGAAACGATTTTGGCAGAGGCCGTTTCGTATCCCGATACGTATTGGGTGGTGTCCTGCGAGTAAGTGATATTGCTGTCGATAAGCGTGGAGTCCCAGCTCGCAAGTCCGGAGGTAGTTCCTCCCGTAGTTTCAAATGACGGATTTTGAACCAGGTTTAAAGAGTCAGAGAATGACACTTTTTGCCAAATCCCCTCGTTAATTCGGTAATTAATTTCTTTAACGCCGCTCTCAAGGTCAGTAGCGGTTAAGTCGAACCGAACAGGTGTTACATACCAGTTGTTCTTTCCGTCGGGAGAAGATGGTGTTTGGACATAAGTTGTTGTCGGGGGTGTGGTGTCAACTGCCAAGGCATAGCGGTCAAATAAGAAAATTTCAGTTAAAAAAACCGCGAAAACAAGAGAAAATTTAAATATTCTAATAAATTTAGAGGGCATTGTTTTAATCATAATATTTTTTGATAAAATGTTAAAGGAAGGAGCGTAATTATAATACGCGAATTATGCGCAAAACCATTTCTTCTGCCGTAAAAAAAGCAACTTCACTGGACGCGGTTAAAAAGTCATTATTTGATGTTTTTAAAGATTTCAGAAAACAGGGATTTGAAAGGATCGGCTATGTGTCGGGGACTATAACTTCCGACGGGGAGGCAAGTATTCCTAAAAATATTGAAAGATTAACAAAATTCACAGATCATGTAAGAACCATTTACATTTTTCCGATTTTCTCTGCAACGGATGTGTTTGATGATATTCTATTTGCCAGGCTGTTCGCGGCCGGATTTAGAAACGAAAACTGGATGGTATTTTGGAAAGAGGTTTTAAGCGCAAAAGAGAAATTTATTACCGATATTTTTATGACCCCCAAATGGGAGAAGTCGCGCGGTGCGGCTGACGAACATAAAACCGCGAAAAAAATGAGAATAACTATTAACTATATTGAATACGAGATTTAACTTATTTGCCGCGATTTATGAATTATTTCGTATGCCGTGGTGTAATTTCCTATTTCTCTTTGTTTAAACCATAAGTTTATGTCTTTTTGAGCCTCAGTAACGTTGCTAGATCTGTGAGCTAAGTTGTACATGGCTCTGCCGCCTGAATTTGCGCTTATTATATTGTCTATTGAGAAATCGGCTCTTATAGTACCTCTGGTTTGTTCGTTAATATAATTACTTCCTATAACTTCTTTTGTTCTGGTAATAGCAAAAGGACCTGCCAAAACTAGCGCCAAAACGGGACCTTTAATTAAATAATCCACCGTCCATACGTAAATTTTATTTCCTATTTCTACCGGATCGTCGGAGTTAAAGCATTTTTTGGGTTTGTAGCCATAATAATTAAAGGTATTAATCGTCCTGGTGCCTACATTTAATTTCCATTCTTTGCTGTTCATGTAAAAGCTCTGCGCGAATTTTTTTGAAATACCGGTTTTAAATTTACCTGCTACTATTTTTAAGCCGTTTTTTTCGAATCTGTCTATTATCGTCCCAACCAATCCCCGCAGTATTGCGTCGTGTTTTATCAGGACTAAAGTCCTTTCTGTTGTGTTCATAACGGGATTATACAACTTAGAGCGTCCGGAATATAATATTCTAATGTCATTATCGGTTGGAATAGTCGGTCTTCCGAATGTAGGGAAGTCAACACTATTTAATGCTTTATTAAAAAGACAGGCAGCGTTAGCTGCAAATTATCCTTTTGCCACAATAGAGCCTAATGTGGGAATTGTAGATGTTCCCGACATAAGGCTGGAAAAACTTGTAGAGGTAGTAAAAAACGAATACAGCAGTAAATTTAAAGACAGAGAAATTCCCGAGAAAGTAATTCCTGCTGTTGTAAAATTTTATGATATTGCGGGTCTTGTTAAAGGCGCCAGTCAGGGAGAGGGGTTGGGCAACCAGTTTTTAGCACATATACGGGAAGTGGACTCCATAGTTCATGTTGTGAGGGCTTTTAATGATGAAAATGTGGTAAAAGCCGGCTCGGTAAACCCAAAAGAAGACATTGAGGTTATAAATACAGAACTTGCCTTGGCAGATTTGCAGACGGTGCAGAAGGTATATAACAGAGTAGAAGGGGATTATAAGAAAAATAAAGATAAAGAAAACACTGAAAAACTTAATATAATGAATAAACTGAATTCCGGTTTAAATAACGGGGAACCTGCGAGAGATATATTGACCAAAGACGAAAAAGATTCGGCAAAAGATTTAAATTTATTGACTATAAAACCTGTAATTTTTGTTTTAAATGTTTCAGAAGAAGAATTGAATAATAATATTGCTCAATGGTTGGGAAATAGCACTAATAACGCGATAATTATATGTGCGAAAGTAGAATCAGAATTATGTTCATTCGACGAAGGCGAGAAGCAGACGTACATGAAATCTATAGGTATAACAGAAAGCGGTTTAGATAAATTAATTAGAAAAGCCTATAAAATTCTCGAACTACAATCATTTTTAACTGCAGGACCGAAAGAATTAAGAGCATGGACTATAAAGAAGGGGACTAAGGCGCCTCAAGCTGCTGGGGTTATCCATACGGATTTTGAGAGAGGATTTATAACTGCAGAAGTTGTAGGATTTGATAATTTGATAGAAGCAGGGAGCTGGAAGATTGCAAAAGACCGAGGTTTAATCAGAATCGAAGGCAAAAATTATGTGATGCAGGACGGCGATGTGGTTGAGTTCAGGTTTAGCGCATGAAAAATATGATAATTTCGAACTTGATTTAATTACAACCGCAATGTAATATTTTCCTCACCTTATGCTATAAACGACGTTCTATTTAAACTAGAATAGGTCAAGTGGACATTTGATAAAATGTCGGTATAATCGGGAAATATAGGTAGGACGATATCATCGTCAGCCGAAAGTAATATGAGAAAATACGAAATAATGACAATAGCAAAATCAAAACTCGGGGAAGACGGTTCAAGAAATCTTTCCAATTCAGTTAAAGATCTAGTTTCCTCTTTTAAAGGTACAGTTTTAGATAATAATTTCATGGGCAAGAGAAAACTTGCATATCCTTTAAAAAGGGAGAGTGAAGCGTTTTATGACGTTATTAACTTTGAATTAGAGCCGGCTGAGCTGAGCGGTTTTAAAACCAAGCTCAATTTAGTAGATGATTTATTGAGGTATTTGATTACGGCCAAATAGTAAGTTTGGTCGGGCGGAGGAGATTATGTCGAGAAGCGTTAATAAAGTAATATTAATAGGAAATTTAACTAGAGATCCGGAATTAAGATATACACCGCAGGGAAGTGCGGTTGCCAGTTTTGTAGTAGCTACAAATAGGGAATGGACTATAGACGGAGTTAAAAAAGAGGTTGTAGATTTTCACAGCGTTGTAGCCTGGAATAAGTTAGCCGAACTTTGCGGTCAATTGCTTTCCAAAGGCACCAAGGTATATGTTGAAGGAAGACTTCAAACCAGAGACTGGATCGATACCGAAGGAAATAAAAAATATAAGACGGAAGTTGTGATTGATGAAATGATAATATTGAGCAGCAAAAGGGTAGGAAACGGTGCGGCAAGCACCGAGGAAGAAGTTCAGACCGAGAGTGGCGGAGGAGATGATATAGATTTGGATCAGGTTTTAAGCGAAGACTTCTCAAAGTCTCAATAATTAAAAAAATATGGCGTTAAGAACTAAAACAAAAGTTTATACTAAAAAGGTAAACGGCACGACTTGTTATTTTACTCAAAATAATTCTAAACCGGATTACAAAGATGTACTGATCCTTAGAAGGTTTATCAATGACAGAGGTAAAATAATCCGACAGTCCGTTTCCGGAGTGACAGCCAAAAACCAGCGTATGTTAACCCAAGCTGTAAAAAGAGCCAGATATATGGCGCTTTTGCCTTATACCGACAGGCATTCGTTGTAACAAATACACTCCTCTAGTCAGGGTTTTAATCTTAGATCTCAACAGAAAATCTGATAGAATTAAGCATATGCCAGTTCTATCTGTGGTTTTTGGTGATTCAAGCGTATCTTTTCTCTTTTTAGATTCGCTCACCGACTACAAATTTTATAACTTTCCTTATATTTACTCTCATGAGCTTTTTATTAGCCAGTGTACCGAAGGCAACTTTTATGCCGAAATGCTAGGTGTGGTATGTAAAGCTCTTAACAAAGACCCTAAAAATTATCAAATAATATTAGGAGGATATCCTGAAACACCATCCATGCATGTTGATCATGTGTCCGAGCAACCGATTTCGGAAATTATTAATTATGGTTCTATTTATCATGCCGTTATTTTAAATAATACATCTTTGATCAGCCCTTCAAGTTGTTTTTCGGCCTTTCCGGCAAAATACTCAAATGGATTATCTTCGGACGAGGAATATAAAAACGCCAAAACAAATTATTTTGCTAATTTAAATGCTTTTCCTATGTATAAGCCGGGATACGGCGTAGACCCGACTTTTTTAATTGAAAAGGATAATATTGTAAGGTTATTTGATGTGTCACCCAAAAATCCCGGTATGGAAAAAGACAAATTTATATTATTTACCGGCGAGAGATTTTTAAATATGGAGGATAAAGATTCTAAATCTGTGCTTCTTTGTCTGGATTTATTAAAAAAACCCGGAATTTTCCAGATTAAAATTGATAAAAATAATTTGTACCCCACGATGGCTTTAGCGCAGGCGTACGACCAGACTTATGAGAATTTAATATTAGAAACGGAGTTTATGAGTTTGTGCCCGTTAATAAATGCACCGGGTCAAAGCGAACTCCTTATATATAATGAAAATAATGAAAGCAAATATATGGAATTGCCTCCCGACACAATATTTTTTCTGCCTGCGTCCGAAAATAATCAGGTTTCTATTAAAATAAAAAATCAGATGCTGGGCAATATTGAAAAGTATATTAAAGGCGGCACATTAGGTTTAATAGTCGATACTAGAGATAAAAGCAATGAAAAAACCTATACACAAAAATATGTTTCCAAAAACATCAGAGAATGGATATCAGTTTTAGATAAAACCTTATGTATGCACCGATTTTAAAAAGAATTAAATATTTAGACAATGTTTTAGTTGAAAGAGCCCTCCCTGTAAAAGGGTTTACTTCGGTGAAGGAAGGGGACGTTGTGGAACCTTTTACCAAACTTGGAATGGCTAAGGTTTCATTTTCCAAAATAATGCTTCCGGATAAAATAAAGATGACCAGGGAATTTTCAAATAAAATGTTTATTACTACTAAAAAAGAAATAGGCAGGGTAGGGTTTAAAAAAGTTCTGGCGCCATTTGACGGGTATTTAACTAAAGAAAACGGTGTGTTTATTTTTCAGGAAGAAACCCGGGATTACTGGCTCTTGTCGGGTGTGTGGGGGCAGGTAGTGTCCGTGGTAAAGGACAATTCAGTTTTGGTTAGAACTCAGGTAATGGATATTAAGATGGTTGCCTGTACAAAGCATAATGTGAGCGGGGAGCTGATAGTATTTCCGAATCCCTCCGATACTTTGGAGATGCATTATCTGGAAAAGTTTTCTAAAGACGTGCGCGGAAAGATAATTTATGTGGGGGATTTTGCTGCGAAGCGTTTGGTAAAAAGAGCCATAGAGCTTGGCGTAGTGGGAATTCTGGCAGGTGGAGCGGACAAAGAAACTTTTGATCTGGCTAAACAAAACAGCCTGTTTTTAGGAATTTTCACAGGCTATGGATCTGTTTATATATCAACCGAAATATTTGAAGTATTAAAAGGAGTATTCAACAGGCACGTTTTCTTATATGGAGAGGAGATGATTTTAAGAATTCCTAATGTAAATCCTAATATGGTTTCCACAATTACGTCATCTGAAGCGGATAAAGCGAATAAAAAAGATCGGGGGATGAATAATAATAATGGCAAAGTGGACGCTAACTTCGGAGAAGTGCGTAAAGGGTTAAAAGTTTTTATTGTGCAATATCCGCATCTGGGGTGGGAAGGCGTTATTGACTCCGTGAATGAAAGAAGTATACTTGTGAAATTTGAAAATAAAAATGATTTGATCGAGGTTTTTTTGCCCGATTTTTTGCTGCTGGAATAGTTATAGGCAGGCGTAGGAAAATTCATCTATGAAAAAAATGGTTTTTTTAACATTATTTATATTAATTTCTGTCGCTTCGGTTGTTTTAGGGTATAAGTACGGGAGTCAAAGGTCATTGTATGTAGCCAGGAAAAATCCCGCCGATATAGAAATTATTAATAAAGAAGTATCCAGATCAGGGCAGGATTTTTCGTTGTTTTGGGACGTATGGGACAAATTAGTCAGCAGATATTTGGAGCGTCCTGTTGATCAGCAGAAGATGCTGGAGGGAGCAATCTCGGGAGTTGAAAAAAGTTTAGAGTCAACGGAAAGCGCCGCTAATTCATTATGAATCAAAATGAGGAATTCGAAAAAAGTTTAATTTCCGAGGATCCAAAAACAAGTTTTCAAAAAAAGCTGGGTGTTCTTTTAACATTTACCGGTCTGTTTTTTTCAGGATATTTTTTAGGTGTTAGCGGATATGAATTTGATCTGACAGTCCAGCCTTTTAATGTTGTTGTGGAAAGAAACATTCCCGCCTCATCCGACGTTAATTTCAGTAAATATTGGGAGAAGTGGGATTATTCGGTGGAGGGTAAAAGCAAAGATGAATTGAAAAAAATATATTACGGGTCCATTTCCGGAATGGTAGAATCCCTGGGTGATCCTTATACATCTTTTCTGGCGCCTACTGTAAACGAAGTTGTAAATAATGCCATTAACGGAACTTATGAGGGTATAGGCGCCGAGCTTGGATTTAATGATGAAGATAAGTTAATAGTTATTGCACCCCTCGACGGTTCTCCCGCTCTTAACGCGGGTGTGAGACCGGGTGACAGAATTTTAAAAATAGAGGGGCAGGATACCGAAGGAATTTCATTAAACGAAGCTGTAGCCCAAATAAGAGGTGAGGCAGGCACTTTTGTAAATTTAACCATTCAGCGCGACGACAAAGAGCCTCAGGAAATAAAAATTAAAAGAGGTGTAATTACTGTTGCTAGTGTTACCTGGAGGGATATGGGGGATGGAACAGTATATATGAAAGTAGGCAGGTTCGGCGGGGATACCAATAAAGAATGGGACAAAGCGGTTTCAGAAATAAATATTAAAGTTAATGAACTGGACGCTATAATTGTTGATCTGCGGGGAAACCCCGGCGGTTATTTGGAATCAGCAGTCCATTTGGCGGGTGAGTTTTACAGAAATAAACCTGTTTTATACAGAGAAACTGCTTTGGGCGAACAATTTGAGATGAAAACCAATAGAAACGGTTTCTTTACGCAGGTGCCGGCGGTTTTTGTTTTAATTGACGGAGGAAGCGCTTCAGCTTCCGAAATATTGGCTGCGGCGCTGAAAAGCCAGATAAACGCGACCTTAGTAGGAGAAAAAAGCTTTGGCAAAGGTACAATACAGGACGCCGAGAACTTTAAAGACGGGTCCGGCCTGCATATAACAATAGAAAAGTGGCTTACCCCGGAAAAAGTGTGGGTGCATAAAAAACCGGATGTGGAAGGGGGGATTCAGCCCGATATTACAGTTGAAATGACTGACGATGATATTAAAGCGGGGTTGGACAAGCAGCTGGACAAGGCTGTAGAATTGTCGAAGCAAATATAAAAGCAGTTAATGAGTTTCACAGAAATTTCTCAGAAACGAATGATTTAATTTTATTTATATGAACTCGAGTTTTAAAAAGATAGCAGGTGTAATTTGGCTTTTGGTTTTTGTTTCGATTTTGCTGGTAGTTACCAGTGTGTACGGCGGAAATAAAATAGATTTAAAAGGTTTGTTTAACAGAAGCTCGAGCGGATTGAATGAAATCAAGGAAAAAGTAATTACCAGGCAGGAGGTAGTGGAGGAAGAATCAGCGATTATTGACGTAGTGGACAAAGTTTCTCCTTCAGTAGTATCAATAATAGTCAAAACAGTTACATTTGATCTTTTCAGCGGACCTACAGCAAGCGAAGAGGGGATCGGGACCGGTTTTATAGTTTCTCCCAACGGATTGATTGTTACAAACAGCCATGTAGTAGACAGCGTTGACGGGCAATATTCAGTTGTATTAAAAGATGGAACTTCATATGATGTTGAAAGCATTAATCTGGATGAGCAGTCGGACTTGGCTATTCTGCAGATTGCTGGAAGGAACTTGCCTGCGGTCCAATTGGGGGACTCCGACATTCTAAAAGTAGGTCAAAAGGCTATAGCAATAGGTAACGCCCTCGGAAGATTTCAAAATACGGTAACAACCGGAGTAGTTTCGGGCGTAGGGCGCCAATTGACTGCCTCGTCGGGATTCGGGTTTAGCGGAGATACTAAAGTGTACGAAAGTGTTATTCAGACAGATGCTGCTATTAACCCAGGAAATTCGGGAGGCCCGCTTTTAAATTCATCCGGGCAGGTAATAGGCATTAATGTAGCTACAACCAGAGGGGCTGATAACATAAGTTTTGCGATCCCGGTTAACACATTAAAACCAGTATTGGAAGGATTTTTGCGCGACGGAAGGATTATTAAGCCTTATTTGGGAATTTCATACACATTAATAACGGATGATATTGCCAAAGCGAGAAACATGCCGCAGGGGGCATTTGTTTCAGCAGTATTTCCGGATACTCCGGCTAAAAAGGCAGGCCTGGAAAGAGGGGATGTAATTGTTAAAATAGACGGAAAAGAAATCAACTCGGAAAATTCAGTGGCAAAAGTAGTTTCTGAAAGAAAAGTAGGGGATACCATTCAATTAGAAATTGATAGGTCCGTATTGACCAATAAATCCGAAAAGCTGACTCTGCAGGTTGTATTGGAGGAGTCTCCTAATACCACACGTTGACCGCCCCAAACATAGCGTAAATATGTTAAGTCTTAATATTTATAAAGTGCCTATTTTCGAGGATTCCATTAAAACATTTTCTATTTCGCCGCTTAACACCGCATTTAAATTGTGCCACGAAGTCTCAAGTCTGTGGTCTGTAATTCTGTCCTGTGGGAAATTGTAAGTGCGTATTTTTTCATTTCTTTCACCTGTCCCTACCTGTTCTGATCGAAGTTCACTGACATGTTTAACCTGCTGATCCTGCATTAGCTGATAGATTCTGGAGTTTAATATCTGCATTGCTTTCTCCCTGTTTTTCAGTTGGGAGCGTTCCTCCTGGCATTCCACAACTACCCCGGTGGGTATGTGTGTTAATCTCACTGCAGTGGAAACCTTGTTTACATTTTGTCCGCCGTGGCCACCAGACCTGAAAAAGTCCATTTTTATATCCTCGGACCGTAATTCTATGTTTATTTTTGACAGTTTCGGCAGTACGGCTACTGTTACGGTAGATGTATGAATTCTTCCAGAAGCTTCGGTAGCAGGCACTCTTTGTACTCTATGTACACCCGACTCGTTTTTAAGAAGGTTATATACATTTTTGCCTTTTATTAAGACCGATACCATTTTAATTCCGCCTGCTTCATTTTCTGAATAGTACAACTCTTCGGTTTTCCATTTTGATTTTTCCCCGTACCTCATGTACATCCTATAAAGATCAAAAGCAAACAGCCCTGCTTCGTCTCCTCCGGCTCCGGCTCTGATTTCCATTATTACTTCGTTAGGATTAATGTCGCCCTGTGATGGGGTATATTCTGTCCCTGATTCAATATTGTGTTCAACTTCACTTAGAGAATCCAAGGAAACCTTTAAACCCGAAATTTGTTTTTCAAGTGCTTTGATTTCATCAATTATTAATACCTGCATATCCGAGCTTCCTTCAGATTCCAGAAGTTTTTTATTTTCATCCAACTGTTTTTGAAGGGACTCAATCTCTTTTTTTATATTTTTTAGTACTCCGTTCATAATTAATTCTTTATCATTAATATAAAAACTTAAGCTAAGTCTAATTAAAATTACTTATTTAATCAAACTATAGTCATACGGAAGCCTTTTTATAATTTCTGAGCAGTTTTGTTAAATTCGCATAATGTCTTAAATTGTGTATGCTCGCAAGCCTGTAGGCGGCGGTATCCTCAATATCAAATAAATGTTTTATGTAAGCTCTGGAATAGTATCTGCATGTATGACAATCGCAGAATTCACTGATTGGTCTCTCATCGCTGTGATAATATTCCCGGCCTATATAAATATTGGAGTAAGTCTCCGGATTTAAGAGGTCTTTTAAATTTTCGGGGCGTTTGGTAAAAACGTACAGCCTCTTGTGTCTGGCATCTCTGGTTGGGAGAGTACAGTCGAATATCTGCCAGCCCATTTGGTTGCACATTGCGATTTCATAAGGAAAACCCACTCCCAGGGCAAACCTTATAACTCCTTCGGGAATCAGTTCGGCTATATACCGTGAAAGCTCTAAATCCAACGAATGGGTTTCTTCATTGATTGCATACCCACCGTAGCCCAAACCGTCAAATCCGATTTCCAATAATTTATCAGCGCAGTGCTTACGCAAATCCCTGGAGTAATTGCCTTGGATGACTGCAAAAAGCAGTGGTTTGTCTTTATCCTCTACTTTATTTTGTTCCAAAATTCTAAGATATTCTTGTTTGCTCCTTTTTGCCCATAAAATTGTCCTTTCTACGGTTTCTTTTGTTTTTTCAATAGGAGCGTCCGGCGGAGTAAAATCATCCAGACAGATGATCATATCAGAGCCTATATTAAATTGGACTTGAACGGATTTTTCAGGTGTGAACAACTCCTTTTTTTTAACACCGGCGCTAAAAATAACACCTTTGTCAGTTATTTTGCCTGCATTCCTGCTTCTATGGATTAAGGAAAATATCTGCCAGCCGCCTGAATCAGAAACTACCAACCCCTTGAAGTTCATAAAACTCTTAACACCACCCATGGAATTTAAGACTGAAACTCCGGGTGTTTCAGCCAAATGGTAAGTGTTTACTACCACACCTTCTATTCCCGCGTTTTCCAAATCTTTGGAGTCAAGGCTCTTGGTAACTGCGCGGGTTGCATCAGGCAAGAAAATAGGGAATTCGATGTTTTTCACCCGGCTATTATAGCAATCAATCGGTAAATGGTAAGTACAATATTGAAAGTATGTATAGGTAGAAACCTACTTGGATTCTTTTGCTTTTTTTAGAGCTTCTTTCAAGGTGGTTCTGGTTTCAACAGTGCCGGCTTTAGTTTTTTTCTTTGCTTTAGCTTCTTTTAGCTCCTCAGCGGCTTTTTTCTTGGCTTCGGCTACTTTCTGTTTTCTTGCAAATTTGTCGATTCTTCCCTCAGTGTCAACAAACTTTTGCTGGCCTGTATAAAAAGGGTGGCAGTTACTGCATATTTCAACAGTTAAAGACTTCCTGGTTGAGGAGGTAACAAATGAATTGCCGCAGGCGCAGGTTACAACGCAATCAGTATAAACTTGTGGATGTATGTCTTTATTCATATTGAAAAACCTCTTAAGCCAAAGGAGTATATCAACTTTTTTTATGTTCCGCAATTATGACACCTAAAGCAATAATAGCAGAACCTATGAGTGCAAATTTGGTAGGAATTTCGGAAAGCATAACATAAGCAAAAGGTAATGTGAAAATAGGAGCTAAGTAGCTGTAAATTGCCGTGTCTCCCATTGAGTGAGTGTTTAGAGCCCAGTCAAACAGCATATACGCCACAATTGATGATAATAATGCCATATAAATAACACCTAATATCGGTCCAAGCGGCAGATTGGAAATGTCCAAATTTATCGGTCCGAATATTCCGATATTTTCGGCTAATGCCAGAGGAATCATAGTAGCAAGACCTACATAAAATGAAGTTCCAATCATCAGAAAGGTTGAGTATTTTTTGTGCATAGGTTTTAAATGTATAAAGTGAAGTGACTTTTTAATAAGAGAAGAAGTCTGCCCCAGGCTTATTTTTGACCAAATTACATAAACTAGAAAAGAAAAATTATATACAATTACAAGGAAATTGCCCCAGAGTCTGGTTTTTGTATCCTGGTTGATAATGCCTTCATTTAAAATTGGCTCTAAAGCAACAACTACCGATCCAAAAGTAGCGATTAACACGCCGATTTTAATAAAGCCGTTTATTTTTTCTCTAAAAAAGTAGTGGCCGGTATAAATTGCCAAAAGGGGAGTTAATACTCCGATAATAGCCGAATCAAGAGCTGAGGTATATTTTAATCCCTCGAATATGAATGCAATACTGGATTGTCCGAGCAGCCCTAAAAGCAATACATTGATTATATCTCTGCGGTCTATGGGGTTTCTTCTTACTTCCAGAAGTATAAACGGAAGCAGAATCACTCCGACTAGTAGAAATCTGAATAATAAAAAGGTAAAAGTGGGTAGGTAATCAAGTGTTAATTTTATTACCGGACCGGCGGCAGCCCAAATTATTGTAGCAATAAGCAAAGCGAGGTGTGCAAGTAACAAGGATTTTGTCAGGATTTTTTTAGAAGGCATCAAACTTAGTATAGCTTATTGAAAAACTCTTCCATAGATTTTGTTTCCTGTTTTTGAGTTCTCATGTTTTTAATTTTTACAGTGCTGTTTTTAAGTTCCTGTTCGCCGGCGATAATAGAGTAGGGGATTCCTTTTTTATCTGCGTATTTTAACTGTTTTTCTAGTTTGGTGTTTTTATCCAGCCATGTCAGGCAGTTTTCGCCTTTTTCCCTTAGTTTTGCTGAAATCTGCTGCGAATATTTAAAATAATTTGAGTTTTTATCAGTTTCCTGCGGCCAGACGGATATAAAGTATTTTATTTTAGAGTCAAATTCGGGGAGGAGATTCCAGTTTTTCAAGAACTCCAGCAAAGTATAGTCTCCCATAGCAAAACCCGTGGCGGGAAGATCAAAATCTCCGAAAATGTTGATTAGTTTGTCAAATCTTTCTCCTCCGAATATCGACCGGCTGTTTTTGGGATTTTTGTCGAATACTTCAT
>MEVD01000015.1:88251-152167 GCA_001772865.1 candidate division WWE3 bacterium RIFCSPHIGHO2_02_FULL_38_14 | reverse complement strand
TTTTATACCAGCAAAAAAGTCATCCCGGCTAGCCTTAATTCTGACAGTGTATTCGTTACCATCGGTAAGAGTAATTGCAGAACTGCGTAAACGAGTATAAGTTTGTGTACCAGTTGAGAGTGTTGAATTTGTTACCGTAGCATCGGCAGTTTTATCGTAAAGGTTTACTGTAGATGTAGCGGAGGTAGCGAATGGAGGTTTTATTACTGCCTCAAAATAAACAGTAGCTCCGGTATATGATCCTGCTGTCCATTTCACGATACCTAAAGAGTTATCAGTTGGTACATCAGTAGTGGAGTTGAATAAATATTCCTGATCCATAATGTTTATTTGCTGTTCAAGAAGTGGTGAACTAGGCCGGAAACTTGCTTCGAAATAGGAGGTTGGTGCCGGTGTAAATTTGCTTGAATCGTAGCGGTAGATTTTTTTGTCGGTTAATTGTGTGTAAGAAGTTGAAGAAGTTCCCTCACTATTTCCTACTTCAATTTGGGTTTCCGTATTGGTAAGTTTAGTACTATCTGATTGTAAAATAATAAACCGGGCGAATTTGATTTTTGACGGGTTTGCAGTACCGCTCGATCTGACCCTAACAGTATAATCTGTACCATCTACTAGGGTGATAGCACCACTTCGTACCCTTACATAACCATTTACAGAAGTAGAAATTGCACCTCCGGACACTGTACTTCCACCTGAATCATACAGTGTTGCGTAAACAGTAGAGCTGGCCGCAGCAGCTAGGAGGCCTTCAAAATAGACTGTTGCTCCTGTATAGCTGCCGGAAGTCCAGCGTACTAGTCCAAGGGAATTATCGGTTGGGAAATCGGTTGTTTCTTGAATCCAAACTTCCTGGTTGATTATATTAATCTGCTGCTCAATGGCGGTTGTTGCCGAAACAGGTTTAGAAGACCATAAATGGGCAGTAAAAAACAAAACAATTATTAGCAAAAACCTAACCACTTTTTTGAAAAGCATCTTAATTAATTTTATACCTTTGTAGTATCTTTTAGAAGAAAGTAGTTTGTAGTTATTTATGTGTTATTCTAAATTATACTATTACATAAATCGAAAAAAGTATATATTAAGGGGTTCTTATGCTTTATTTTCTAACTACTTTTATATATATTATGTTATGGGTTTCAAGTTTTTTTAATTCTGATTATTAACGTTTGAATCGTCTTCCGAATTTGGGTTTGGTTTCTTATTTAGTGACTGAATTTACTTTTGTTTTAGCATCCACTCTAAAATCAGGTCCCAGACTCCCCTGCTCTTTCTTCACATCCATAACTTTTGACCTGTTTATCTCCTGTGTTGTTCCGTCAGGATTTTTCTTATGTGCCACAATCTGGTAGGTGCCTTTTCTGACGAGGAAGTTATACCTACCATTGTCTTTGGTTACCGCTATAGCTCCGCTGATCTTGGGGAATTTCACGTGGACAAGCCTAAGGACTATTCCTCCTAAAGGCTGGTTTTCCAAGTTGGTAACTATCCCCCATGGTTTATGGGATTTTATGTAATTGTGGTAAGTATATAAAAATATAAATAGCGAGAATATAACAATTTTTTCTAGAGAGTAGCTCAATGATAGAGATAATATATTCAGGATAAGCGTGGCGTTAAATAGATAATCTACGGCTTTATATAAACGGACATTTCTATTTACAATACCCATTCTTTGTTTCTCGAGCTGATTCCAATCAACATTTTCTCTATCCATAGGTATGTGGACTTGAATTTTCTGGTCTTGCTGGATATTTAGCTTTTCTCCGAAATATAGATTTTCGTATATTCCGTCGTCCTTTTTACCCATAAGAATTTTTGATGGGAAGGTGTAGTTAGTTTTTATTGCAGAAAGTGTGTATTCACCGGGGTCTACTATAAATTCATACCTTCCATATATATCAGAAATGGTTTGATATATTTTTCCGCTTGGGTCGGTTAGTGTCAAAATTACAGGATCCAGGGGCTGTTTGGTTTGGGAATCATAAACTATACCCCAGGGGTTTTTCTTTCTCCTAAAGAGTCCAAATAATAATCCAAGAATGTTAACATGTTTAATCTGGTTTAGGGTAGAGATTATTTCTCTGATATTCGGCAGGACTGTGAGTGCGGAAGCGATATTTCCTACAACCGCAACGAAGGTAATAATTTTCTGAGTCTGTGGACTTTTAATTACGTCAATAGCTTTTTCTGCAATATCTTTTATAACTTTAGGTATAGGGAGGTCTCTGATTAGTTTTTTAATTCCAACAGCAAATACAGTATCAACAGGTTTGTTAAATTCTTCTGTCCTTATGATTTCAGTTATTTTATCTACAATATCTTTTACAGTGTCTGTTATAGTCTCTACTACATCTTCAATAGTGTCGGTTATTGTATCAACAATCTCATTAATAACCGATGTACTCTCACTCGCTTCTTTGCTGTCTGTTGTTTCTTCAATAATTTCTTCAATTATTTCTTCTCCTGGTGTATCAAAGGTTCTAAATGCATTGACAGCAGTGGTATTACCTACACTGATTATTTCATAAAAATAAGTAGTGTCAGAAGTTAATCCCACTAATGTCATTGAGTGAACTATAACTTTGTCTGTTGATATAGTCTGATCAGTGAAGTTAGTGGTAAGTCCGTAATCTATTTCTGAAGTAGCTGCGTGGTTTGTTTTCCAGTTGATGGTTGCAGATGTTGGGGAGTTGATAACCACGTTAATATCTGTGATTAAGGTTGCTTCTAAAGTTCCCAATGTTTGACGTTGTAACTCGACTTTGCCTGTATTAGAAAGAGAGTCTTTTGAAGTTATTTTTAGGTAGTATAAAGTACCTTTACTAAGACCAGTAATATTATAACTATGATCTTTAACTAATGATGAATTTGTGTAACTTCTTCCATAAGAATTACTTGTCCCCCACTCTATTATTGTTTGGCTCTTTTCATTGGTTTTCCAAGTAACTTTTATTGATGTTTCTGTGACAGTTGTACCTGTTATGGTAATTATCGGAGCTGTAGTATCAATTACAACTTTACCTGAACTGGAATAATTGGAATAATTGCCTGAAGAATCTTTTGCTCTAACCTTGAAATACCATGTTCCATCGGAGAGTGAATCTCCATGTGTATATTCGTTATCATCAGCAGTATCAACATTTCCGCTGCAGTTGTTAAATCTGCTGTTTTTACACCAAGTAACATAGTATGGTTCGTCGTCATCAAGAGCCACATTGTCAGTAGACTCGTTCCATTTCCATTTAGGAGTGTTGTCACTTGTCGGAGTTGAAGTAGAAGGTTTTCCGGGTTTGGATGGTTTAGTACTGTCGCCGGTAGAAGATGAGGCTATGGTAAATGTTCCATTAGATGAATAGCTGGATTCATTACCTAAAGTATCTTCGGCTTTAACTCTAAAATACCATGTGCCTGCAGCAAGAGCTGTGGTGTGTGTAAATGAATTAGTTGATGTTGTGTCAGTATTGGCAGCGCATCCTGAAAATCCCGAATCTGTGCACCACTCGACAGTATATGGAGTAGTTGCCAGTCCCACACCACTGTCTATTGAGGCAGTCCAAGTCCATTCAGGGGTGGTATCCGTAGTTAAAGAAGTTGAGGTTGGAGTTCCTGGAGTAGTTGGACCTGTAGTATCAATAACAGCCGTTCCATTAGAAGAATATCCTGATTCATTATCTACGGTATCTTTAGCTTTGACTCTAACATACCAAGTTCCGTTGGCTAGTTCAGTGCTGTGAGTGTATGAATTAGTTGTGGAGGTATCAGTATTTGAGCCGCAACCTGAAAATCCGGAGTCAGTACACCACTCAATAGTATATGGAGTAGAAGCCAGCCCGGAACCGGAGTCCGATGAAGCAGTCCAAGTCCATACGGGGGTTGAGTCTGCAGTAGGTGTAGTGGTAGAAGGAGTTCCGGGGGTTAAGGGAGCAGTAGTATCAATAACTGCACTTCCATTTGAGGAATATGATGATACGTTACCTGCAACATCGGTAGCTCTAACTCTAAAGTACCAAGTTCCGTCAGCTAGAGCAGTGGAGTGTGTAAATGAGTTGGTTGATGAAGTAGATGCGAACACCTCACATCCTGTAAAGCCTGAATTATCACACCACTCAACAGTATATGGGGTTGCCGCTAAGCCAGAGCCAGAATCCGAAGAAGCAGTCCAAGTCCATGTTGGAGTTGTATCTGAAGTAGGAGTTGTTGTTGAGGGAGTTCCTGGAGTGGTTGGGTTAGTAGTGTCTACAGTAAAATCAGCTTCCGATTCTAAGTTCGCGCCATATGACCCCCAATCTGAACAGCGGGAAGAAGAATCGCATACTCTTGACTGCCAATGGTAGCTTTGTCCGTCAGTTAAACCGGTAACAGTAACAGTTCCAGTAACAGGAGAGCCGGAAAAAGCAACACCACTGCCTGTATCTGTTACAGAATCCGTGAAGGAAGTCCCTACAGCCCTAATTTCAACTTCAGGAGTTAAAGTATCGGGATTATTAGTGTGGTTCATGGACATTTTAAGAACTACTGAAGTTTCATTTGTATAACTACCGGTAGAAATAGAGGTAGTGCCATCTGATTTGTATTGGGCTAATGAAGAAGGAGCATCAGGTGGACTCATATTAGAAGTTTGTATAACAAGCCATGTATTAGAAGCATATGTGGTATTAGATGCTGAATTTCTTATTTGTGTGTCCATGTTTTTTGCGGTTGTGGGCCAATCGGTATTTGCGCCTAAAGAACCACTTCTGATTCTTGTATATGAAGTTGAAATGACAGTAACTTCGGAAGTTGTGGGGCTATTAATTTGATCGCTATTAGTGTCGTTTTCAAGAATGGCGTAAGCTGTACCTGCGGAAGCTTTAAGTGTTGCTTCGTAAAAATAGTTAAAAGTACCTCCCGCGAAGTTGGTTGGATCGTACTGATTATTTATATCTTGATCCGCATAACCGGAATTGGCCCGTGTAAACACGGCGTTCACTTGTTGATGTAATAATTCAGTAGTCGCTATTCCATCGGTATCAGATTGTACGAGTATTAATTTTGCGTTTGCCTGAAATGCGGACTTTAGTTGAACTGAGTAGTTTTTATTTGTAGTCAGAGAAACAGACCCGCTTCTAACTCTGGTAAATCCAGAATTGGTAGAAGTCACTTCACTACCAGAAACGGATGTACTATCCGTGTCATTATATAACTGAATAGCGCCTGTAGATGCAGTAGTAGGAATATTTGCAAGTTGAATTATCAACCAAGAAGCTGTTACAGATGTTGTGTTAGTCGCAGAATTTTTTACTTCAACATCAATATTTTGACTTGCTTGAGGCTTAAGTTGATACATTAAATTGTCAGTTCCTCTTACCCTAGTGTATGAGGTGCTCGTTGTAGTTATTTCCGAAGAGATGGAGATTGTATTGAAGTTTGCTATGGCGTCCTCAAGTTGAGTATAGCCAGTTCCGGCACTAGTCTTCATAGTAGCTTCATAATAAACAGTTGGCCATACACCGAAATTTTGTGGATCAAAAAGATTGAAATAATTCTTGTTGGTATATGTAGATGTAGCCTCAGTTGTTAACACAGTAATGTTCTGGTGAATTATCTCTGTTGCAGTAACTCCACCAGCGTTTGATTGGTTTAATGTTAATTTGGCGTTAGCTTGGAATGCAGATTTTATCCTCACAGAATAATTTTTTCCTGTAGTGAGTGAAAATGAGTTGCTTTTAATTCTGGTAAAACTTGCACTTGTAGATGTTACTTCACTACCCGATACTGATGTACCGTCTGTATCGTTATATAGTTCCACTGCTCCTGTCGGCCCGTTAGTCGGAATACTTGAAAATTGAATTACAAGCCATGATGAAGATACTGAAGTTGTGTTGGTGGCTGAATTTTTCATTTCTATATCCATATCTTGAACAGCTTGTGGTAGAAGATTTAAAACAAGATCACTTGCTGTTCGAACCCGATTGTAGGTTGTAAGAGTTGTTGTTAATTCAGCGTTAGAGATTGCTGCAGTAGAAACCCCAAGACCAGTATTTTCTAGTCTGGCATACCCTGTACCAGAGCTAGTCTTCATACTTGCTTCGAAATAGACTGATGGCCAAACACCGAAATTTTGCGGGTCATAAAGGTTATTAGAAGTTTTATTTGTATATGTGGAAGTGGCTTGGGTGTTCAAAGTATTTATGTATTCATGTATAACTTCTACGTCGGTAAGGCCGGTTCCACCTCCGTCTTGTACGTTAATTATTTTCGCATTTGCAATATCTCCTGTGCCTGCGGAGGTTTTAATTTGTACAGCATAATTAGCATCATCAGTCATATTGGAAAAAATATCGCTGCTCCTTACGCGAGCGTAGGTGGTTGAGTTAGTTGAAATTTCCGAACCGGTTACAGCTGTTCCGCCACTGCAATCAGATGCGGAATTGCACCGTAAAAGTTGGGCAAAAACCGTATCGGAGGCATTATCGGAGTGAAGAGTGGCTTCAAAGTATATCGATTCAGTACCGGAAAACTTGTTTGTGTCGTACAGGTATATTTTGGGGTCAGTTAGGGTTGAATAGGTTGTGTTGGTGATGTCAGTTACGGAGTTTCCTACTTCTATTTGAGTTTCTGTATCATCTATTCTTGTAGAATCAGATTGGAGGATTATTAATCGGGCGGATAGTATAAATGTATTTTGAGCCCCTGTTGAGTTCTTTATTCTAACAGTGTAGTCAGTGCCATCAGTAAGTGTTATAGCGCTACTTCTAAGCCTAGTGTAGTTTGCAGAGCTGGTTGAGACAGCAGCCCCAGATACTGCTACTCCAGATGAGTTGTATAGTGTAGCTGTGGCGGTTGATGTTCCGCTTGCGGTTTTAATAATTGCTTCAAAGTAAACAGTAGCACTTGTGTATGAACCACTTGTCCACCGAATTAAACCTAAAGAGTTATCTGTAGGGTTGTCAGTAGCCGATGAGGATGAATAAATTTGGTCTATTATATTAATTTGTTGATCAAGTTTTGGAGATGAAGCTCTGAATGTTGACTCAAAATAAGCAGTAGGTGTTGGGTTGAAACCTGACGAATCATAGTAATAAAGTTTTTTTCTATCGAGTACATCATAGCTGTTAGCAGATCTACCTTCCCCATTACCTATATCGACTTGCTGTTCTGTATCAGTGATTTTTGTCGAGTTGCTTTGAACGATGATTAATCGGGCAGACTTAATATATGCTTCAGAACCATTGCTGGATTTAATTCGTACTGTATATTCTCTCCCGTCTGTAAGTGTAATAGCGGAGGTTGCACGTAGCCGAGTATAGGTTCCATTAGTAGTTGTTGGTGTTGTACTTCCGGATACAGCAGTGTCAGGATCAGCTGTAACGTCATATAGGGTTGCAGAAACATTATATGTCGCGAATCCTGATTTCATGACTGCTTCAAAATAAACAGTAGCACCAGTATAGTTTCCAGCGACCCATTTTATTATTCCTAAAGAATTATCGGTTGGTCCGTCCGTGGATGACTTTACGTAATATTCTTGATCTACAATTTCAATCTGCTGTTCAAGCATCGGAGAAGAGGCACGGAACGATGATTCAAAATATGCAGTTGGAGTTGGGCTGAATACAGAAGAATCGTATCTATATAATTTTTTGCCTTCTATAGATGAATAACTTGTGTCGGATTTACCTTCTGCATTGCCTATCTCCACTTGGTTTTCAGTATCAATTATTTTCGTAGAATCGGACTGAACTACTATTAAACGTGCTGCTTTAAAATATGCAGCACATCCCGTGCAACTCACTTTTAATCGAGCAGTATATTCATGTCCGTCGGTAAGGGTAATTGCTGAACTTCTAACTCTTGTATAGCCCGCGGTAGTGGATACTGTTGCTCCACTTACAGCTGCATCTGGGTCTTCAGTAATATCATATAATGTGGCAGTGGCGGTATAAGTAGCGAAACCGGATCTGATCATAGCTTCAAAATAAACTGTGGAATCTGGATAATTGGCTGAGGTCCACTTAATAATACCTAGAGAATTATCTGTTGGACTGTCTGTGGTGGATATAGTGTAATATTCCTGATCTATAATATTGATTTGCTGTTCAAAAGTAACTGCTGCATAAACAGGCTTATTTGACCAATAGAAGGCAGTTAAAAACAAAAATATTATTAGCAAAAACCTAACCACTTTTTTGAAAAGCATTACATTAAGTCTATATGAATCAAGCTAGAAAATGAATAATATTCTTAAATTTTTGTTAATTTTTTAAGTTTTATGGAGCGGCGGACCGGATTTGAACCGGCGACCTTCTCCTTGGAAGGGAGACATTCTACCAACTGAACTACCGCCGCATGTTTTCTACATATCTTCAATCAGTTCACGGTGCCTTTCATTATACTCTTTTTTCGATATCTTACCCCTGATAAAAAGCTCTTTAAGCCTCTGCACAGACCGTTCGTATTTTAATAATTCATCCTGGTTTTGTGAATAGTCAGGCTTATGTTTAGCGTGCTCCATAAATATCTTTTGATCAATAATTTTCTTTGCTCTGGAGGCCAATTCTTTTGGAATTCCTCTTAATTTTATATTTTCTGATCCTGTGCTAATTATTTCCATGGTTGCAAATATTATTCCCCTTACAAGGTTTACTTGAGCTATATGGCTATAAGCTATAGTGACTTCCCTTCGTCTTAGAAATTTTCTTTTTTTGTATAACAAGATGTCGTTATATAAAAAAAGACGGTGCGGGAATATTGTTCTGTTAATAAAGTTATTGCCTTGAAGCTCAAGCAGTAAATTAGACATATCAAAACCTATTCTACATTATTTATTAGGAGAAGTGAGGAGAAGGCAGCGAAGAGAGCTTTTTTACCCTTCAACAATATCAAAATCCCCTCTTTCCAGTTCGGGGATGTAATCTATATCCTGAGTTTTTGGTTTGTTTCCGGCTTTTTTGTTGAGCAGCTGAAGTATTTCGTGATCTTCGTCAGTATGAGCCGACGTATCCAATACAGGAGTTTGTTCCACTTTCTCCGAACCTTCTTTAGTTGTTGTTTTGGTGTTATTTAGGGGATTTAAATTTGTGCTAGCGCTGTTTTTGCTAACTTTATTCTTTTTTACATTTTTCATAGTTAAATATTATGCATATTCGAAAAAGATAATCAACTGTTATAATTAATCAATGAACAGCGACTTTTTTGATGTTTTAATACTTGGCGGAGGACCTGCAGGACTCACCGCATCTATTTATACTTCCAGAGCAAATTTAAAAACTTTAGTGATTGCGGGGCAGCCATCCGGCGGGCAGTTAATGCTTACTACAGATGTAGAAAACTTTCCGGGATTTCCCGACGGAATAATGGGACCTCAATTGATAGAGACTTTTAGAAAACAAACTTTAAGATTTAATACAGAAATAGTTGATGAGAATATTGTATCGGTTTCAGGATCTAACAAAGAGCATTATATTGTAAAGACAGATTCGAGCAATTCTTACAAAGGGAAAACGCTGATTATAGCAACTGGTGCTTCGGCAAAATGGCTTGAGCTACCAAGCGAGCAAAGGTTGCGCGGAAAAGGAGTTTCAGCATGTGCGACTTGCGACGGCTTCTTTTTTAAAGGAAAAAATGTTGCTGTGGTTGGGGGAGGCGATACTGCCATGGAAGAGGCTTTGTTCTTAACTAAATTCAGCCCGAAAGTTCATGCATTAGTAAGAAGTAGCAAAGATAAAATGAAAGCGAGCAAATATATGTACGCAAAAGCAGTATCTAACGAGAAAATTGAATTTCATTATAATACCGAAATATTGGAAGTTTTGGGCAGTGATTTTGTAGAAGGTTTAAAAGTGCTTAATAACATTACTAATGAGAATTATGTGATGGAGGACGTAAGAGGCTTATTTCTGGCAATCGGTCACAAACCCAACACGGAATTTTTGGAAGGATTTGTAGAGCTGGGAAATTTAGGTTATATACAAGTTAGTGACAATACAAAAACAAGCAGAGAAGGTGTTTTTGTTGCTGGTGATGTTTCGGATTATAAATATAGGCAGGCTGTAACAGCCGCGGGGCTGGGCTGTATGGCCGCATTGGACGCTGAAAAGTTTTTGTCCGAACATGAAAAATGATGAGTGTAGTTCCGGGTTTTTCTATTAAAAGTTTATCAAAAATTGAACTAATAATTATCTCAGTGCTTTTATCAGTATCATTTATTTTGCGTTTTCCACAGCTTGGTTATTCTCATTTTTATGGTGATGAAACAAAAGCTGTTTTTTATAATAAAAGTATAAGTATTACCGATTACCTGCTTGATCAAAGAAAAGGCCCGGTCCAATTTATAATTACCTGGCTGACCGAAAATACATTTAATAGTTTTAATGAAGTGTATATTCGACTGCCGTTTGCTTTGTCAGGATTCTTATCAGTTATAATATTTTATCTTATTGTAAGGAATATGTTCGGTTGGAAAGAAGCAGCTTTTGCGTCTTCTCTATTTACTTTGAGTGGGTTTAATATAGCTTTTAGCCGGACTGCGCAATATCAAAGCGTTTTAATTATGTTTTGTTTAGTTTCGATATTTTTAAGTTTGTTATATGAAAAAAATAAGAAGGTAATGCTGATATTTTTAAGCAGTATTTTCCTTTCTTTGGGTATATTAACTCATTATGATTCATTGTTTTTTGTGATACCAGCTGCAATGATATTTTTTAAGTCATCCGGTATTAAAAACTTTACTATTTATTTTTTAATACCGGTAATAATATTTTCCACTGTTTTTTACGGTCCATATTTAATAAATGGGTATTTTTCTGAAAGAACCCAAAATTATGTAATAAGAAGGATTACGGGTCAGGAATACCGTCCAAGCAGTAGTGTATATACAATGAAAGTTTATAACCCAGATGTTTTTTATTTGTTAATTATGCTATTCAGTTTCTTCTATTTTGCTAACGAAAGTGAGCAAAATAGTCGAAGACGTTATTTTGCTACAGGAATTAATTATAAGAAGATTACTGTGTTTTTCTGGTTCTTAATACCTTTTATTGTTTTTGAGCTGATTTTCCAAAACCCCGGTACTCATATAAATAACTATTTAATTCCGATTTATATTATGTCGGGAGTAGGTTTTGTTAACTTAATTGAAAAAAATTCTGTTTCCTTTAAATTAAAAAAGATAATGATTGGTACAGTTACTGCAACGCTTTTAGTGTCACTTTTAATAAAAGCATCGGTTTACATTCCATTTTTAAATACCGGTTATCCTTGGAAAGACCAATATACTTTATATAATCTGAGAAAAGCCAACAATAATTACCATTTATATTTATACGGGTTTCCTTATTACAGAGGATGGGATGTGGTTAGAGAATATATGCTTACCAAAAAAGGAGTTCGAGGGATTTATACAAATGATAACGCTATTTTGGCGGAATACTATTTAAGGGAATTTGATATTACTCCTCCGGGGAGTAACTATCTTCCGCAATATTATATTGATGTAGTTGATAACCAAGAATTCAAGCTGGCGGATCCGGTATTATTATCATCTTATTCGATAGAAAAAGAAATATATGTGGACGGAATACTTAATGCAACAATTTATAAAAAACTCATTTCAGTTTTGTAATTATAGAAATTGAAGAATTAGGAATAATATGTATTGTTCCGAAGTCATCCTGTAATATAGTAGACCTTAAAGTTATTTCCTTTACGCGGCCTTCTAATCCGGCGATTTTTAATTTGTCACCGACATTATATTGATTCTCAATTAAAATAAAAATTCCGGTAACAATGTCTCTAACTAAAGCCTGTGCTCCAAAACCTACTGCCAATCCTGCTATACCGATACTTGTTATTATAGGAGATATATTTATCCCCCATTGGTCCAGCAACATAATTATAATAATTACCAATGCAGATAAATTAATCGTATTTTTTATAAATGTGGATATTGTTAAGGCACGCTGTTTCAAAGAAACTCTTTTATCAAATTTGTTCAGCGCATTATTAATAATGATATTGGAGATTACTTTTACAACCAAGGCAACCAGGATAATTGCTAATGAGTAAATTACATTATGGGTCATAATTTAGATGCAGTTACTTAATCTTCTTTCTTTCCGAAGTTTTCCTGTACCTGTATCCAGTTTACAACATTCCAAAATGCGTTGACATAATCGGCTCTTCTGTTTTGATATTTAAGATAATATGCGTGCTCCCATACGTCCAAACCCAATACAGGTCTAAAACCGCCCATTATTGGATTATCCTGATTAGGTGTAGAAACCACACTTAAATTTTTATTACCATCCATAATCAGCCAGGCCCATCCGCTTCCGAATCTGCCCATAGCAGCCTTATTGAATTCCATTTTAAAGTTTTCAAAATTGCCGAACTCTTTATTTATAGCCTCAGCCAGCAGACCTTCTGGTAATTTTGTGCTGTTTGGGGTAAGTATTTTCCAGAAAAAGGTGTGGTTATAATGCCCCCCTCCGTTATTTTGTACGGCAGTTCTAATACTTTCCGGCAAGCTATTAAGATCTTTTACCAGTTCTTCTAATTCCTTCGTCTCCAAATCCATATAAGGTTCTAACGCTTTGTTCAAATTGTTAATGTATGCAGCATGGTGTTTTGAGTGGTGTATTTCCATCGTCATTGCGTCTATATATGGTTCTAAAGCATCGTAAGCGAATTGTAATTGAGGTAATTCAAATGACATAAACTTCTCCTTCCACAAAATATATATTTAAGTTGGTCTATGTTTAATTATATATTCTTTTTTTTCTAACGGCAAAGTGTGTATCTCCTGTTCGTACAGGATTAAAATTAAAGTTATAATTTAAAGTATATGACTGTTAAATTTACGTTGGAAAAGGAAACAGTTTTAAAAGTAATAGTATTATTAGCAATATTTTTATTTAGTACATATTTGCGCTATAGATTATTTGATGAAGCCGGAGGCGATTTTGAATCCTATAGAAAAGCTGTTATGGATTTTATATCCGGGGAAAATCCATATAAATGGACAGTTATGACTTATGAAAAGCCGGAAAAAGGATTGGAGCACGGCTATGCATATATGCCAAGTTTGCTGTACATTCAATCGTTTTTATACTATTTTTATGATAATTATAATATTCCTCTTCAAAGACTTTGGAAGCTTCCGGTTTTAGCCGCTGATTTGGGAGTCGGTGTGCTCTTATGTGTATATTTGTTTAAAAAAAGCTATGCTGCACTCATTTTTTCTTTATTAATATGGTTTTTCAATCCTCATTTTTTACTTAGAGAAAGTTATACTAATTCTGAACCTATAACAATATTTTTAGTGTTTTTGGCATTATATTTATTAGGTAAAAAAGATAAACTTAGTGTTTTTCTGTATTCCCTGGCAATTTCATTTAAAACTTATCCCGTAATTCTGCTTCCTATAATTTTTACTAAAGTTAAGCAGAAAAAAATGATTGTAATAATCGGGTTACTGTTTTTTTTAGCTATAAGCGTGCCGTTTTTTAAATCAGGCGAAGACCTGATTAATTATATTAAAGGCTCACTCCTAGTACATAGCGAGAGAGAGGTTCAAGGAAGACCAGTTTTGACTTACATATTTTATTTTATGCAGGATAGCGGTTTCAGCTTTTTGCAGACGAGATTGTTTAAATTTTATGTATATGCCGCTCTTTTTTCTGGTGTTTTATTATCAATATTTTTAATTTATAAAAAGAAAGTAGATGATAAGTACTTGCTAAGCACGGTTTCCTTATTAAGCTTTTATCTTTTCACCCCTGTTTTAAGCAGAACTCATTTAATGTGGATAATACCTGTATATATAATTGCAACATTTAATAGATATTTTGAAAAAAACCCTTTTAAGTTTTATTTGCTAGTTTTGGGGTATTACCTGTTCTACTTGTTTTATTTGAATCAATGGAGCGACGGAGTTGACGTTTTAGGTGATTATATAAAGCTGTGAAATATAAGCGGATTTTAATATTTATACTTTTGATTTTGATTTTTACCATTGCGGTCTTTGAAAGACTTAAGTATTTTAATCAGGCCGGCAAAGATGTATATGCCTATGAAAAAGCCGTTGTAGATTTATTGGACGGAAGGAATCCTTATATTTGGACTATTGAAAGTTTTTCCAATCCCGATGATACCGGAAACCACGGGTATTCTTATCTGCCTCTGGGTATATATTTGTTTTCCTTGTTATATATATTTCATTTATTTACTAATATTGAGGTTCAGGTTTTATGGAAGATCCCTGTTTTGCTGGCCGATTTGGGGGTGGGTGTTTTATTGGTCCGTTATTTTTTTAACAAAGATATAAAAGTAATGTTTTTATCGCTTTTGGTGTGGCTTTTTAATCCGTACATGGTATTCAGAAGTAGTTATACTTTTATTGATCCTTTGGCCGTATTTTTTATGATGCTTAGTTTGTATTATTTAGAAAGGGATTCTGTTTTGTCCGGTGTTTTTATAACTTTGGGAGTGGCTTTTAAGACTTTTCCTATTTTAATCTTTCCATTGCTTATATTGAAATCACCGGACAGAAAAAAGTTTTTGCTGGCTGCCGGAATTACATCACTAGCCATCGCAGCTCCCTTTCTAAAAAGCTTGGATGATTTTTTAACTATGATTCGAGGTTCTGTTTTTGTTCATTCTGTAAGAGAACTACAAGGGCGACCGTTCTTATTTTATATAAGTTATTATTTGCATATTGAATTCTTTCAGATCGTACCGTTAAAAATATATTCTATTTTAGCTTCATTTGGGGGGTGGTTATTGGCATTTTTCGTTTACTTTAAGAAAAAAACTTTAAATATCTATGTTTTGGGAGTAATACCGTTTTTGATTTTTTATTTGTTTACACCGGTTCTAAATAGAACTTATCTAATTTGGTTTATACCACTACTCTGTATAACGGTATTCAACTTAACATTAAAGCGTAGCAACGGACTAATATTTTACATATTTTTAATATGTTTTTATGTATTTTACTCATGGTATTTAATTCAATGGGAAGATGGATTTCATGTCTGGAGACCATTATGAGGAAAGCATTACTCATTTCTATTTTCACGTATTTATTATTTTTCTATCCTTTGCTCAACATAAATACTTATATCGGAGGAGAAGATCCAGAGGGCTATCATTATCCAGTTAAGTACTTTCTTTACCAAAGCCTGCAAAAAGGTGAATTTCCTTTCTACACTCAGAGGATTTTTTCAGGATTTCCTATTTATGCCGATCCTACTGCAGGATATTTAAATCCCTTAAATATAGTATTTGTGATGTTATTCGGACCGTTCAACTATTACAAAATAATGCATTTAGTATTTTATTTAACCGGTTCAGTTGGTTTATATTATTTCTTAAAAAGAAAATTCGGAGAGAATCTGACTGCTTTCGCAGTTTCAAATGTGGTTTATTTCTTTAACTTATTTAACTTATATCATCAAAAGCATTTCGAAATTGTTTTAGCTGTATATACGTTACCGCTGTGTTTACTGCTTGTAGATAAATTTATATCAAAATCGGATTTTAAAAATTTATTATTTTTGGGAGGCATATTACTTTTTGATTTTTACAACGGGTCTTTTCAGTTATTACTTATAAAAATGTTTGTATTAGGAATTTATATAATAATATTTGATAAATATCTAATTAAAAATACTTTCAAATATATTATGTTTCTTTTACTTTTTTCTTTAATATGCATTCCTCTATTAGTACCAGCATATGAATTATATGTGGAAAGTTCCAGGGTTGGGGGTTCGTATAAATTAAATGAAGGCTCATATTCCCCTATAATGGCGGTAAATATAGTCTATCCGTTTATAATGGGAAAAAACGGCGAATACAAATGGAACCAGGTAAGCGAAGAATACTTTATACACGAGACTTATATTTATCACGGGGTGTCAGCAATATTAATAGGTGTTATAGGTCTTTTGATTTTAAAAGATAAAAAAGTGGCTTTTTTATCTTCCTTTTTAGTGTTTTTATTCATCTTTTTGGCATTTATTTCGTTTGTTCCCGTGTTAAGCAATATAAATATTCCCATAATATCAATGTTCAGGTATTGGGGAAGGAGTGCGGTTCTATTTAGTTTGGTTTTAAGCTTAGGGACTTACAGCTTTTTTACCGGAGATAAACGTTTAACTAATTTTCATGATTTAAAGCAAAACATAAATATATATAAAATTCCGTGTATGTTTTTTGTTTTTTTATTTTTAATTTCTTTAACCGGTCAGGAAACTATAAAGGTAATTAATATGTTTTTTAACGGAGCAATTAAAAAAGACATTAATTTAGTAGTGTGGTTATTATCGACCGTTCTAATATTTGTGCTATTTCTTCTGCATAAATTCTATACGTTTAATATTAAACTTATAATAGTATTAATCATTTTTGCGGATTTATTGTTTTTTGGTTTACAAGTATTAAAACCTCAATATGTGGATATTAACAAAATTAAAGTTTATGAACGACTTACTATTCCTGAAGATTCGGTTACTAAAAAAGTATATTTTTATAATGATGAGGTTTATAAAAATGTGGGATTATATTATGAATCAAACGGAATATTCGGTTACAGTCAGATGGAGCCGGATGCCTACTCCAAGTATTTAAAAGACATGGGATTTGCTGATGTGAAATATCCTGTTTTATTTTCGGATACCACTATTAAATTTAATAAGTATAATACTTATGGTTTTTATCAAAAACTTGAAGATTATCTGGGAGTTAACTATATATTAAATTCAACTGGCAATGTTATATTTATGGAAAATGATTCTTCACTCCCATTTATAATAAATGAAAATATAGAGTATTTAAATATAAAACAAAACGAGTTTTCGTTTAAAATTAATGCTTCAGAAGAGCGTTTGGTTAATACTTTTATTAGATCTTATAAAGAATGGGATGTTACAGTAGACGGAGCTGGTATAGTTCCAGACTACTCGGAAGTATTTATAAAATTTAATCTGCCTAAAGGCGAGCATTTAGTAAAATTTAAATATCATCCGGATATGTTTTTCAACACACTTTTAATAAGTTTTTTAAGTGTTGTTGTGATAACATCTTCTTATGCAGCAATTAGAATACACAAGAATGGCCGAATTTGAAAAATCGTTTTGGTGGCATAAAGGAAAATTATTTCTGGTCAGAAATCTGATAGAAATGTACAATCCGGGAAGAAACTTACCATTAGAAATCCTGGAAATAGGGTGTGGAACCGGTGAAATCACTCAATCTCTAATGGAATACGGGAATGTTAAAGGAGTAGATATTTCCGAAGAAGCAATAAATTTTTGCTTGGAAAGAAATATTGAAAATGTTGTACTTGGTGATATCAATAATTTGGATATTTCACAGGATAAAGAAAAATACGATTTTATTTTGGCTTTGGATGTTTTAGAGCATATTCAGGATGATTTGGAAACAATGAGAAGAGCTCATTTTATGCTGAAAAAGGGAGGGCATTTTATTGTAAATGTACCAGCACATAAATTTTTATGGAGTGAGCATGATGAAGCATTACACCATAGAAGGAGATACCACAGTGTTGAAATAAAGCAGAAGCTTAAAGATTCGGGTTTTGAAATTGTTAAGTATTCGTATTTTGTCACAACTGCATTTTTCCCTATATTCTTAATTAGAACTATTACTACCCTATTTAAAAGAAACGCATATCCGAAGACTTCATACATAGCCCTTCCAAGTTTTCTGAATAACTTTGCAATTAAAGTTATGGATATCGAAGCAAAATTGTTAACAAAAATGAAACTTCCTATAGGAACAACTATTACTGTAGTGGCAAAAAAGATCTGAACGAAGTGATATTATATTATCAATGAAGAAATTATCCATAATAATTGTCAACTATAATACAAAGGATATTTTAAGAGATTGTCTGAAAAATTTAGATAAAATATACAACGATTTTGAGGTTATCGTAGTTGATAACGCATCTAAGGATGACTCGGCAGAAATGGTTAAATATGAATTTAAATGGGTGACGTTGATTGAAAATGAAAACAATGAAGGATTGGCTGTAGCAAATAATTTGGGGTTTAAATATGCAACTGGAGAATATTTATTATATTTAGGTTCAGACGCTTTTCCCAAAAAGGAAACAATAAAAGGCATTATTGCTTTTATGGATACTAATAAAGAAGTTGGTATATCAACGTGCAAATTGGTTTTAAGGAGCGGACAGATTGACCTTGATGCTCACAGAGGATTTCCTACGCCATGGGCTTCTATTACTCATTTTATTGGTCTTAACAGAATTTTTCCCAAGTCAAAACTATTAAATAGATATTTCTTAGGTTATCAAAATATGGAAGTACCTCATGAAATTGATATGTGCATCTCGCATTTTATGATGGTTAGGAGAGAAGTATTTAATACTATAGGAAATTGGGACGAAGACTTCTTCCTTTATGGAGAAGACGTTGATTTCTGCTATAGAACTAAAAAAGCAGGATGGAAGATTATGTACATTCCCCAGTTTGAAGCAGTTCATTATAAAGGTGCAACCATAGGCGTACGCAAAACTTCAAGTGATATTTCTCCGGCGGGAGCTGAAACAAAAAAACTCGCCAGGGAAAATACAGTTAAAGCCATGAAGTTGTTTTATTCCAAGCATTATAAAAAGGTATATCCGGCGATTGTGACAGTGTTGGTTTTGGCAGGTATAAAATTAATGGAAAAAATCCGCGCTGGGAGGTGATTGTTTTGAACGGCTATAAATGCAAATGTGTCAGATGCCCTCAATGTTCCAATTCATTTGTTAATATTTTAATCGGTTTCGGTCTGGGTATTTTATTGAGTAGGCCTTTAGCTTTGGACCATCCCGTAAGATGGGGCGTTGGAATCTTGGCGGCGGGTCTTATAGGATATGCTTACTGTGTTTATTTATCTAAGCAGCAGCGCCTAGAGGAAGAAAAAGAAGAGGAAAAAGCTACCGGAAACAACAGCGAATAATTATTTAGTTCTTTCCATCATAAATACCAGTAATGATTCAAAGATATTTTGCATATTCTTATCATCTGTAATATCGCCGATGTATTTTTTTCCTTCTTCTACATAAGCCCATCCTTTTTTAAGAACATTATTCAAAGTTCCGGAATCCCGTAATATTTCTCTCATTTTATATACATCATCTTTAGTTACATCTTCTCTTCCTAAAACAGAGGATTGAAATGCTTTTTGTTCATTATTGCCAAGTTTTCTCAAGTTAAACATAAATAAAGTATTTTTACCTTCTCTTAGATCGGAAGTTATTGGTTTTCTAGTTTCTTCCTCCTCGCCGAAAATTCCTAAATAATCATCCTGAATTTGAAATGCCCACCCGAAACACCTGGCATAATTTTCGATTGCTTTTTTTCTTTTTTCAGGAATATCACCTACTAAGGTTGCACCTACCATTAATGGTAAAAGAGAGGTGTATTCACCGGATTTAGTCCATAAAATATTTAAAACTTCTTTTTCCGTTATATCTTCATGCGCACCGGAGGTAATATCCAAAACCTGTCCATGGGCAAGCCTAATTACGTATTTTGCATAAATTTTTCCGGCCTCAATTATCCTTTCAGGAGGAAAGTTAGAGTTAAGTAGTATTTCCCATGACATGTATAAAGTGGCATCTCCCACAGAAACAGCCATTGAGTTTCCATAATGAAGGGGATCAGTCTTAACTTTTATCTTTTCCCCGTACTTTTTGTATATAGAATTTAGAGTTTCGACTCCCCTTCTTTTGTTGTCTCTGTCCATAAAATCGTCATGCACCAATACCCCCGAATGAAATATCTCTATAAAAGTGGAAGTCTCATAAATGTTTTCCATTTTTGTGCCTCCATTTGCTTCATATCCCAAACTCACCAAACACCCCCTAATACCTTTGCCTTCTGCCGCCAGGTTATTGAAATGTTCTACAGCCTCCGCCGGAATCTTTCCAACGTCTTTAGCCTTTTCTTCTTCGTTCTTAAGATAATTGTTGATTATGCTTTTGACGTTTTTTATGTAGTTTTTCAGGTATTCTTTTCCGAGTAATCCATCCATAAATATCTAGTATATCAAGACAGTATAACTCATACTACTAATATTTCACAGCCAGAAATAAATCATAGCATTTTGAATGTAGAAACTACTGATTTCAACATATTTTCCATTTCAGGTTGATTTTCTACGTTTACAGCAGAAGTTATAAGAACGTCTTTATCTGTTGAATTGCCTACATATATGAAAGTAATCTTAGATGTGGAACCTGTATTAGCTTTTAATTCTTTGAATATCTGACCGTTCAAATAGACGTATTTACAGGAAAAATTAGGTATGGATTCACAGCTTATTACGCTGTTTATAGGTTTCTCAGGATCGCTTTTTAAAATGTTGATTTGTATTTTTGCCGCACCTGCAGGATAATCGGACACTTTGTCCAGGCTTTTACTTATATTTTGAATTATAGTATCTTCGGGGATATTTTTATTTATTATCCAATTTTGAGGATATTTTATTTCGAATAAAGTGTTCTTTAAAGTTTTCCAGCTATTTACCGCTTGTGTATCCGTCGCTTTCAAAGTTTCCACATCAGTTACCTCTTTTATTTTCCAAATTTCATCCTCGATTATCATTTTTAAAGATCTAACCACAATATCATTGGGATATATGAGTTTTAAATCCATTTTATATACCCCGTCGGTAAAACCATTATTTATAACTTCTACAGAGGTATACTCGGGATTTTCGATTTTAACCGCATTTAGTATTTTATAAAGCATATTAGAATTTCCTGGGTTTGTATCTTCAACACTTTTTTGAAGACTTTTTGTCAATAAATCCCAAGCTTTTAATAGTTCGCTTTGATTTAGATTTGTCAGGAAGATTTTAATCACTTCCTCCGGTCTTGTTTGTGGGTTTACTTGTAAAGGATCCTGGGTGTTTTGAACTTTAACTATAGTTCCGCTGGGTTTAAACAGAACGATTTGTTTAAAAGATAAAAACGATAGTATAGCTAAAATGATTATACCGATTAATAAATACTTTGCTTTGTCATATTTCATCTAAGTTTAAATTCCTCCGTAAATATTTTATCTTTATTAACACCTAGTTTTATTAGTTCTATTTTCACTTTGTACATCATATTTGGAGGTCCGCATATAAAATACTTGTAAAGCTCTAAATAATCAAGTTCTTTGGTTATTATTCCGCTATTAATATGCCCGTAATAATTTGCACCCGATTTTTCATCGGAAAATATATAAACAATTCTGAGCCATTCACCCTGCTTTTCCAGTTTGTTAAGCGCGTCCTTGAAAATTATATCGTTTTGGGTCCGTACACTGTTGAAAAGAATTATATTTTCTTTTTTAGGCTGAGAAGCATTAAATTCTATCATACTCATTAACGGAGTTATGCCTACTCCACCGGCAATAAATACAAAAGGACCATCCAGTCCATAATTTGAAAAAACACCGTATGGTCCTTCTACTACTGCCGAATCCCCTATTTGCAATTTGCCAAGTTCATTAGTAAAGTCTCCCGATTCTTTAATGGTGTGGGTATAAAACTTTCCGTTGGGGGAAGATGATATTGTGAAAGGATGTTGTTCTTTGGGAAGACTTCCCGATAAAAAGGTGATAAAAGCAAACTGCCCGGGTTTATATTCGAACATATTTTTATTGTCTGCCGGTTCTAATTTAACCGTTCTGGTATTTTGAGTCTCGCTTATAATATCAGTGATTTTAAAAATACGCCTTTTTTTGGTGGAGTATTTTAAAAATAATGTTATGGCAGCCAGTAAAATAACTAATATCCACCAATAAAAAAGAGGTTTTTTATAGTAAATTCCACTTCGGACCATAAAGCTGTGAACACCAGCCAAAAGAATCACGATATATGCGGTTTTATGAGTTAATTTCCACGTTTCGTATTTAATATTTAATCGGTTGGAAAATACAGTAAAGCTTACAAAAATTATTAAAAGCAAGAGAGCAATAATACCCAGCCATTCATAAAATGTTAAGTTTTTTAAAAAGTCAAAGTTAAATTGTTTTATAAATATAAAAAATAGCAAAAACGGATGAAGTAGAATAAAAGAAAAAGCAGCACGGGAATTTGATTTGTGCCATCTGGACAGCCTATCCAACCCCACTCCTTTTTCCAAGATGTTTATTCTGGAAGAAAGTATCATTTGCAAAATTATTCCCGAAAATCCTAAAGTGCCAAAGATCCGACCGAGATCGTAGAGTGTAGGAATTATTAAGGTGTTTATCCCTACAACTGTATGGTAAGAAATAGCGAAAGCGAAGAAGTAGTACAAAAAAATAATTAACTTTAGTGTTTTGATTTTTGAAATATTTATTACAGGCGTCATTCAGGTACATTTTAGCACTTTATAGTGCTATGTGAGGCTTATTTACTTTAATCTGTTGAGGAAAAAGCTTACCAAAGATAATAATATACCAAATAAGAATGCCGATAAAAACGAATCCACCACAAAGCCCGGAACTAAAACACTTACTAATAAAACTATAATCGTATTAAGAACCAGTGCAAAAAGGCCAAGCGTTAAAATTGTAATCGGAAGAGTAAGCAACAGAAGTATTGGTTTTAAAAAAGTGTTTAGGACCCCCAGCACTACTGATGCAATGGCCGCCCCCAATAAATCTGTTTTAACTCCAGGTACTATATATGCAGCTATATAAACCGAAACAGTATTAATTATTAGATTTAAAAGCAATTTCATACTTTTTATTTTGTTATTAGTATCAGGTCTATTAGAAGCTTATTAAAGCCAGTATTTTATTTAATAACGATATCTGTTCTTCAACCAGATTTCCGGTTTGGGCGTCGTAATAAGCTGTTACCGGGATGGTTATCGGGAAAAGTCCTAACAATTTTTCAGATCTGGTTCCAACAAACTTATATTCCAGTTTTTTAATGCTGTCTAAGTCGACACTTTGAGTAGTATCCAGGTTTGCCGTGGCTTTTTGAACTATTACGTCAGGCATTTCTTTAAGTTCAACCAATCCGTTGGGAGTAGTCACGAAAAGCTGTCCTGTAACCGGATCAATAGTTATAGGAAAATTGGTTAAAACTTTCGTACCTCCTTGTCTAAGCTCAAATTTGTCATTTTTAGCTCTGATTCTTAAAGTATTTAATGCTTGAGGTTGAGATCCGGTTGATTCTTCTACTTCGTCTTCATCTTCCAACTCCAACTCAATTTCTTGCTCAAATAAATCATATTTAACTTTTGTGGCTAAAGTTGGCGATACTGCTTCTTTAATCTTAAGTTTAAGTTCATTCCCATCCTCTGTTTTAAGTTCAAATGATTTTAAAAGAGTCCCGATAGCGTTAAACTCTCTTATATTTGATTCGGATTTTTTACTACCTTCCTGTTCAACTTTGCTTTTCCCTACCAGATTTCCGTTAGCGTCATACGTTTTGATCTCGATTTTAACCTTATCCCCCTCTATTTCTCTTTTAATAAAGGATATAGTTCCATTTGAATTTTCTACTCTTTCTAATGTTTTAGTTTCACTTTCGCTTTCCTCAAATTCATCCTCGATTTCATTTTCCACTTCATTTAGTTCATCACTGTCTTCATCATCGTCTTCTATACTGGATGAGCTTACAGTATTAAAGCTTCCCGAACCGGATCCGGAATTACTTGACCCGCTTCCGCTGTTACTGGAATTCCTATCATCATCTTTGTCCTTTTCATCTTCTTTGCCTTTATCTTCATCTTGATCTTTTTCGTCTTCATCTTTGTCTTCATCCTCATCATTATCTCCGTCTTTCCCGCTTCCTGAGCTTAATACATTTTCTGATTTGTCGGATGATTTATTGCTTTGAACCAATGCGTATGAACCAGCTAAGGCTAAAATCACTATTAAAATAATTAATGGGAAATGTACTACGTAAAGATCAATTGATTTGGCAGGTTTTTTATTCATAAAATAATGATAATTAATTTAATAATTTATATCAAGTAGTATATTGGTAATTGTCTACTCATAAATATAAACAGGTAAACCTACATTTGCCCATTCAAATAATTCCAGAGATTCATCATAAGTAAGCTGTATGCATCCCCCTGTAGCAGGGCTTCCCATGGTATTTTCATCTCTTGAATAGATATTTCCATAACCGTCCATATGATAAGGAATTGCGTGAAAACCGAACCTGTACTGACCGTTTATATATCCTATAGGCAAGTAGTTAGGCATGTACCAATTGCCAAAATAAGAAATCGTCATTTTTTGTTTGCCCAAAACTGTGTACTCCCCGGAAGGTGTTTCCCATGTTAATCCTGTTGAAACTATGTAGGTTTTAACCAGTTTTCCTTTTTCAAATCTGTAGAGTCTTTGCTGTGATTTTATTAATTCAAGATATTTGTTGTGAAGCTCACCGTTTGTTCTGGGCATACCTTCAATCGGCAGTATTACAGCGTTGTTTACTTTATAGTCCGTAGCTCTGAATAATAGTGCCATTTGAATCGCTCTGATGCTTTCTTTTTCGAGTATTATAACTTCGTCTTTTTCGTACTTGTCTTTTATATTATCAAGATAGTCTTTAACTTTATTCTCTAAAATATAGTTTTTTATCAAATCGTTTTCTTCTTTTGATGATATGAAACTTTTAAGTGTATTTTTTGGAATATATACTGGATTTCTGCCGTATTTTATTAAAAGCGGGTTTGTTATATTTTCGATTAAATTGTTTGTGGAGGTTTTTTGCTTATTTAAATCGTCTTTTGTTTCTAAATTTAACTTAATTTTAATATCTTTGGTGTCTATTACTTGAGCTAAACTATTTTTGTTAATAAATATATCCTTATTTAAAGAAATGTCAGCGCTTTCGCTGGGCGCAATAAATGAATAATCATAAAAAGAAATGATAGAGTTTTTTGAAATAAATTTAAATTCATTCTCCAATTCTTCTAAATATTGAGACAGCTGTGTATCGTCAACCACTACAAATTCATCCTGATTAATAGGTTCATTAGAAGTATTACGGCAAAATATCAGAGGTTTTCTGAACCGGCATGTTTCTGTTGCTTTCTGCAGTTCGTTTTCATCGTAAGAAATACCTAAATCTTCAAGTGTTACTACTCTGCTTTGTGATTCAATATTTAGGTATATTGGGGTGTTTATTGATGTTCTCAGCAATTCCAGTCCGGAATTTAAAGTCTTTCTGGAGAGATCGATATTGCCCGCTTTGATATTATTTCTAAAGACTGTAATAGGTCTATTTGAAAGATTGTACAAGAACCAGTATGAAAAAATAACGGGAATAACTATAAGTAGCACCAGTTTGATTTTCACATTATTATATTATCACTTTATCTTGCTGAGAGATTATTGAAAAAGCTATTTTTTAAATGCCAAGTGCAGGTTTTCGCTACTATATTTTTCAGTGATGTAAAAAGGATCCAGTATTCCTATATAATTTGTGTTGCCCTCCGGCTGCAAAAGCGTATTTTCGTCAATATATACAAATTCTCTATAAGGGCCTCTATATGGATCATGAGCAATTAAAGACTTTGCTTTTCCGTTTTCATAATTAGTTATACCTACTATTACTAATGCATGTCCGGTTATATCATCGTAATTTTGAATATTAAGTATAACCGGATGACCCTTATTTAGAACTGTATAGATATTTTCATAGCTGTTTTTGAATTTGTTTGTACTTTTATTAAAGTAATTGGACGCGTCGTATAAATTATAGAATCTGTCTCCTTTTACATAAACAGTATTCGGTAATTTTTCTATAACTTCATTCAAAGTTTTATTGTCGTTTAAATGTTTTAAAGCCATAGTTACAGAAGCAGGGCCGCAAGCGGTATTTCTAATTGCACTTTTGGTTTCTTCAGTAAGGTCTTCTATTTGATGAATGTAGGGAACATTTAAAAGCACTGTTTTGTCAGACTTTAAAATAAAGCCGGATGCCTCCGTGATGAGTTCTCCCGGATCTGCTGAGTAGGATGCACTTATTATAAATGCGGTTAAAAGTAAGGCTATATTCATATGTTTTAGTGGGCATACCGGTCATTGTACTATAGGTTTATTATAAGGGCAAATTTGAAAAACCTTAAAAAAACAGGTTTTTGATAAGGAAAACTCACTTTCTAAAGTATAAAAAAACACTTGAATTCCGCTATAAATAAGAGGTATTATTTAAATATATGAAGAAGGTCTGCCTTTTCGTTCTTTCGTTACTACTATTATTATTATCGGCTGAATATTCTTTTGCTGCTGTTTTGACACTGGAAAAAATAGGTGCATTGAGCACCGGAGGTAAAATGTATTCTGAATGGTGGTACACTGGGGAGAATCCCGCATTATCCGGTAAAGCTGATCCGGATGTGGAAGTAACGGTGAAAGTTGATGATAAAAGTTATGTTTTTGATTCTGGTGCGTCCGGAAATTGGTCTGTTACTCCCACTAATCTAACAAACGGGGATAGAAATGTTGCCATTACAACAGATGAAGGAGGTTCATATAGTTTCAAACTTCATGTCGGGCAGAATCTTCCTGAAAATCTCGGCGGCACAGGTGGTTCGGCTACTCAATCAACTACTTCTGCCCCTACTACGGGTTCAAACCAGATAATTGGTATACTGCTGGCTTCAACTGCTTTTATAACTGCCTTTTATTTCTATAACAGGAATCTGAAAACTTCATTTGAGAAAAATATTATAAGTAGAATATAACCTTAAACGGATTTCTTTGAAGATTCAAACAACTTATAGTAATAAATAAAGTTATCGTGTATTTTTTCAACACAAGCTTCTTTACTGATTTTATCTTTAATAAATTCTTTTAATGGTTCAAGGAAAACAGTCCTTCCCACCGCAAAGCCGATAACCCCGTCAACCTGTGCCCCTTCGGTTATCCACTTTTCTACATGTTCTTTGCTGTCGCCTTTGCCTAGAATTATAACTCCGACATTTTTTCTTTTTTCTTTTCTTGCCTGTTTCACAACATTTAAATAGTCCTGCTTGGTGAAAAACCCTTCAATTTTCCAGACGTCGGGTTCAACATTATTTTCCTGCATTTTCTTTATTGTTTTAACAGTCAGTTCCGGGCGGATTTCGGTTTCGTATTTTGCTAAAATATTTTCAGCTTCTGAAAATTGTTTATCTGTAGGTGGAATTAATACTTCAACTAAATACTTGTACTTATTTACTTTGCAGAATTCGTTTAAAACTGCCAGCTTTTGCAGTTGCCTTTTATTCAATTCGGTATCCGAGTCAGGATTATATCTAACCAGGACTTTGCAGAATGTGGGATCGTATTTTTTTATGTGTGAGGCATATTCATCTCCATATTCAAAATCGAGTTCGTGTTGCCCACTCCTTTCTACATTTATACAAAAGGTTAGTCCTCTTGATTTTGCATTTAGCAATATTTCATTTCCGTATTGCTCGTCTACCAAAACTGCCGCATATTCTTTAGGTGTTTCTCTCTCAATACACAATAAAAAAGCTTCGTAGATTAATTGTTTGGCATGTTTGATAATTTCGATTTGATCTCTGTTTAGTGTGCCGTCTGTTGAAAACAGTTCCTTAGAAAAGGTATTTCTATGATCAAAAGGAAGAATATATAAGGGTTGGTTCCAACCCAACTTATTTGTCATTTAAATAATATCAGGATTACCGAATTTACTAAACTAGATATACTATTATAATATTAACAGTTTTACGACTCTTCAACCGATTTCAGCTGGGCAAAGTGGTATATCCAAACTCCGATAATTACTACAAAATAAGAAAGAGGGAAGGTAAAATCCTTTAAGGTGGTTTTTCCAACTCCCAACACCAGAATAAAGACGTTATACAAAAGGATCGGACCTGTAACCATTAAAATCAAAGATGACACGGTCAGTACGATATGCAGATAGCTTTTTTTCTCTTTTTTGATGTATAAGAGAGTTTCTTCGTCTACCTCTTTCGGTTTTTTATTAGCTGACAACCAGTGGAATAGGAATAAAGGAAATACAAATAATAGTACCGATACTCTCAAGACCAGGCTGCGTACAAAATTTTCATAATCATAAGTGCCATATCCGTAAGAACCATATGATTGGGATCTGTTTATGGTTAGGTTTGTAGGAGAAATGTAATCCAACACCACTCTTATTATGTCAGAGGAAGTCACATATAAAATTCCCAAAGTTATGAGCGAAATCAAATAATAGTATCCTTTTTTAGCCGCTTCCATTTTTGCCGAAGTTCCCCCGCCTGAAATTATTGACTTTATAATTATATAGATTATTCCTATAATTCCGGCCAGTCCCGCCAGAGGAATCAAAAAACCTAAAATACTGAAAAATCCGTAATAGTCCGTCATAGGGTTAAAAAATGCAGAGGTAGAATCTTCAACCTCTAGCATTTGACCTCCTTTTTTTTAAATAATAAGCAAAAACTAATAGTTCTAAGGCAATAGGTGTTAAAACAATAAGCAATAATTTTGTTTTAGCATTCAGGCTTCCTTCTCCGCTTCCTACCGGTTCGTTGTCATCGGCTTTTCTCAATACTAAATCATTGTTCATTTCATACGGAGTCATATACTTGCTGAGCTTTGTTAAATATCTTTGACCTTTTACGTCTATCCATGGTTTATCCGCTGAATTGGTGGCGAGGTTTTCAATTTTTCTTTCGGCTACAACCCCTGCGTATTCGGTGTTAAATCCCGGCAAGTACTGTTTGTCCTGAGAGATAGTATAAATTACCACAGGCGTGGAAGAATATGTCGGTTTGTAATAATCAGGAGCCGGGTTGACTGGTTGAGGTTCATATGATCTTGGAGGGATTTCTACCCTATCGGGAGATACAACTCCGGAATCAATATAGTTTATATCAGATTTAGAAGATACGGTAGCCATTGAAGCACCGGCTAGTTTTATAGGATAAACTGGCTGGTCTGTTGTAAAAGTCATTTTAATAGGATTTAAATGGCCTTCACGTATTTGTCCGGCTACAAAAGGACTTATGCTGTCCGGATTTACCTTTGCAACTACGAAATAATACCTTTTTTCAATATACTCTTTGAGAACAAATTCGGAATTTTTAGGTAGAAAATAATTATTTTCTTTCAGCCAGTTTGACAAAGCCTCCTCATCGTTTGATTCCAGTACAGCTAAATCATAAATATCAGCTTTCTTGGTTTGAATTACCGAAACTTTCGGTTGACCGCCATTCTGCATGTCTAATCCTATTTCTCTTACAGCCCCACCCATGAGTGGAATAGGGATTCCCGGCGATGGTCTTGTTAAGTCGTCTAACGATGTAAATAATTCGTCTTTAATCACTTCGACTTCGGGTTTTGACGGAACCGGAATCATAAAGCCGTAATATTTTTGCTTAGAATCGGATATTCCTGTTTCCGGCAGAAGATTATAAATATCACTGATTTTATTTTCATCAACTACGTAATTGTAAAGTCTTACGTCATCAATCAGACCGTCAAAATATAAATCATAGATTGAATAGGAGCTTTGCCTTGATCCAATACTTAATACATGTGAATTAGTTGATAAATTGGTCGGAAATCCCTCGCATTTTTGAGTCTGCTTTGCATTTTCATAAATAGTTGCCGTGCCTGATAATCCGTCATATGTTACCAATATGTTGGTCCATTTATCGGTATGTGAAGCAAGCCAATCATATACAACGCATGAGTTTAAACGACCGCTGCTCCAGGTAAAAAATCTTAGTTGGTCGTTATTTAAAATATCTAATGCAAAAGATTCATTCCCCCCACCGTTACCTTTGGCAATAATACCGGCTCCGGAAGGCTGGGTAAGATTAGAAGGGTTGACCCAAACCGAAAGTGTTAACTGTGTTAATGCCGGCGGAAGATTTAAAGAATTAATAGGTATACTTACATATTCGTTGGTATTATTAAAACTAAGACAAGCTCCGTTTTTGCATGTGGAAGGGTCCTGCCACCTCACATTTCCAATTAGAAATCCTTTGTTAACTCCTAAAGTGTCATTTATGGTGGTACCAGACCCTTCGTCAAATTTCCAGTATCCCAATCCGGTTTTTGGCGCCAGTTCTTTAAAACTTGGAGATATTACCAATGTTTCCGTTTTTGAAGTTTCATCATATGAAATGACTGCTTTTTGTTGGGTAAAAGTAGCAGGTCCGAAAATCATTAATGCTTGTGAATATTTAGAATGAAATGCCAGAAGAACCGTAAATATAAAAGGAATAAGGTATTTTGGTCTCATCTGATTAAATTTTATTACTAATAGCTAATTTGTCAATCTAACCGATAAAATGTTATTAGAATTTTCTTTCAACCAGTTTTCATATTGTTTGTATTCCGGAATGTAGCTTTCTACGTTTCTCCAAAATATTCTTGAGTGCCCTTTTACATCAGTATGTACCAGCTCGTGAATAATTACATAATCAATTACTGTTTCCGGAGCCTTTATAAGATGCCAGTTTATATTAATGTTGTTTGTAAATGAACATGAACCCCATCTGCTTTTGGTATTTTTTAGTCTCACATTTTTAATTTTAAATGTGTACTTATTAGCAAAACTCATCACTCGTGGAATAATTATTTCGTTTGCTCTTCTGAAATACCAATTGTTTAAATAGTCGTCTAATTTGTGATAGTGGTTTTTATTAAAATAAAAGTTTTTATTGTCGAAATTAATAATTTGCTCTGAATTATCAATGAAAATTGCCTGGTAGTCTTTTCCGAGATAAGGGATTATTTGCGGTGAATTCATTCTTTAATAAGTACAGTGGAATCTTCTTTGAAATTATTTTTAAAGTAAAAATTTATGGCATTTTTATTCCAGTTAAATACTTCAACTTTAACCGGCATGTCATATTTTTTGCTGAATGTATCTATAATGGCCAAAAGCAGTTTCCCGTACCCGTTATTCCTATATGAGTCATAAATAAACATATCTTCCAGCATAATATAATCACCGAGTTTACAAATAAAAAAGTGCAAAAAACCGCAGACGATATTTTTTTCTATTAATAAATATATGTATTGTTTTTTGTTTTCGAGTAACTCTTTAGCCTCATCTTTTAAGTCTTCAATAAAATCTTTACCCAAACCCTCGCCGCCGTATTTTAAATTAAATTCCCCGAATTCTACGAATAAGTCGGTTACTTCTTTAAGGTCTTTGATAGTAGCTCTTTTAATTTTAATCCGAGTCTTCCCTTGTTTATCTGATAAACCCATATATTTTAAATATTGTACTTTTACTCAAAGGTGAATGCAAATACCTTTATACCACTGCTTTTAAATTGTAATCTAAGAGTGTGTATTCCCCAATTATTTTGTAGGTCCACTAATTTATAGAGTCTTTCCATATCTAATGTTATTTCACCGTAAGGTTTATCATCTAAAAAGGTGATTACTTTATCACCGGGATTTGCCGGTGAAATAACTAAAAACACTTTACTGGACAGGAAATTAAGTATTAATTCGGAATTTTCAGATGCCTCTGAATATTCGCCGTTCATATTCCACATACCAACTAAGGAGAATTTATGAAGATTTGGTGTTTTGTTTATTGTATATGTATTAATTCCGGGTGCAGCTTTTTCGTTGGATTCCATTGCTTCAAGCCTGTCCAAGCCAAGATATATTTCGGGAGTCTGTAAATTGGTCGGGGTTTCATCTTTTAGTCCGGATAATTCTTCGGAAATTCCCATTCCGGACTCTTTTAACAGTTCCTGAATTGCGGCTTCTGTTTCTTTGTATTTTCCTTCTCCAAAGTGAACCATTCTAATAACACCATTTGAATCTATTAGGTAATGGGCCGGCCAATACCTGTTTTTATAAGCCCTCCAGGTTAAATAATCATTATCCTGAGCTACCGGATAATTTATGTTGAACATTTTTATTGCGTTTAAAACATTTTCCGTTTTTTTCTCAAACTCAAACTCGGGGGTGTGGACCCCTATAACTACGAGTCCTTTATCCTTATATTTTTCGTACCAATTTGTAACATGGGGGAGAGTTCTAATGCAGTTGATGCAGGTGTATGTCCAGAAGTCTATTAGAACCACTTTTCCTTTAAGCGCGTTAAGGGTTAAAGGGTTTTCAGTATTCAGCCAGTTTGAAATACCCGTTAATTCAGGTGCCGCTCCGTAACTTTCCGAAGTTTCTCTGTTTTGAAGTTTATCGAGTTCTTGTTGAATATTTGGGTTTTGTTCCAATTTATACAGAAATTCCGAATAAGACGGAATCAGGTCAAGCAGTTTTGCCTGGATCACTTTATCATAGTTTGTTGCGATACCTAGAGCGAATAATATAACTAATATTCCGAATATCCTTTGTATAGTTGAAGTATATTTTGAATAAGTGCGGGCTTTGTTTACTATTTTATTTCCCAGAATAGAAAATAAAAAGAGCGGGACAAATAACCCGGCTGCGTAAAATAGAATGATTATTAGTATTTGAAAGTTAATCTGCTGGGTTGAAGCCAGCACAGCGATAGTTGCCAAAATCGGCCCCGCGCAGGGCGACCAGACTGCGCCGAGAGCTAACCCGGTTAAGTACCCTTTTCCAAAGACAGCAGTATTAGATGAATTCGGATTTATATTAATTTTATTTATAAACCTGCTTATATATGATTCGAAAATTGCGTTTAATTTGGGAATTGCCAGTGTCAGTCCCATTATAATTAAAATAGTAACCGCGGCTATTCTAAAATTATCAGGATCAATCGGGATTATTCTTGCAATGTATGAGACAAGTAAAGTAAAAAATGCAAAGCTGGTAACAATTCCCAAAGCTACTCCCGTTGATTTTTTACGAGTGCCTCCGGAGGTTACAAATATCAAAGGAAGTATCGGCCAAATGCACGGAGCCAAAATGGTTATGACGCCGGAAACAAATGCAAATAGTATTAATAAAATCATAAAACAGACAACTCTTTGATAAATCTATCTTTATTCCAGGAAGTGTTATCGGTTAATATAACTGTACCGTTCTTAATTACCACCCGGGTATGCTGGTATGTTATGCCGAAATTTTTAGCGAGCTGTTTTTCGTATTCATCAGTTTCGTTATCATTGTAATTTACTCTGAATCCGACTACATTTTCTTTATTTAATTCATTAAAACCGCTTTTCAGATCGGGCTCCATACCTCTACAGATGGGACACCAATTTGCGTAAAATTCCAAATATACAATTTTGCCTTCATTTAAAGCCATTTCATAGCTCTCTTTTTCGAATTCGTAATACTTTGATACATTGCCTGCAATAAGTTTTGCCTCCCGTATGGTAGTAGGCGGACTATTCCCAGTATTTTCCTCTTTATTTATTGTGTCGGATGAATTCACACCTTTTTGTTTTTTTACACCACCGTCGGAAATCAAAAGAGAAACTATTACTACAGAAGTGATTATTACAATAGAAATCAAAACCTTTTTATGCATATAGATATTTATAAATATTAATTGCTAATCAACAATTAAGCAATACAATGTTATTATTTCTTTATGCATTCAGGCAAAATGACAAAAATTATCGCTACTATAGGTCCGGCATCGGAATCCGAAGAAACAATTAAAAAGCTCATTCTGAGCGGAGTAAACATATTCAGATTTAACTTAAAGCACAATAAAAAGGAATGGCATATTGAAACAATTAAAAAAGTAAAAAAAGCTGCGAATGATCTAAAGCTGAAAGTTGGTGTATTAGTTGATTTGCAGGGACCGGAAGTCAGAGTAGAGACTTTAGGGGAAAAAGAGATTTATGTGAAGTCCGGCGAAAAAGTCGTTTTTTGCAGCGATTTTGATGAAGTTAAGACAGTAAAGAATGAACTGTCTGCCGGCATATTAAAAGTTTCACAAAAAATCGTCGTAGATACATTAAAACCGAGAGACAGATTTGCCTTAGACGATGGTATGTTTGAGTTTGAGGTTGAGTATGCAGGCGAAAATTACTTTGTAGCTGAATCGGAAGATGAAGGATTGATTAAAAATGGAAAAGGACTAAATTTAATTGGAATTGAAATCACACTGCCATCATTAATTAAGGAAGATTTAGATAAGCTTGATGCCGATGTTTTTAATAAAGTGGATTTTATAGCACTGTCTTTTGTTAATTCCCCGGATGATGTCACCACATTAAAATATGAAATGAATAATAGAATTATTAATGCGGAAATAATTTCCAAAATTGAAAGCAAAAAAGGCGTAGAAAATATCGAAGAAATAATTGAAGCTTCAGACGGAATAATGATTGCCAGAGGCGACCTGGGAGTTGAAGTTCCTTTAGAACAGGTTACTCACATTCAAAAAGAAATAATTAAAAAATGCCGATTAAAAAGCAAACCTGTGATAGTTGCAACACAGATGCTTGAATCGATGATAGAAAAACCCAGACCGACCAGAGCCGAAGCTGCCGATGTGGCAAATGCAGTATATGACGGAACGGACGCGGTTATGTTGTCTGGAGAGTCAGCAGTAGGCAAATACCCGATAAAATCTGTTGAGGTATTAAGCAAGATTCTAAAATTCAATGAAGGTCGGGCACATGGGTTGGAAAATTTTAAAATCAAAGCTGCCGATTTTTCCCAATCAATTGTAAGCGCAGCAATGAATATTCTGAATACGGAAAAATTTCACGAAATTCATAAAATTATTGTTTTTACGGAAACAGGTTATACTGCCAGAGTATTATCAAGTTTTAGACCGAATATACCTATAATTGCATTAAGTAATAATCCCGGAACAGTGAATACCTTAACTATGAGTTACGGTGCTGTTTCGTTCTATTATGATTTTCCCGAAGGTTTCTTTTCTATTCCTGCTGAACTTAGCGTTGATTTGAAGAAGAAAGGAATTATTAAAGAAAATGAGACGGTTATTATATTGCACGGTTCAAAATGGAGGGATCCTGGAAAAACTAACGCTTTGCTTGTAACTAAAATGTAGGTATTTATTGCAAATAATTATCGGCAAGATTACCATAGAGTAAAATGAAACTTGGCATTAGAAAAAGAATAACATTATTTATTTTATTGATTAGTGTAATAGCTGTTTTCCTGGCTTCCTTTACTATTAAACTTATTGTTGAAACTCAAATAAACGAACTGGGTAAAGTATATTTGGCTAATTATTTGGTATTTTTTCTTACACTTTTAGTAGTTATAGTTGTAGGTCTTTTCAGCATTTATTTGGAAAGCACAATTGTTAAGCCTCTTAAATCCCTATTGGCGGACGTAGTAAGAGTACGCAATGACAAGAATTTTGATTCAAGAGTCAGAACAACCGGTGTTGATGAAGTATATGTTTTATCTATGGAAATAAATAAAATGCTGGATGCTCTTAAAAACGCTTCAAACACTTTAAGAGATGCTAACAAAGAACTCAAAGAAAAAACTGTTGAATTGGAAAAAATAAATAAAATAATGGTCGGCCGTGAATTAAAAATGATTTCTCTAAAAAAGGAAATAGAAAAACTAAAAGGGGTAAAGCACGATGATCAGTAATTTAGATGAAAATTTAGGCATTGATTCTAAAGTATTGGAAAAGGCACTTACAGATATTTTAGAGGATGTGGATCTATTGGCAATAGCGCATAATCTTGAGGGAAAGATAGTATATATAAATCCTTATTTTTTACTTTTAAGCGGTTATAGAAAAGAAGAAATTCTGGGGTCCGATTTGTATTCTAGCCTGGAGCCGAAACTGCAGACTAAATCCGGGGCGGTCGTTGAAGTGTTTTGGAGCTCAACAAGTTTAAAAAACGAAGAGGGAAATTCTGTAGGTCTATTTAGTGTAGGGATTGATGTTACAGTAAGAAATACAATTCAAAGACTTCTTGAGCAAAGCGAAAGAACTTTAAAAGATAGAGCCACCCAGCTGGAAGATAAAAATAAATACCTGGAAGACTCAAGGAGAGCGATGTTCAATCTTCTGGACGATGCGAAAGCATTAGAGGAAGAACTCCAAAAAGAAAAATTTAATGTTGAAAAGATAGTCGGAGAAAGAACTCATGAATTAAAAGAAGAACAGGCGCGTTTACTGGCTTCTATAAATAGTGTGCCAAAAGGACTTATCATTGCAGATAATGAAGGTAAGATACTTTTCACTAATAAAACTGTAATTTCAATTTTAAACGCCGACAGTAGATTATGGACATTGGAAGGAGTACAAAGATATTTAGGTGAAAGTGTTGATTTGTTAAAGGAGTTTAAAAGAGTTCATGAAAGTGGTGCACCGTCAAAAGTAAGTAATATAATATTTAAAACAAAATATCTTGAAGTTTATATGTCCCCTATACTTTCTAATTCAGTTCAGAACACTATAGGTATAGTAGTTTTGATAGATGATGTTACTGAGGCTAAAGTTCTTGAAAGATCTAAGGATGAGTTTTTTACAATTGCTTCACACGAGTTGAGAACACCGTTAACAGTAATTAAGGGAAATTCGCAGCTATTAAAGGATAAATACGTTTCAATGGTTTCGGATGTAAATTTTGAGGAGATCGTGAATGATATACATGATTCAAGTGTAAGGCTCATTGAAATGGTAAATGAGTTTCTTACAACCTCCAGTTTGGAGCAGGGTAAAATAGAATTTAAAAAAGATAAAGTAAACATTATTACCGTGGTTAATAATGTTATTGATGAATTGGAAATAACTGCTCATGCGAAGAATTTGTATTTAAAATACACTTCGCTAAAATCACAAAAAATGGATGGCTTAACTGTTGTAGCTGATGCAAACAGAGTGCATGAAGTTCTGGTTAATCTTGTAAGTAATGCAATTTCTTTTACTAATTCCGGCGGAATAAAAATAGAAACCTTGAAAATTCCGGGTATGCTGAAAGTTGAAGTAATTGATACCGGAAAGGGAATATCCGAGAAAAACCAAAGTCTTTTATTTAGGAAATTCCAGCAGGCAAATGAAAGTCTTCTGATAAGGGATACAAAGAGAGGTACGGGATTAGGTCTTTATATTTCTAAATTATTAATCGAAGGTATGGGTGGTCAAATAGGACTTGAATCTTCGGTGGAAGGAAAAGGCTCAGTCTTTTATTTCATCTTGCCGTTAGCGAATGGAGCATAACTAATTGTTCGCATTATATGAAGAATATTATATAATCATTATATGAACAGGTTATTGATAATTGAAGATGAAGCTGTTGTAGCCAGAATGTATGAAAAGATTTTTAATTATGCCGGATTTACTGTTGAAATTGCGGGCGACGGCGAAGACGGACTTGCCAAAGTTAAGAATACAAACCCCGATTTAATTCTATTAGACATTATGATGCCTAAGATGGATGGGCTGAAAGTGCTGGACATTCTTAAAAAAGATGAGTTTACTAAAAACATTCCTGTGGTTGTTTTAACTAATTTGGGAAATGACGCAGTTGTGACGGAAGCATTTAGGCTTGGTGCTACAGGCTACATTTTTAAGTCCGGAATGTCCAATGACAGAATCGTTGAAGAAGTTAAACAATATTTGGCACCACCCAAAGATCAGGTTCCTCAGGGTTAGTTTAAGTGTTTTATCCTCAGGCTATTTGAAACCACAGATACAGAACTTAGAGCCATTGCAAGGCTAGCTATTATTGGAGATAAAAGTAAACCTGTACTGGGGTATAATATACCAGCTGCAATTGGAATTCCTATAATGTTGTAACCGAAAGCCCAGAACAGATTCTGCTTTATAATTCTTAAAGTTTGTTTTGATACTTTTAAAGTTTCTAATACTTTATCCAGAGTGCCTTTTACTAATACTATATCTCCAGTTTCAATTGCTATGTCGGTGCCGGTGCCCATTGCTATGCTTATATCCGCCTGTGCGAGTGCCGGCGCATCGTTTATTCCGTCGCCTACCATTGCCACCACTTTATTTGGAGACTGAAGCAGCTTTATTTTATTAGCTTTGTCCGTGGGGAGTACTTCGGCAATTACATTATCAATATTTAATTTTCGGGCTATGTTTTCTGCTGATTTTTTATTATCTCCTGTTAACATAATTGTATTTATGCCGAGGGAATGAATTTTTAAAATTATTTCCGAAGCATCATCTTTTATAGTGTCGGAAATGGCTATTACGGCTGTGAGTTTGTTATTTAAAGACAGGAATGATACTGTGTTTGATTCGTCCCGTAATTTTTCTGCTTCTTTTTCCAAGTATTTGTTTTGTGGAATATTGAATTTTTCTATTAGTTTTTGAGTCCCGATTAATATAGTTGAATTATTTAGTTCTCCTTTTATACCAAATCCGGGAATATCTTCGAATCCGGATAAATTCAATTCTTTTATTTCGGGGTATTCGGTTTTAATATGTGAAACAACAGCTTCAGCCAGAGGATGGTGGGATTTTTTTTCAAGTGAGTAAATAATCGGGTAGATATCCTCTCTTTTTTGGGAATCATCTAATATTATTTTATTTACTTCAGGTTTGCCTATTGTAAGTGTGCCGGTTTTGTCGAACACTATGTCCGTTATTTTGTATGCATTTTCCAGCGCCACTGCATCCTTTATTAGTATTCCACGTTTTGCAGCTTTGCCAGTTCCAACCATAACTGCTGTGGGTGTTGCCAATCCTAATGCGCAGGGGCAGGCAATAATTAAAACTGTAATACTTATATATAAAGCTAGTTGAAAAGAACCGGAATAAAAAATCCAAAAAATAAAGGAAATTACTGCAATAGCTGTTACAATAGGAACAAATACCGCCGCAACTTTGTCGGCTAGTTTTTGAATTGGAGCTTCTGTTGCCTGGGCTTCCTCGACCATTTTTATTATTTGGGCTAAAAGGGTTTCCGAGCCCACTTTTATTGCCGTAAATTTAATATTTCCGGATTTGTTTATAGTTCCGCCGATTACAGAATCCCCGCTTTTTTTATCTGAAGGTATTGGTTCACCGGTGATCATAGATTCATCAATGGAAGTATTTCCTTCAATAATTAACCCGTCTACCGGGATTTTCTGGCCGGGTTTTACAATAACAGTGTCTCCAATAATTACCTGTTCTATCGGAATTTTAATCTCTTTGTTTTCCCTGATTACAGTAGCTTCTTTAGCTTGTAATTGAAGCAAAGATTTTATTGCTTCATTAGTCTGATTTCTGGCTCTGGCTTCAAGTAATCTACCCAGTAATATAAAAAATATAATAAATACCGCGGCTTCGAAGTATGTTTCATTATTATCTGTATTTTCCAGTGCTGATGGAAAAAACGTTATAAATGAAGAATAAATCCAGGCGGTGAAAGTGCCTATGGCAATAAGAGTATCCATATTGGCAGACTTTACTTTTAATGCTCCTAAGGCACTGGAAAAAATAGGTTTTCCTGCAATAAATAATATTGGAGTAGCAATTAAAAACTGAATAACGTTTAATAATTCAGTATCTATTAACTCATATGGGCTTTTAATCATAGTCTTAGCTTCTAAAAGCAGCCAGACCATTAATATTAAAAACGGTATACTAGCTATTCCGGTAATAATTACTCTTTTTTTCATGTTTTGATATTCCTGATTTTTTATTTCTTCGTGATTGTGTTTGAGATGGGATTTAGATTCAGACATTTTACCTGCACCTGGTGAAGCTAAAACTTCATTTCCTTCTTTATCTGTGATTAATTTATACGGCCCGGCATTTGACACTATCTCTTTTATTTTTTGCAGGTTAATATTTTCAGTATTATATTCAATAACTAATTTCTCAGCGCCGAAATTGACTTGAGCCTTAATTACTCCTTCCTGGCCATTCAAAGACCTTTCAATAAGAGCTTTGCATGAAGCGCAGTGCATTCCAATTATAGGAAAAGTGTTTTTTTGTATAGACATAATTAAATTACTCTTACAGTTACCGGTTCGACCATGCCCATAGAACAAGTAATTTTATAAGTTCCCGTGTTTTTTGGAGTAAATTCAAAAACATTCATACCTCTTTTTAAGCTTATGATTCCGGAATACAGTCCTCGAGCTGAAACTGCGTTTGCACATCCTACTGCACCACGATTATAAAATTCCCATTTCACCGGTATTCCAACTTTTAGTATTATTTCTTTCGGGTAATATTCAAATTCGGAAGCCTCCATCTGCATTACCTGAAACTCTTTGTTGTTAAGGTCATTTTGACTATTATCAATATAGCTTAAATAGTTCTGTTTTGAATCAAAAACTTTTTTTAAATCGTTCAAACTTGGAGCCCCAAGAACATTTAGTTGTGAATTAAACGTATATATGGCAAAAAATACAACCAGTATTCCAACGATATAGTTAAACTTTACACTTAAATTAGTGTTTGTATGAAGTTTAATACTGGTAAAGCTTAAAACTGCCAATGCAGGCAAAGTACCCAGCGAAAATGCTGTCATCATTGCCGCGCTTTTGTAAATATCGCCTGTATTTAAAGCACTTGTTTGTGCAATTAATGTAAATCCGCATGGAATAAAAAATGTTGCACCTCCGATTAAAAAAGGCACATATTTTCCTTTAATACTTGATCCATTTACTATATTGTTAACTAAAGATTTTGGCGGTCGAATTGTAATTTTATTAGCTAAGTGTACACCGGCCATTTGTAGGCCTAGAATAAGCATAATAAGACTTATAAAAATAGTTAAAACCGCTGTTGATTCAATAGAAAACTTTAAAACGCTGCCCAATATTCCCAAAAGCCCTCCAAGCAAGGCAAATGACAATAATCTGCCTAAATTAAACGTTATAAATGGGATGTGTATTTTAGTTTTATTTCCTCCGTAAGCGTCAGTCCATTGCTTAGATAAGGAAAGCAAGAGTCCCCCTACAAGTGCGGCGCAGCTTGAAATACCGGCTGCCAGACCGAAAATAAAAAATGAGAAAAGGTCCGATTCGCGACTTACTGAAAATGACCGTAGAGCGCCATTCCTTTCAATTATTATAAATATTAATATTACTACCGCAGCGATTATAAGCGACCTAGACTTTTGTATATTGCTAAAAGTATTTACATCCGGCTTGTCTTTAGAAAATGTATAACCCAATTCTTTTAGATCATTATTAATATCATTTATGTTAACTGCTCTGGCAGTATCATTAAAATGTATTTCGACTCTTTTATGTTTTAAAGAAGCATTAACCTCTACTACGCCTTCTTTTCCTTTTATAGTTTTTTCAATTAAAGATTCGCAGGAAGCGCAGTGCATACCGTGTACATAATAAGTTATATGTTTTTTTTGTTTGTTCATTTTATTTATATTTATATATACTCAATAATTCTTCTACCATCTTTTTTTCGTTACCGTTTTTAGCTTGGTTAATTACACAATCTTTTAAGTGACCTTCCATTATTAATGAATCAAGTTTTTTTAATGCTTTCTGAACAGCTAATGATTGATGAATTATATCAACACAATAAGTGCCTTTATCCACCATCTTTTCAATTGCATTAATATGTCCTTTTATTATTTTTATTCTGTGTATGGTTTTTGCCTTTTTGGAATTCATGAGTTTTACTTATCCCCCATAGGGGGATATAAAAAAGATTATATAATATTATGAAATTGTCAAGTATTAAGAATATTAATTATAACGTCGTCACTAAGCTGATCGAATTTTTTATAATATTCTCCAATTGCGAATAAATATTCCGGAATTAACAGGCTGATTATTTTAGTACAATCTTTTTGTAATTTCAGGTATGTATCTTTTGGACATACAGGTGTACAGATCCACACTTCTTTTGCTCCCAAACTATTAGCGGCTTGAATTGCCGCCTTAGTTGTAACGCCGGTGGCTATTCCGTCATCTACTAATATTGCTATTTTCCCGTTTAAATCAGTTAATTGTTTACCTTTTCGATATAAATCAATCCTTCTCTGCATTTCATTTTTTTCTTTATTAACAATGTCGTTAATGTATTTTTCGGTGATTCCATACTCAAATATAGACTCCCTGTTTAAATATATTGTGTTGTTTTCTGATATCGCTCCAAATCCAAATTCCGGATTACCTGGAGATCCGAGCTTTCTTGATATTAAAATGTCATATGGTATCTTAAGCATTTTATGAATTTCTACTGCAACAGGTATACCGCCTCTCGGTAATGCAAGTAGAATGCTGTTTTCCAGAGTTATATTTTCACTTAAAAGCTTTTCTGCAAGTTGTTCCCCTGCATCTTTTCTGTCTGCAAAAACCATATTTAGGTTATTATAGTACATAAAAATAGTTTATAATCATTGACATGGCTTATGTATTTCCGAGACCGGCGCAGTATTATGGGAAAGTAGTTAAAAAAGAGTATTTGAATAATAAGACAATTAAACTGGATATTGTTTCGGAAAAACCAGAAAAATTTTTCTTTTTTCCTGGACAATTTATAAATTTAAAAGTCAACCAATTTATTTACAGACCATACTCTATAGCCTCGTACATAGACAGACTTCCGATAATATCTATAATTCTTACAGTTGCACATGAAGGATTAGGTTCAAATTATGTTAAATCTTTAAATATAGGAGATCCCGTAAGTTTTATAGGTCCTTCCGGCCGATTTGTTTTACCGGACGAACTATATAAATATTTATTGTTTTTGGTAACCGGAACAGGTCTAGCACCGATTCTCCCAATGCTTCAACAGTTAACTGAATTAAAAACAAACTCAGAAATTGAACTTTATGTAGGATTTAGAAATGAAGATGATATCTTTGAAGAAAGTTTTTTGAAATCCTGTGAATCTAAACTGAAGAACTTTAAATATCATATATGTATATCCCAGCCTTCTCAAAAATGGGCAGGTTTTCAAGGTAGAATAACCGACTTTTATAAAATTATAGATATTGAAAATACCCAGTGTTTTATTTGTGGCAATCCCGAAATGGTTACGGAAGTGATAGAAAGATTAAAGTTGATGGGAATTAATAAAACTAGAATATTTCATGAAAAGTTTGTTTTGTTCGGTAAATGATATAAATGGAAAATAAAATAACAGTAGTTTTCATTCACGGATTTTTAAGTGATAAAAATTTCAGCATTTTATTAACAAAACCAATTGAAGACTTAGCGGAAATAAAAGCTTTGGATTTGCCCGGACATGCCGGAGTGCCTTTGGGTGATATCAAAGATATTTCAGGTTTTGTGAACAATCTGAGTTCGTTTATAAAACAAAATATCGTTAGTAAATATATAGTCTGCGGTTATTCATTCGGAGGGGAAATAGCTTTGGAATATCATAATAATATTTTTGGAGATTCAAATTATTTAGGTTGTCTTGCTTGGGCTTCTCCTGTTAATGGACAACTTACGCTGGTTTCCAAAACCATGCATTTTGTCTTTAAATACTTTATTTCTGCAAACGTTTTTGATTTTATAAAATCCCGTCAAACCATACAAAAATTGTTATTAAAAGTCGGATTAAATATTAAAAACAGCAATAAACATGAATTAATTACGATATTAGATATTCTTTGTAATTATAGTTTTAAAGTGGTTGAAACAACAAAAAAAGCTGTATTTGTTTTTCACAAACACGATTTTATTATTTCCGATAAAAATATAAAATATATACCTAAAGGAATTAAAATATATGTTGTAAATAATTTAGGACATCTGCCGTTTCAAAATTGTATTAAAGAAGTTTGCAATATCATTAAAAATGAATTTATACTTAATAATAGTGCTAAGGAGGTGATTTGAGTGGATGATAAAAAATTTATACTCGGGATCGGAATTGTATTAGTTATGATTCTATTAATAGCAGTAGCTACTACCAGTAATACATCGGAAAATAATGTTCCCGCAACTAACGGACTCCCTATTACACAGGATTCGGGAGCTGAAAAAACAACTTTGAACGGAAGGACATTAATTACATTGGAAGTTGTTAATAAAGAAATTGACCAAAGCGGCACCGCGACTCTTGAAGAAAAAGAAGGAAAACTGGAGGTTGTTGTAACGTTAAATAAATCAGGTCCACGCGGTCCTCAGCCGGCTCATATTCATTCAGGGGATTGTCCGGGAGTAGGTGCTGTTGTTTATCCTTTAACAAGCGTAGAAGATGGCAAGTCAACTACTCTGTTAGACACAACAATGGAAAAATTGCAGTCTCAAATGCCCTTAGCTATAAATGTACATAAATCGGCAGATGAAATTAAAACTTATACTGCCTGCGGGAACTTGAAGTAAATCTTAGAATATAGTAAAAGTATGCGGTACCACAAATATTTAATTGTGGTACCTTTTTTATAAATCATTTATGTCTTTTACTGATAAACGTAAAAAAATAGCGATTTTAACAGCTATGGGTGGCTACGGACATTTATCCTATGCTTATGCGTATGATTATTGGCTGACATTGTGGGGTTATCAGACTGAAATATTTAACGTTGGCTTAACCGGCAATCAGGAAATTTATAAGCTGCTACTGAAAAAGCCATTTGCATACAAATCATTTTTCATGCTTTCAAATATGATGGACATTTCTAATTTGCTTGTAAAAAGAGTTTCCGGACGGTTGGAGAAAAAACTGGAGGATTTACTCCCGAAATATGGAGAGTTTGATGCCGTAATTTCCACACATCCGTTAATCCACCCATGCAAAGGAAGAAAAAATTTTGTGGTTCTTCTGGATCCATTTTTGCATTCCACTTATTTTGCAAACCCTCAACCGGATTATTATATTTCAATTTGGAGAGAATCGGATAATTTCATAGATAAATATAAAGTAGACAAGTCAAAGGTTTTGTATATTGGTCCTTTGCTGCGTCCGGCTTTTTATAAATATTCCGAGAAAATAGAAACTTTTAGAGATAAACAACTTTTTAAAAAAGAGTTAAATGTAGAAAATTATGATAAAATTTGCTTGGTTACGGCGGGAGGTTTATGGATAAATAGAGCCGGGGATTATTTGGAAGCATTATCTAATAAATTTAAAAATTCTAATGTGCTTTTCGTTTTTCTTTGCGGCAAAAATGTCAGTTTTTATAATGATGCTGTCAACTTCTATGGTGACAACAAGTCATTCAAATTTTTATCATGGCAGGATGAGGAATCTGTAGCTAAATGGATGGGCGCGTCCGATTTGGCGGTAGTGTTTTCTATTGCACAGATGGGAATAGAATCGGGAATTATGGGAGTTCCAATATTAATATTTAACTACATACAAGGTCAGGAAGGTGCCTATATAGATTTGCTGGAAAAACACGGTGTCGCAATGTTGGTAAAAGGTAATATTACTGAAAAAGTTAATTATTTGTATTCAGAGATAAATAATTTATCTAAATATGAAGAAAGTCTATTGAAATGGAAGAAATTATTATTATCCACTCCGGATAGAATGCGCACGATATTAGATCACTATATTAGTTAAACATATGATAAATATTTAACGTATATTTTTTTAGCCGCGAGCTGTTTGATTTTAAATTGATCTAATTTATATATCAAATCCTTGCAATGAATAATTATCTCGTTTAGATCTTTCTCTCTTTTCTCTTTCTGCAGATTGTATTCAACCATTAAATTCTCGGTTTTATCTTTTAACAGTTGGACCTCAGACATGATGTGTTTTTTCATATCTATATTTTCATTGTAAATTTCATCCTGAATTTCTACATTCTTGTATTTTCTGCTAAGGGATACAACCAGTTCCTGGTATTTTTTCTGGATTTCATAGTTTTCATTCTCCAAATGGTACAAACTGCTTAGTACTTCGGATAATTTAAATGTAATATCTATCAACCCGCTTTGAATTGTCTGTTCTTCAAGCGCTTTGTTTTCTTCATTTAAGCTTTGCATTGTATTTAAACTATCTAATATGTAATAAATATGCTTGTCATTGAATTTGCCGAATGATTTTTCGTATTCATTGATTTTATCAATTAATTCTATAATATTATTTAAAACGTCTATATACGACTCAATTAATTTCTTTTTAATGATTTTTTTATTTATAATATTTTGTCTGAAATTGCTGCCGCTTTTTCTTATTCCCAAAATAATCATACCCACACCTAAACAGGCAATAACTACCAGTATTTCTGACCAATATTCTATTAATAGATTATTTATGATCTCTGAAGGCATTTTTAATTATAAAGAGGCTAAGGAAGTACACTCGCAATTGCCTCTGTTTTCTCCTCTTTTAGAATCCTAACATAGTAACCTATAGTAGTCAAGTGTGAAGAAAAGCGAGGAAAAAACAATATGTTGGTACTTCCGAAAATAAAGAATTGATATGAAAAATTATTGTAGCAAAGCCTGAAAGAACAATATTACACCAATATAGACAAGTGCCATCTGGGTTAAAGGATAGTTAAATAGGTTTTTGTTCTGATTTTTGTATAAAAACTTATAATGAGCAAATACAAAGGCGATACCCGGGAGTATAAGTAATTTAGAAAATAATGTAGTTTGAACTATCAAGTAGAAAGCGGTTAAAAAAAGAGGTGTAATTGATGCATATCCCAAAATCTTTTCATATTTTTTAAGTTTAAGGATTTGAGCGGTGTTTTTAAGTTTAGCAAGAGAATCAACCTCATAATCTCTTAATTCATTTCTTAAATCCTCAAAAATGGAAAATACAAAAAGCGAAACTCCTGCCAAAGCTATATATCTAAAATTTGATGTAAGGACATTTGTAGAAACACCAACCAAAAAACCTAACGCCGCCAAAAACAATGCATGTGAAATGACATCAACAATCGGATACGACTTTAATCTGACCTTTTTCCAGGAATAAATAAATCCGAGAATTATGCTAGCTGAACCAAAAACAAATGCATATAAGTTTATTGAAGCATAAATAGCCAAACTAAGTGCTGCTGTTATTGCAGTAATCATATATGCTGTCCTTTTTGAAATTCTTTTTGCCGACACGGGATTTCTATTAACTTTTACAGGATCCAGGGCATCATCTTCAGCATCTTCTATATCATTAATCATAAATGCAAATGCGAAACTCATTAGATTGGCTATAACCGCTAATAACGGTTTTGTAATATGACCGTAACTGGAAGAATCAGAAATTCCTGCTACAAATACCCCGAAAAGTGTGAGTAAAATACAGCTCCCATAATATTCAAATATCCGCGTTAAATCAATGGCAGCTTTTAAACTTTTTTGCATTTTAATAGTATATAACATTCGCGAAGTATTAAGAAAGTTATTTATCGAGACAATAAAACCACACCTAAAAAGCAGGCAATTCCTGCAATTATCTTTTGAATTTTGTTTTCTTTTTCCTTCAGGAAAAATATACCCAGTAATACCGTAAATATCAGTGATGCCTGTACAATAGGGATTACTCTGGTTGCCTCCCCCAGCGTAAGAGCCTTTAGTTGTAAATAATAGCCGGCAGAATTTAGAAAAGCCAATGCAATAATTTTCCAGGAAGCGGTTTTTAATTCAAATGAAATATTTGAAATTTTTATATAAGGCAAAAATATAATAGATATAGGCAAAAACCATACCAATATGCTATATACAGGAGTTCCAAAGTATCCGGCGCCTGATTTATCCAACATCCAAGCAATACCAAGAAATATGGAAATAATAGTAGCTAAACCTACAAATTTTTTATCACTTTTATTTCTTTGTTTATTTGGCTGAAATGCCACCAAAATATTGGAGAATATTATTAAAGCACCTCCTATTATCTTAATTGAAGTTAGTGGTTCTTTATATAAAATCGAAGAGCCTATAAAAGCGGTTACCGGAGCTAATGTTAAAATTATGGAAAATAATGAAATATCTATATTTTTCATAACTTTGAATCTGTATCTTTCAAAAACCCCGTAAAAAACACATGCTATTGTCAATACCAAATAAGGAATAATACCGGAGGGAAATACTATTGAATTTAGATCTGTTTCAATCAAAAAAAACACTAACGCCCAGAGAGAAGCAAATAAACTATATAAAACAGAGAAAGCTCTTTGATCTTTGCTGTTTGTAGTGAGAATTTTTGAAAATACAAATAATCCGGTAAAAAAACCTAGTGATATTAGTGTATATGTAAGCCACATGATAAGATTTTACTTGAATTTTTCGGTTTTTATAATAATTAAATGTTTTGTAATTAGAAATAGAAATGATATATCGGATGTCGTTAATCAATTACTTTGTAAAATAAATATACCAGTTCGTTTTTTACATTTTTCGCGTTTATTTCACTCAGCACCCAAGATTCTTCAAACACTCAACCTTAGCATTTGCATCCTGAATCATATTACAGGCGTTGCATCCGGCTTCTTTAAATCCACCCAGTTGGTCTTTGAGTTTATCCAAGGTTTCCTGCAGATCGATGAAAGTTATATCTGAAGGAACTTCAAACATTGACATATCTGGATTCCAAGTGTTGCAGGAGAAATCAAACTTCTCCGAAACTTTATTTAGATCGACATTGTTAGTAGGTTGGTTATTTATATCTTTTGTAGTCTCCTGCATAATATTTTCCATTTCGGATATTTTCATTTTAGTGCCTTGGTCGGAAGCATTTGACCATATATAAAACCATTCTCCGTCACTTACCATGTATGATTCTAAAGTTTTATCTAAATTATCTGTCATCCTAACGTTATTTCTCACTTTGTTTCCTGATACAAACATTTCGGTAGTAAAAGTGGTTTTTCCATTGTCGTCTTTTCCGGTATAGTTACAGGTCAATTTTTTATTAAGTTTCATCATGTCCAAGAGCGAACCCGAAACTTGCTGATTATTAATTTGGTCGTTATTTTGACCTGAAGTACCTGTAGCGGGTTTGGATTCTGAGGTATCAGACTGCTGTTTTTGAGTATTTATAAGTGGTAGACATGCAGTTAATACTAAACTTGTTAATAATAATAGAATTCCTAATGATACTTTTTGTTTATTCATAATTGCATTATATCAAAATTAGTTTAATTAAATAGTCCATTCATTATGAAGTATTCCAGCCAAATACCATTTGTCCTGAAGCTTTACAAATACTAAAGCTAATGCCTGCCAGTCCATACCTTCGTACTGTTCTTCAAATCCCCCGAAGTAATATTCGATAAATCTGTTCTGCTCTCTATCATAAATATCGGAAACAACAATATCTAGAGAGTAATTGTTTCCGGCTGAAATATCACGATTGTAAGAAAAATAATCAGCATTTAAAAAGTCATAATTGTATAATTTGTTTTCAAAATACTCTTTATTTGTCATTACCATCGGCAATCCCGAACCGTCTGCCAACCCCCATAAATACTCGCTACTATCATTAAAAAAATTATTAACTTGTTCTGAGTTTAAAATTCTACCTTGTTCTTGAGAAGTTGAATAATAGGGTTTAATGGTTAAGCCTAAATCGTCGTGGACATACTTTGCAATTTTATCCATTTCCTTGTTTTTTAGGAAGTTGAGTATAATTTTGCCCATATCAGTCAGTTCTTTTTCATATCCATCGGTGTATTTAGGACTTTGTAATGCAAGTTTCCTATAACTAGATTCTTGAGATGTGGGATTTGACGGGATTTGGTTATCGATGGATGGTTTAATTTCGGATTTATTTGAATTTGCAATAGAATTATTTATAATAGTGTCCAGTTTAGAAAGTTTGTAATTAACTGTACTAGCACCTGCTGATAATATAAAAATGAATACAGCAACCACCAACAACAATTTAAAATAAACTGGTTTAATCATGTTCAGATTATAACTTAAAAATCGTTTAAAAGTTAATTTATAACTTTTTCATCTGTGTTTTAACCATTTCCAGCATTTCGTTTTCATTAACTGGCATATTTGGATGCACATTTTTAGCATGCTCTGCTCCTGCCATCATGATTTTTTGAACGGCATCCTCATCGGATGCAGCTTCAACAACAACCTCATGTCCGCAATTTGGCATTGGGCATACAAACAAATACTGCATAAAATCACCTCCTTTTTAAAATTCGTAATTTAAAATTTCAAATTTATCATTTTCAACCCATACTGCCTGATTATCTCTTAAACAAATGTGAGGGTATTTATAATTTTTTAGATTTTTAAATAGGTCATTATAGCAGTTCTCATTTAATTTAAAGAAATCATCATTTCCAATATGAGGAATGACTTCAAAGTTTACCAGACCAAGACCGGTAAAATCAGCTAATTCAGGAGCAGCTGACGGATCATCTAAAAATTTTGAGAATTCTATATTTGGACCTGCAATTACTGATCCGGCACTGGTTCCTATGTACAACTTATCCTTGTTTATAATCAGATCTTTAATAATATAGGTAAATCCGCTTTTATTGCATATATCCAGTAAATAAAATGTATTTCCGCCTTCCATATAAACTGCGTCTGTAGATAATAAAGCTTCGTTAAGTTTTTCAAATTTTAGTATGCGTAAGTCTATGTTGATTATTTCGAACCCCAATTTTAAAAACATATCTCTGTTATGATTCATCCACTCACGGTCTGAGTCTAAATCTGCTGCGTTTGATATATAAGCCACTTTAGGTTTATCAGCGAGATACTGAGATTTTTCTTTAAGTAAATCACCACTGTATCCAAATTCTGAAGCTAAAAACATTTTTTTCATTTCAGGTATTTTCTTAAATCTAAAAGTTTCATAGTTCCCATCTCATCGGAATTTAATTCAACATTAAATAATTCTTTTGCCAGACATTCTGCAATAATCTGATTTCCTGCTACATTGCAATGTAAATAATCGGTGTCTCCCGGTTTAACACTCCATCTTTCATTATCATACGGGTATATATAATCGAACAGTTTATCCAAATTATATTTACTAAACACGGAATAAATATCTATAAATTTATAATCCATTTCTTTTGCAAGTTCCATTTGCAAATTCCTTAGTTTTTTCAGGGATTCGAAATAAACAGGTTTGTTAATAAGGTATGACCAGCAAGCGATTTCTATGTTGTTTCCAATTATTTGTTTGTTTAAATCTGATAATTCGGACTTGGTTTTTTCATAATCAAAATATGGATTAATTGAATTAAGGCCTAAAGATTCAATAACGAGGTCGGGTTTAAATCTTTTTATTTCACTTTCAAAATTATTTAAGTAATGAGTAATAGTAGCACCGTCTCTTGCCACATTTATTATCTTTCTTTTCCAGCAGTCCTCCCAGTTATCATCTAGTTTGAAAGTGTAATTCAGCCAGTCATGCCAGTTCGGGTGACACCAATCCTGTGCTGTAATAGAAGAACCTATCAGCAAAATTGTCATGTGATCATAGTTTTTAAATTTATCAAGATAAGTTAATTTCATTTATTTTTTAATTTATTCCTTTTATTAATATACCTTCTTATCATTAAACCAAAAATAATACCGACTATATTAAGGGATAAAAACCAAATTGTGAATCCCGTCCTGGAAGAAAAATCCAGACCTTTAAATATTATAGCCAGTATTATTGTGGGAATTACACTACAAATTGCGGATATGGTGTAATAATTTTTAAACGGAATACTGGTTAATCCGGCGGCGTAGGAAATATAATCAAATAACGGGAAACCAATTAACCTGGAAATTATTAATACTTCTGTACCTTCCGCCCTGGCGAAGTCGTCAATTTCGTTCATGGTGTTTTGACCGACGAATTTAATAACCAGTCTGCGCCCGAATCTTCTGCTTATGTAAAAACTTATTGCTGAGCTTAGCAATCCGCCTAAATATACAAATATAATTGTTGTAGTATAACCGTACACTGCAATACTTATAATTGAAGCGGGAGATCCGGGAAACGGTGCAAATATTTGAGAAAATGCTGTAAAGGATACTATAAAAACAGGTCCCAATGTTCCTCTGTCTTCAATAAAATCTTTAAATTTCGCTGAGTTTAAATACGGAACCGATAAATTTATAAGTATTCCTACTAATATTATTCCAAAAATAACTACAGACAGCTCTCTTACAATACTTCTCTGTTTCTCCATAAAATCATTTTAACAGTTATATTTGGAATTGTTGTATATTATTACTATTGATATGGCGGAGAAAAAGTATAAGTTAATTCTTCTTAGTATATTATTTTTGTTTTTTATATTCAGGCTTCCCGGCTTAGGGAAGGATATTTCTAATTCTGACGCTGCCAGGTGGCATCGAAGGTCGGAGGATTTTTTAAATGCTTTAAAATCAGGAAATTTTGCCGATACTTATCAGCATTATCAGCCCGGTGTTACGTTAATGTGGCTTGACGCTTTTGTAAACGACATTTCATTTAAGTATCAAATTAACAAAGGAATGGAACCTAAAACTCTGGAAAATTCAACTTATTATCCGATAGTTCACGGAATTTCGAAGACAATTATTGTACTTGTTTTAGGAGTTTTGTTCCTGGTTCAAATCCTGTTAGTTAGAAAACTTTTCGGTGATGAGGTGTCGTTGTTTTTCGGATTTATTTTGAGCGTTGAGCCGTATTTGATCGGGATTAACAGGTGGTTCCATTTAACATCTTTAGAAACATTTTTCTCTTTTACATCTTTTTTATTTATTCTGAACTGGTATAAATTCCGGGAAAATAAATTTCTTGTTTTATCCTCGGTATTATTAAGCCTCTCAGTACTATCAAAATTAACGACATTAATAATTCTGCCGGTTTATTTAATTATATTTATTTTAGGATTTCGTCAGAAAAAAGACGCCAGTTTATTGATTTTTGGTTTAATATTTGTAATTACATTTACCATACTTTTTCCCGCTATGCTGGCAGATTTTAATATGGTCGTTTCTAAGCTTTCTAATGCAGCATTTAATGCCGTAACTGATAATTATGCATCAGACATGATTCCCAATTATATTCTTCCGATTTATTACATTGTTATTTTAGGGATAAAGCTCTCCCCCATTACCATTTTATTATTCATTTTCAGTTTGTTTATATTTATAAAGAAAAAGGAATTATTTACCGATAAATTTAAACTCTTTGTCTTTTTAAACCTATTGGTTTATTTTCTGGTTTTAAGTATTTCGGAGCAAAAAATAGACAGGTATTCTGTTGCCATGTTTCCGCCCGTACTTTTGATTTCAAGCTTTCCCATTAAGCATTTGTATAATAAATTAAAAATAATAGTGTGTGTCTCAGCTTTTATTTTAATCATTCTAATTTCATATTTATATTTTCCTGTGTATTCTGCTTACTACTCCCCTATTTTAGGTGGTACGGAAACAGCACTAAAATTGGGAATTTACGATAACAGCGGAGAGTATTACGCCCAGTCAGCAGATTATTTAAGCCTAAAAGACAGAAAAAACCATGTTTATGTTCCTTATAACTACGAGTCATTTTCATATTACTATAACGGAAATATGCAAAGAGATTACGACATAAATACGGACTTTTTAGTTACATCTGTTGAGCATTTGGATGAAGTAGCAGCAATTGAAGGTTGTTCAGATATAGTCAAAACATTTGGAACTAAAGAAAAGAATATAGTGTTTGTGCTGTCATGTAAGTAATCGCGAACTAAACTTATTCTGTTTGCTCATCTATAATTGATGTAATAGACCTTAACTGATATAAATATATTTTAGGATTTACAAATATATTTAGGGGGTAATATATTTCATTTACTTCAACAAGATAATAGCAGCATCTGTATGTTTCATTTACTACTTGGCTGTCATAACTGAAGTTATAAGTATAATCACGCGTGTCGTTTAAGTAATTTAATTTCCAGGCATTGGTGGCCAGTATTTTATTCTCCGGTATATTGGCGGATTTTGAAATTTCTTTTGCTTTACTCCAGATGTACTTGTTTACCAGGACGAAATCCATGGCAAATTGATATGAAAGAAATATTAGGAAGAACCCAAATAAAATCTTCACTAACATCTGCCAAAGATTAAATTCGGTTTTTTGGATTGAGAGCAAATACAAAATTGCGAATGGAATTAGAATAAGTATATATCTGTCATAGAATGTTTCAACAGTGACCATTATTAACAAATAAACAATTATGAATATGAAATGGAAATTAATGAATATTCTTTTAAAAATTAGAATATAGCTTAGTAATATTGATACTGCGATCTTAGCCGCCAAATCCCAAAACCTGAATAAGTCGTATGAACCCATAAAATGATACTTAGTTCCGCTTACACCCCTGGGATAAAAGCCGGTTCTTTCAAAAGTGTTTTCAAAATAAGGAAACTCACCCCAGGATATTTCCTGTGGCATGAAGAATTTATTAAGTACAATAAAAAGCAAAACGGCAACAACTACAAATATAACCGATTTTTTCTTTTTAATAACAAACTCTTTTAATTGAGTTCTTTCAATAAATATTGAAATGATAAAAGGCATAAGAAACGCTGAAAGTATTATTAAAATCCCATATATCAGTGAATAGGTGTACTTAATTTCATCAAAATGGTGAAGCTGCAACCCGACTTCCCTGATTCTGGGAGTAAGTGGAATAAAAAAGTTATATATAAAAGCAAAACCTATAAACGAGATAAAACTTATTAATGCTTTTTTGTAGTCTTTCTTTAAAGAAAAATAAATAAATATACTAAGTGGAATTGCTAGTGAGACCTGGCGTATCAGCAAGCCTAAAAATGAAGAAAATAGGGTTAAGAATAAGTATATATTTTTTTGTGTTTTTTCAAACTGCAGAAATGTAAGAATCGAAAGCAAAAGAAAAAACATAAAATACTGTGTGGTCATATAACCTATGGCTGTATATACATTTAATGGATTGAAAGCATATATAGAACTTATTATTGTTGCCGTAAGCCAGTTTTGATTAAAGAATTTAACAAGAATTACGGAAAAAATGTAAAAATTCAAAATTGTAAAAACCAATGTCAGAATTGGCAAAGTCTGAAGTGTGAAAAAGTATCCCCATACAGCCCCCATAAATCCCTGCAAATAAAATGTAGGACCGATATAAGGATCAAGCTTGATTACTCCCCTCATAAAATCGGCAGTGGTTCTGTAATAAACCCAATCGTCGTTCTGCATAAAATCAACCGTTTTTATAATTGGAAGGGCGAGTAAAAACAGCTGAACAGAAATACCGAATAATATTTTAATATCCCTGGTTGTCCGCATCTTTATTCTACGATCAGGTTTCCCTTCATCCCCATTTGTCTATGCTGTCCTACCGAACAATAGTATTCGAAGGTTCCGGCTTTAGATGCGGTAAATTCAACTGTTTCTTTTTCTCCGATGTTTAATACTTTAGTACCTACATTAAATTCATCAAGGTTCCAGTCATGAAAACCCCCGGTATTTTCGAATGTCATCTTAACTTTATCTCCGACTTTTACTTTTATTTCTGTTATGTCGAATTTAAAATTGCTGCCTTTAACTATAAACTCTTTAACTTGTGTTGTTCCAGTCGCCGAAGGTGTGCTTGTGGTGCTTTCGCCGGTTTCACCCAAAGTATCATTTTCTCCCTCGGTGCTTTCCTTAATTAACTTATTTCCATTCTGCAGTTCCTCCATTTTTACTTTATTCTCAACTGAATTGCCGGTATTAGAACCCTGACCTTGAGATAAGATAAATCCTATTACAACAACTACAGCAATAATTCCAAGTAAAGCCAGACCCACTAAATTTCCGTTTTTTGATTCATTGCTTGGTTCCATAAAACTCACCTCCTATTAATACAAAGAACTCGCACCTGTCCCGGAGATTAAATTCCTTGTAAATAAATTAGTACGGAAGATCTATAATTATATTTTACCGTAAAGGCAATTTAATAGTAAATTTTGTTTCTTCATTAATTTTGCTTTGTACTTCAATAGTACCGCCGTGCTTTTCTACTATTTCTTTAGATATAGCTAGTCCCAACCCGTATCCTTTGTGGATTTCTTTTGATCTGGATTTATCGGCCTGATAAAACGGCTCAAAGATATACGGTAAATCATTATCTCCGATTCCGATACCGTAATCTATTATTTCGATTTTTGCATATCCTTCCGAAGTGTATAAATTTACTTCGATATTTTGTTCAGGTTTACTGAATTTAATGGCATTTTCGATTAAATTGTTAAACACCTGTTCCAGACTTTCTTTGTGTGCATTTATTTTTACCTGTATTAATTTTGAAATAATTCTTATATGTTTTTCTTCTGAAAGTTTTTCCATCTTTGATATTACGTTTATTAATAATTTATCGAGATCGGTTTTTTCCATTTTCTCATTTGTGAATCCGTTCTGGTATTTGCTTTGTTTTAGCAGCTTGTTAGAAAAGTAATATAATTTGTCGATTTCTTCTACAGCACTTCCCATACTTTTTTTAGCTTCATTAATGTTTAAGTCTTTATTTCGGAGTGATACTTCTAAATCGGTTTTCATAGCTGTAAGCGGTGTTTTTAGCTCATGAGCAGCGTCAGATATAAATCTTTTTTGTTTTGTTATCATTAATTCAATCGGTTTTAAAGTATAACCAGCCAGTAAATACCCCAATGTTCCTGCTCCTATTAAAATAACAGCGTTGATTACCGATAGAATGATTAATGTCTTTCTGCTAATTTCATTTAAAGCATCTTCATCAAATCGTGGGAAAGGGCGTTCAACAATTCCGTTGAGTTTAAAATTCATAAAATGACGCTCTATTCTGACACTTTGAACTTCAAGCGCCCTTTGAGCCACATTTTTAACACCGAAATAAACAAATGCACTAAAAGAAATTGTTACCGACATTATTATTAATAAGTACCATGCTGTTAATTTTAATTTTGCCGACTGGAACATTAATTTTCTTTCTCTCTCAAAACATAACCGAATCCCCGTGCGGTTTTAATTAGTTGTATGCTGTTTTTAAAAGGCTTGTCTATTTTGTTTCTAAGGTATCCTATGTACTGTTCAACGGTATTGGGTAGAATGTCTGATTCATAATTCCAAACAAAATTTATAATTTGGTCTTTTGTAAGAATTTTGTTTTTATTTCTCATTAAATATTCGAGCAAGGTGAACTCTCTTTTTGATAATTGGATTACTTTATTGTTTCTTCTTACTATTAAACTATTCAAATCCATTATTAAATCGCCGGCGTAAAGCTTATTATCGGTAACTTCGGCCGGTCTGCGTAATAATGATCTGATTCTTGCCAATAATTCCTCAAAAGCGAATGGCTTAGCTAGATAATCGTCTGCCCCGGAATTTAAGCCTAATATTTTATCTTCAGTCTCGCCTTTGGCGGTGAGCATTAGTATGGGTGTGTGAATTTTTTCATTTCTTAAATTTTTGCAAATAGTTAAACCATCTATATTAGGTAGCATCAAATCTAAAATTATAACGGAATATTCTTCGGTTGAGGCCAGATCAAAACCTTCAACGCCGTCATAAGAAATTTGGACTGTATACCCTTCTTGCTCCAGCCCCCTTTTTATGGCACCAGCAATTTTGTGTTCGTCTTCAACTACCAGTATTTTCATGGTTTTTATTATAATCTCAATCCTGAGAATTAGCTGAATTACTGTTGGACATCTTGTTTTGTAAGCAGGTTTTCGGAATCCAAATAGTTTATTAGTCCTTCAGCAATTCCACGTGCAATTAATTCGGGTTTGTTTATTAATATGCGTTGTTCATACGGATTTGTTAAAAAACCTGTCTCAATTATTAAAGAAGTTGTCATAGGATGTACCGCGTGTTCGTATTTCCACCAGGAAAATGCATAATATCCTTTCATATTCCTGGTAATTTTCGGATCTTTTGGAAAATTAGTAATTTTTCCGTAAGATATTTCAATAAAATCTGCAGCTTTACTACCCTTTAATGACCAGTCTCTCCAGGGTGTGGCAATTTTAAATCCGTTTGTTAATCTATTAAGACTCCCGTCAGCATGTATTGATATAAAAACATCTGCCCAGTATTCAGGTGGTACAGTTGCCGGAAGTAATTCTGTAGTAATTCCATTAGTTTCTAATAATTTAACAAGTTCTTTGGAAATTTCCAGGTTCACTTCCCATTCGTATTTTCCGCCCCCGGATGTACCGGTGCTTGATCTTAGTTTTTCAAGCTCGTCGGGCAGTTCGTTGCTTTTCCAATGCCCTATTTGAATTCCCACTTTTGCCGGACCGTCAGGTCTTTTCCAGTTAACGAATTTTGAAAAAGGTGTTGTATCTGGCACTTCTTCCTCTGCTTCACTGTAAGGAGGAGCACCTGTAGGATTTAATTTATTGTTGAGGTGGGTTGAGTAAAGTAAAAATAACGCAATACCGGATAATAAAATTAAAAATAATTTATATTTGTTATGTTTCATTTGATTCACTGGATGTTGTGGATGATTTAACATATTTATCAAAAAAATCCACGGATCTTTTTATAGCTGTATTAAAACTTGCCGATATATTATGATCATTTCCTGCATAAGTAAATAGTTCAACGGATTTTCCTTCATCTTTCATCAACTGTTCCAGTTTTTCCGAGAATCTAAGCGGAACCGACGTGTCTGAAGTGCCATGATGAAGTTGCAGCGGTCCTGAAATTTCATTTAAATATCCGGTAGCCGAAATGCTGTTCCAAAATTCCGGGTTTTCTTCTGGAGGACCGTAATTTTGTATCAATTCTGCTCTCCAGCTTCTGCCGCGTGAACTGAAAGGTGTGGGGGTTGGAGATAGGATTGTTTCGGGATTCGTGTTCTGTTGCCCTGCAGCCGAAGCGGTATTTCTACGCCAATTGTATAGGAGGTCTTCGTAAGATACTACAACTCCTGCCCATATAACTCCCGCTTTAATATCATTTCTTGATACCATAGATCTTAACGTAATATAACCTCCCATTGAGTGCCCCCACATTCCAATTCTGTTTGGATCTGCATCCGGATGTTTCTTAATTGATTCTACCGCGTTTAAAATGTCGATTGTATAATTGGGGGATCCATACCCTCCTCTTGCAGTTCCTTCGGAATTGCCGTGCCCACGGTAGTCGGACCTTAATAAGATATAACCGTTTCTTGAAAAAGCATCTGTATAAGCAATATATCTTTCTGTAGTTTTATATTGGGTTGGAGGAATATAACCATGGTTGAATATGACCACCGGCCAGCCCGATTTGGGTTTTGTGCCATTAGGAATAGTTAAAAGTGCATAAATTTTTAATCCCTCGGCTTTATATGAAGCAATATAGCGTTGGTAGTTGGATCCGGGAGTTAAAGTTTGTTCAATTATAAGATCGCTTCCGGGTGTCTCGGCATTTCTAAGATATTGTATTGACAATGGGTGTATTTCTTCTTTAGTTGCCTCTAAACCGCCTTTAAAATATTCACCTTCCGCATCAGTTTCATCTGTAATATTGATAGGACTTAACACCTGACGAAAATTATTACCATTTAAAATTAACAAAGTTGTTCCAAAGAAAAATGTAATTAAAAGTACAGATAAAAATAAGGGCTTTTTCATGATTTCCTATTTATAATAGCAGTAGTTTCTGAGAGATTACTGAGAACTTGTTATTTGTTGAAATCTCAGCAATTTATACTGAACTTGATTTTCTGAGTGCTTCTTGGGCTTCTTCCATATTTTTATTATAGAAAACTGCTTTTTCAAATTCCGCTTTGGCGTTTTTTAACTCCCCTTTGATCAGGTAGATTTTTCCTCTGAGCATATATAATTCCGAAAAAGCTCTGTTGCCCTTATTTAAGATATTATCGGAAATTTCAAATACTTTATTATAATCTCCCAATTCAAAATAAGCCTGAATCGGTTCAATTTGATACCACAAAGCTCTTTTTGAGAGTTTGCTTTGGACCATTTCAAACTGCTCAATAGATTTTTTATAATCTCCAATGTAAAAATAAGAAATCGACAAACTGAACCTGGCCGGCACGTCGCCTGGGTTTTTTTCCAAGAATTTCGTTAGAATATCAATAGCGTTTTTCCATGCCTTACTTTCATCTTTATTTTCGCCTAAAATTGCTTCTGCAATAGCGACTTTATCTTTTGGTACTAAAACTAAGTACTCATAATTGAATTTATGCCATAAAACATTGAAGTCATCATATTTAAACTTTAGATTTTTCCCCTGCAGCGAGTCGTCCTGAATTAATTCATTGGAATTGTCATCGTAACCTTTCACCACCCTATAATGTCCGATATCTTCGTCGGGTTTAGTCCAGGTAAATGCAATAATCGGAATGTCATATGCTATAAAATACTTAATTAGGTTAATGTTTCCATTAGGTCTATGGAACGGGATTAGACCGTACTCTTTTGCTTTTTCTCTCATTTCGTTTAAAGTTACGGATTTGTCATCATTGTCTCCCTGAGGGTTTTGATACGGCCTTAAACCGTCGCCTATTACTTTTTGGCTTGCTTTTATTCCAAAGTACGAAAGAGCCATAGATAATGAAGCCGGACCGCAGTTGTTGAAAGTTTGAAAAATATGGAAGTCGTTTTTTAATGTTTTTTGTTCGGCCGGTTTGATGAGAGTGACCGGAGTTGAATCGGAAGAAGTTGTAACTGAAGGCGCAGGAGTGGGAGATAAAGTTATCGTGTTATTTAATGGTTTTGGTTCATTAAGGTCTGAAGGCGTTAAATAAAAAACCTTGACTGTTACAAATAAAAATACTACTAAAACCAGTAATAATGAAAGTATCCGGTACATTGTTTTATTTTATCAATATATAAAAGAAATTTAAAACCAAGAATTTTTGCAAAGCACACTTATATTTGTAATAATCTATACATGAAAAAACCTTGGGTAGTCGGCACCGTGGCAATACTCTTATTAACTGGGGTTGCATTTTTCTTATTAAATAATTTGCAAAAACCCTCTGTTCCGATTGATGAAAAAGAGCCGGCTACACAGTCTCTGTCAGATCAAACTACTAATTCACAAATGATTGCAAGTTTCGGAGAATTTGATGTTGATAATGAACTGATTCAATATTATGAAGGCGCTCTTGGATATTACGCAAAACCTAAGGTTGAAGGAAGTTATTCCGGAGTTGTGATGATCCACGAATGGTGGGGTTTAAACAGAAACATAAAAGATATGGCAGACAGACTTGCTTCGAACGGGTATTTGGTACTGGCTGTTGATTTGTACAATGGAAAAGTCGCTCAAACATCTGACGAAGCGCGGGAATTGACCTCATCATTAGATCAGGAAAAAGCGCTTAATAATATGAAAGCTGCTATTGAGTTTTTAAGAAAAGATGGAGCGGTTAAATTAGCTTCTTTAGGGTGGTGCTTCGGGGGAGGTCAGTCGCTACAACTGGCACTGAGCGGTCAGGAGCTTGACGCAACAGTTATTTATTATGGCACACTTGTAACTGATACTGAGAAGCTTTCAGTTATTAAGTGGCCGGTACTTGGAATATTCGGAGAAACTGATACATCTATACCCGTTGAAACCGTAAACGAGTTTTATCAGTCATTGCAGAAATTAAATATTGAAAATGAAATAAAGGTTTATCCGGGCGTCGGACACGCTTTTGCAAACCCGTCGGGGCAAAACTATGCACCTAATGAAACTAAGGAAGCCTGGAATAAAACTTTAGTTTTTTTAAATGAGAGTTTAAAGAAGTAGATTTATTATTTTGGTTGAAGTTTAAAAACAATCCCAATTATAAAGTACATCGGTAAAATCCCGCTGAATTAATTTTTCCGACTTTATAAAAAAGTTCGCTACTCCCATATCTCCCCACATTATCTCAGCAGGTTTATTTAGATTATCCGCTGTATGCTGGCTTGTAATTTGAAAAAGCAGAGTATCATAATCTCTATATCCGTCTCTGTCTCTTGGATCCCATTGTGTGAAATGCGGATATCCTCCGATTTTATGTACGTTTGAATCTGTTATTTTATAGAGTTCGTCTAAAGTGGTTTCGGAAATGTCCAATTTGTGCGGTCTATTTCCGATTGTTTGGCTGAATCTGTGATCTTGATATGAAATTAGTTCTTCTATTATTTTAAAATCAAGTTTGAATTCCCCTGTAACCGGAAAATAATAATCTTTGCCAGTTTCGGGAAATTGATAATCACGTATTGCTGTATTTTCATCAACTACATCTCCCTGAATGTAAATTATTCTGAATAAATCTTGTTTTGTTGGGTTATCAAAATCTGCACCTAAAAGACCCAATTTATCTATAAAAGAAATATAAAATTGCAAAATACCATCTTCTGGAAAATTATTTAAATGAGGAATTTCTGTAAAATTTAACTGAGCTAAAAGTTTTAAAGGATTTCCGTCAGTGCCATAAGGGTATTTTTCTTTATCGATTAAGTAAGGTTTTCCACCGAACTTGCTTTGGGTATAAGGCAACTCTTGATCTGAATATTTTGCTTTAATGTTAATATATTTTTTTACTGTTTTATTAAAATCATCATAATATTGAACTAATTCCTTATTACTTTTTATTAAGTCAAGTTTGTCCACAACCCGATTTTAACATTAAATGCCATAGCTGTATTTTAAGATTTTAATACGTGAGCTCTTATTTATATTTTTAGTACAAAACTTTAAGTAATTAAAATCAATGAATCTGTACATAAAGTGGGGATCTCTGCCCTTGGGAATTCCCAGTCTGGTTGTTTGTATTATTTTTTCGGGTTTATAGCCGGTAAAAGCAATATACAATTTATCTTTTTCAAACTGTTTTTTATCCCAATCCCCCACCTTTATATTTAACGACGTGCATAATAGGGTTTGACCTGAGCAAAGTTTTTCAATTGGTTTTAATTTAATTTTAAAAGAGTTTAATTCCTGCATTATATTGATCATTTCATTGTAATTTTCCGCATCTTTATACGGGTAACCTGATTTCACTAGCACTGCGTTTCCTTCTCCTTTAGTGCTTATATTAAAAGAATCCTTACCCCTTGCGTAGTACATATATATAGTTCCTGGCGGCATAAAAAGCGCTTTTCTTTTTTCTGTATAACCAAGTGAAGCATGACTCCCCTTTTCATTTAAATAATAAGCTTCAGTTTCGATTATTTGAGCTGACAGCCATATATTTTTGTATTTATGAAAAATTACTTTACCTAAAAGATCTTTTGCCACTTCTTGTGCATCTCGGTTATAAAAACCTGAATCTAATTTTTTATTTTTGTAGCTTTGTCTCATTAGGCTGATTCTAACACTTACTAAACAGATTAAGAGAACCCCTTTTTATAGGGGCTCTCAAGTAGCCTTATTGCTTTATCCTGTCCAAAATCAAGCAATTACCAATGTCCCATCATATACCCATTATGGAATCCCTTCATAAATATTTTATGGCCAAATCCTAAAAGTAAACTCATATCGATTCCATTCTCATCAACCCAGGATTCCAGTTCTGTCCTCATTTCCTGCATTTTAGTCTTTCTTTCCTCGGGAGTTAAATTCATTAAATCTTCCTTTTTACTGTGCCAGTCTTCTAGTTTGGCAAGTATTTGGTCCTTTTGTTCTGAAGTTATTTTTCCCTCTGTTACTGCTTGGTCAAGCCTTTCACTATGATTTTGCTTCATTTCTTCATGTTTTTGGTTTTTAGCTTCTAATATCACCTCATCCACTTCGGTTGTATTTAGATTAAACCTTTCAATAAGTTTTTGAATCAATGGAGGATAATTAGTATTAGATTGGGCATAAGCGTTTGATTTCCCGCTAACTAGGAGTCCAAGACTGGCAGTAAGTAGCATTAATGTACTTAAAATTAAATACTTATTTTTTATCATTTTTTACACCTCCTTTTAAATTAACTTTCTATCGATAATTAATTTACAAAAATTTTCTGAGAGTATGCTGAATAATATTAGGTAAAATGTTTTTATTTAAACTCTATAGAATCAACGATTTTATCGGTAATAGATTTAGAGAAAGACTCTTCTCCGCTGGCTGCAAGTTTTAAAATGTAACCGTTAATAAGAATATTTATTGAGTATCTCGATCTTTCTCCTTTAATCATTCCTTTTACTGCCAACTGTCCGTCGACTTCAAATTCCGTTTTTGTATTTTCATTGATTATAAAATCAGCCTTTTTAAATGTTTCATCTGAAATATTTTCAGTATCCCACTGATAAATCCCATAAAGCTGATATGGATTCTGTGTTTCATTCGG
>MEVD01000015.1:79723-88235 GCA_001772865.1 candidate division WWE3 bacterium RIFCSPHIGHO2_02_FULL_38_14 | reverse complement strand
AAACCAGATAGAAAACATAAATTTGCTTTCAGTTGCTTCTGATGGCAAATTTATGTTTTCTATCTGGTTTTGTACGTATTTTTCTAAAGGAGGATAGCATAATTCTGTGGGTTTAGGTGTGGCTGGATTTCCGTGTTTTACCCAAATCCCGTTTTGGCATAACCAAGTGTCTTCTCCTTCATTTATAATAGACCTTTGAACTAATATAAAAGCCAATATAATTAAAACTGGTGCTAGAATTATTGCAACTTTCCCTAATTTCATCCTTGATAATTTTATCACCAATTGTGTGTGTTAGTATAAACTATGCTTTTAAAAAAACTGATCTTGATAATGATAGCGGGGGGAATAGTAGTTTTTTTATTATATCTGTACATTGAGAAGAACCATTATTATAATATAACTCCGGAATTTTCTGTTTCGGAAAGCAAAAATAATAATACAGCACCCGAGCCCGTACCTTTTGAAGAACTGACAATCCCCTATTTAAGAAGCAGAAAATACACAAGCACTTTAGGAATTATGGAGATTATTTCGGAAAACGGGAGTTATGTATCTTATTTAACTTCTTATCTGTCAGATGGATTTAAAGTATACGGACAATTAACACAACCGACAGGCAAAAAACCTGAAGACGGCTGGCCGGCCATTATTTTTATACATGGTTACATTCCGCCTGCCCAATATCAAACTTTGGTAAATTATTCTTCATATGTGGATTATTTGGCCAGAAACGGTTTTGTGGTGTTTAAAATTGATTTGAGAGGGCACGGTAAATCGGAAGGAGAACCTAGAGGTGGTTATTACAGCTCAGACTACGTAATAGACGTATTAAACGCATATGCGGCTTTACAGTCATCAAAGTTTGCGGACAAGCAAAAAATCGGACTCTGGGGCCACAGTATGGCAGGAAATGTTGCTTTCAGAAGTGCTGTGGCTGATAAGGAAATTCCGGCTGTAGTAATTTGGTCAGGAGCGGTTTATACATATGAGGATTTGCAAGAGTACGGTATAAACGATAATTCTTACCGACCGCCGAGCGAGGATTCTCCGGGCAGACGTAAAAGGAACGAGTTATTTGAAACTTACGGTCAGTTCAATTCCGAAAGTGATTTTTGGAAACAAGTAGTACCTGTGAATTACTTAGCAGGAGTTGAAACTGCATTTCAGCTTAATCATGCTGTTAATGATAATGTAGTTACTGTTGAGTACAGCAGAAATTTAGCGAAAATACTAAATGAGATCTCACTAGTGTATGAGTTAAAAGAATATTTCGGAGGCGGCCATAATATGACGGGTAATAGTTTTAATCAAGCGATGCGGAATACTGTAGAATTTTTTAAAAAGTATTTGTGATTGCGGTATAATAGTTCAATGAAAAACGAATATTTACAACTTGGTGTTTTTTTAGTTTTGGGAGCTGTCCTTTTATTTGTATTTGTTAATAAATTTTCTGGAAAGAATCCCGGAAGTAGCGGAAACACCGCTTTAAATGAAGAAGGAGCAAATGTTCTGAATGAATCCACAGGTTCCGGTGAAAACGGCACAGCCAATTCTGGATCGGACGGACCAAAAAAAATAGTTACATTAAAGACTTCAAAGGGAGAAATAGACATCGAGATGAATTCCGGTCAGACTCCTAAAACCGTAGAAAATTTTGTCACTTTGGCTCAAAAAGGTTTTTATGACAACACAATATTTCACAGAGTAATAGAAGCGTTTATGATTCAGGGAGGTGATCCGAACGGAGACGGCACAGGGGGGCCGGGATATACTTTTGAGGACGAACCGTTTACAGGTGAATATATCAGGGGAGCGGTAGCTATGGCTAATAGAGGAGAAAATACAAACGGGAGTCAGTTTTTTATCATTCATAAAGATTATAATCTGCCGAAAAATTATGTAATATTCGGGCATGTGGTTAGAGGAATGGAAGTAGTAGACGCTATTGCTACGGATAAGGTTACTCAAAGCTCTACCGGAGAAAATTCCAAACCGGTGGTTCCTACTACAGTACTTAACGCGGAAGTAAAAGAGATTTAATTCTTAATTGACTTATTATAAGATGTTTGCGAATATCAATTTATGAAAAAACCCGTACTTTTATTGATAGCCTTGCTGGTTTTAGGTACTGTAGCTGCTTTCCTATATACACAATTGAATCCTCAAGTTTCTTTGAATCAGGTTGGTAACCAGTTATATGTTTATGATGAAAATACCAATACCGGAGATAGTGCTTTTTCAAATAAAATAACTTCACCTACACCGTCCGTTACTGTTAATGAAGAAAAAGTTGTTGACCCTGCAAACTTGGATCCCGCCCTTTTTGTTATGGATATTACAAATAAATACCTTAAACTTCCGGTCGGAAGAAAACTAATATATGAAGGACAAACGGAAGATGGTTTGGAAAAAGTTGAAATTACTATTCCGGGTGACAGAAAGTTAATAATAGGCGTAAATACTTTGGTTTATGTTGACAAAGTGTGGGTTGACGCCGAGCTGGTTGAGTCTACCAAGGATTATTTAGCCCAGGATATAAATGGAAACGTTTGGTATTTTGGCGAGGATGTAGATAACTATGAGGATGGGGTGCTGAAGGATCATGAAGGGGCATGGCTCGCGGGAGTTAACGGAGCTCAGCCGGGGATTTGGATAAAAGCGGAAGAAAAGGTCGGCGACAAATACAGGCAAGAGTATGCCAAAGATGTAGCAGAAGACTCAAGAGAAATATTAGCTGTAAACCAGAAGGTTACGATTGGATTGGGAACCTATAATGACTGTGTAAAGACATATGACTGGACTCCTCTGGATCCCGAAGCAAATGAGCATAAATTTTACTGTTCCGAAGTCGGGGCGTTGGTGAAGGAAATAGATTTAACTAATAATGATAATATCGAGCTGAAAAGCGCTAATTAAAATTATTCAGTATTGGGCCGGTCTGTCGGGCCATTTTAGGCAATAGAAGGTCCAGTTTTCCTCCAGATCACATCTGGATTTTCTGTTAATAACTGCATTGAAATGCACATATATGGAAAAAACAATAAGTATAATTACTATTCCGAGCAATCTTTTGTTTAAATCTTTTAAAATCAAAAATGAGAATATTCCTATAAATGGCAGATAATCAACAAGCATTCGGTGGCCGAAAGCGTTTGCTCCGTGCCAGGCATACCATTTGCCAATTAATAATATGGAAGCAATATATCCTATTGCTAAAAATACATATAGTTTGTCTTTTTTCTTAATTTTTTTATACATACCAGCGAATCCTAATAACAATGGCGGGGAGATAAATAAAATTCCTCTCGCCGGACTGAATAAGAATGCCGACATACTTTCCAGCCAATCCCCCGTCCACTCGTTTGCCGCATCTCTGGCGGAATACCCTTCGGAAATTATTGAACCGTAAAAGTATTGATTGCTGAATAAGTACACCAGAAATAAAGGAAGCACACCGATTAAGAAATGTAATAAATATTTCCGCTTATATAACAAAATAAAAAATGACAAAACCACAGCCATAACGATTCCGGTAGGTCTGTTAATAACACTGATACCGAGCAAAATACCCAGGAAGGTATATTTAAACTTACTGTCCTCTTTGAAAAGAAGTATAAATAGAGTTACAGAGAAGATAAATTGTGAAATGGTGTGCATCCATAGCGCCCGGCTTGAAATACTGTAAGTACCTGTACCAAACGCGTAAAAAACGGAGAAAATTAGTGAAAGTTTTTCATTCTTTGATATTCTGCGGCAGATTAAATAAAAAATACCCGCAGAAAGAGCAGCATAAATGGAAGCTGAAATTCTACCAAGCACGGCAATTTTTAAGATATTTTCGTGGTAAGACAGTTCGGGTATTTTATTTAAAACCAGCGGAATGAAGTAAATCGGAGCTGCAAATAAGCCAGTTAAAACAGGATAAGAAGATACGTATCCGACGGAAGTAGATATAAGAAAATAAGGAGTTCCCTGAATCCCCTCTTCGTCAAACTTTTTCAACGTATTATAAATGGAAGCAAAATTGAATGTTCCCTCATTAATCAGTAAATACGGCAAGAAAGTGTTTGGAATGACATCGTTAGAGGTGATCATTCTTCTATAAAGGCCATTCTGAAGGTCTTTTGTGAAGTCGATGGGTAAGTTTATTAAGTAAATGATTAAAACCACTGAAGTAAAAATAATTATTTTTCTATTATTTTTGAGTATGGAAAGATCTTTTAACACTTTAAGAAAAGTCTACCAGATTCTTTTTTGTACTGTTAAATATTCTAATAATATTGATTAAAAATGATAGAATATTAATATGACGAGTAATAAACCTGTAATATTACTGCTTGTACTACTATTGATATTGGTATCAGTAAACGTTTATCAAAATATTTTGATTGACCAAAAACTATTACAATTACAGTCAGAAACTAAAAACAGGATTACTCAAGTTCCGGAAGTACAGAATAAAGCTGAAGAACCACTTCAGGAAGAAACAGATTCATTTATTCAAGATAAATTTACAGTCAGAGGAGTAATAAGAAAGGAAAAAATTCCGGCAGAACTTGAACTTGGAGAATATTGGTACTGGATCAATTTTGAAGAACCATACCTTCTAAAAGACAACGCTTCTGGCTGGCCTCAATATATAGATAAAATACAACTATTTCCTCCTCAGGATACCTCTTTTTACAAACTGGACGATTATTTAAATAAACATGTTGAAATCTATGGATATAATTCGTGGGGATATGCGGAGTCTTCTGTGATTCAAGTGATTTCAATGACCGAACTGTAAACAAAGTATAAATCTACTATGGAAAATGAGAAGTTAAGCACATTTCAAAAAATTAAGATTTACCTTTTAAGCATATTTCTTACACCGCTCGGTGTCTATTGGTTTATTAAATACTTCAGAAGTCCGAACCGGGATAAAAGACTAGTGGGGTATTTATCGCTTGTTATTACTTTAGCCACATTAGTTGTAACAATTGCAATTACATCCTCATATTTAAATGTTTTGAATGATTATGTGGGGAATTATAATCTGGATATTTTTACTAATTACAATCTATAAATCATCCTGAATTTAAATAGTTGCTTGACATTAAATAAATTTGTATCATTAAATTAACATGCCCAATAGTAAAAGATCAATTTCACTTTACGCTTTACACTTAGTACCTATAGTATTGATTACCGTCATTGTTATCGGATCCTTAGTAGTAATCGGAAAGAGTTCACAATCGGATGATGTGTTGGGTGAAAAAGAATCAAAAGAAGTAAAAGGAAAGAATGAAAACGGCAATGATGATGATAAAGGGAAGAGCAGCGAAAAAAATAATGAGAATAAAAACAAAAGCAACAGTTCACAAGATAAAAATTCCAAAAAAAAGGATAATAGTGAAAGTTACAAAGAAACCGGTTCAAGTAAAAAAAGCGATGATAAATTAACTGAAAAACTTGAAGAAGCTGTTAAGACTGAAGAAGAAGTTGGAAATGTAGAAGTGAGCAATGACCTGCAACAAACAGTCCAGGTAATTGAGGAGGAACAGCAGGAAGTAGAAGAAACTGTAGGTGAGCTTGAAAAGAGGCCGAAATGGCAGACTTTGTTATTTGGGACTGATTTTAAGAATTTAGGTGATTTAAGGTCACAGTTGGTAAGAAATAGAAACACTATAAGAAAGCTAACCAAATCTCTAGATACACTGGAATCTTCAGAAAGTCAGGGTTTAGTTCAAGCGCAAATTTATAATTTGGAAGCCAACCAACTGGAAATTAAAGAAATTATTGAAGAAAATGAAAGCCAGTTCAGCATATTAGGTTGGGTATTCAGATTTTTAAGCGGTTATGACTCCGGAGGCGGTGATGATGACGATACAGGAGAGTCATCAGAATCTACTGAATCCACTCCATCCCTTTGAATATTATTTTCAAACTATTAGACCTATAATATTGTAATTATTTATATAATTGGAGTATTATTTCAATAATAATTGTTAAGTTTTTGGTATTAAGTACTTTAATAAAATAAGTAAAGACAATATCGGCCTATCTCACACTGAGTGTAATTTGTTTTTACACTTAATGTGGGGTAGGTCGTTTGGAAAGGAGAAAAACATGAGGGTTGGGTATGTGAGAACTGGTGTGCTGATAGTCCTGTCCGTCGCGGTGATGGCGATGGGAGGCTTTGGTAGTGTGGTTGCTGATGATGACCACACTAAAACACCCACACCAACGAAGACGACTCTAACAGTTACGCCGACGTCTACAAAAACACCGACATCGACAAATACGCCTTCACCAACGAACACGCCGACACCGACCGGTACATCGACGCCAACGCCAACTAACACACCTTCACCGACACCCACACCCACAATCGTACCGATGTTTAACGGGTTGCAGTACTGCTGGTTAACCCAAAACAACGTCGGTGTCACCAACATTCTGAAGGTGACTAACCTGAGCAACATTCCAGGTCGGGTGAGGTTCTCGGCTCACTGGTGGTTGTGGGGTTGGATCTACTGGCTGGATATTTTCGACCAATGGGTCGAACCGTTTCAGACAGTAGATATTGATTGGATCCCCACATTGCCTTACTTTTGGGATCTAAAGTTGTGGGTAGGATATTTTCCAGCGTATCCCGAAGTAAGAGTATACGACTGGCAAGTATTTCTCCCAAGCGACAACAGGGGGTGCTATCGCAATTACCTGCCTATTGTATTGAGGTGACCCCCAGGCATGAAGCAGAATCTACTAACGGCCTACCCCCGTTTGACTGATTTGTTTCATGTCGTTTCTTCAGTTTGTAATTGTTTGCAAATTGAAGAAACGGATTATAATTACTGAATATGAAAATTAAGTACGTTCAGACTTTAGATCCCCGTGGCCTTCATGTAAATGATTTTATAAGCAGGAATTATCCTCATTTTATAAATGAGCCCGAACCTGATTTAATCCTTGTTACAGGGGGCGATGGGGCAATGCTTCATGCCATGCAGAAATATCATCACCACAATAAGCCGTTTTTGGGTCATGCCACCGGAACTATTAATTTTTCTATGAATAAAATTAATAATCTTGAGGAATTTGTTCCAAAACTTGAAACAGGCAAGTACAAATTATATTTATTAAATCTTAATGCAATAAAAGTTTGGCATGTTGACCGCTTCGGTATTAGAAAAGAAGTTGGACAGGCAATTAATGATGTAGTGATAGGAACACATGTAATGGGGTATCATCATCTTTCTATTAGTTCGGAAGATAAGTCTTTTAGCGACCTTGATTTTAATGGAGCTGGCTTATGTATTTCTACGGATTTCGGCAGTACCGGATATAATTTTAATCTCGGCGGTCCGGTGCTTCCGTTGGGTTCGGATTTATGGTCCATAAAAGGGGTAATTTGAAATCGTTATATAGAAGATATTATCAAAGTGCAGTCAATGACAATTAAAAACTTATCCAAAAACTCATTGGCTAATATTTTTATTGATGGAATTGATAAAGAACAGTTGTTGGGATTTGAAGATCAGGTATTAATTGAACGAGGTAAACTGATGCAGCTGGCGTTTATAAATGAAAATGACTTTATGCAAAAAAGAGTGGAGATAGCATCGCGTTATAGACATTAATTATTTCACCCATGAAATATAATCTTGCAAGCTGGGGCCTGTTGAAGCATAAGCCAGTTTTACATTTAAAACTTCGGAAATGAATGCTAAAAACCTTAAAGCGTTTTCCGGAAGTTCATTGGCATTCTTTGCTTTTCTGGCTGTATTACCGTCCCAGCCAGGCAGTGAAATAATTTCAGGGTGGACAAAATCCAAATACCATTGGTATGGCCTGTATCTCACATTATTTTTATTTGAATCTTTATATCCCGCAACAATAGGTATGGAGGGAAAAGATGCATCCATGTGTGTAACAGCTAAATATTCAAAATCTCCCACATTTCTAAAATGTTTTAAAGCCGGTATATCTGGGGGAAGTATTCCCCTGGACCGGCCGGTGGATTTACCGTATTCACCGAATACGTTTCTGACTTGAATTTCAGTTCTAATGTCAAATTCTCCCGGTAGTGTTCTGCTTCCGACGCTTGAAATATACGGACCTTTTAATACTCCAACTTTTGCTGCAATTTTTTTGTAATCCACAATTCCCTCTGTAGAATCCTGAATACCTCGCGCTCTTACTTCGGAAGAAGTTACATCCGGGTATAAACCGTGTTTGGGATGCAGGCCTATTGCCTGAGCTCCCTCAAATACAAACGGGGTTTCACTGTTCCATTCTTTATATAAATATTCATCCAGAGATTTGTTGACATATTTTAATAATATTTTTCTACACTCTCCTACTCTATCCAAAAAATCTTTTTTTGAACCTACTTTAATTCCTTTAACGGGATCCTTGAGAGTTGCTACTTTTATATCTTCAAGCTTGAATCCGAAGCTGCCGGTTTGTTTTTTAGTTATATCATAGTGATAACCAAGCTTTCCTTTCCATTCAGCCGAAATCA
>MEVD01000015.1:0-79681 GCA_001772865.1 candidate division WWE3 bacterium RIFCSPHIGHO2_02_FULL_38_14 | reverse complement strand
AAGATGTTGATATTCCCCTTCCTGTTGAACCGTAGTATCCGAGGTGCCAGCTATTAATTACATTTTCCCAGGCGCGGTGAGTATCAAGTGAAAGTGGTATATTTGGATCAATCATAAAATTGCCGGGAACGGATCCTACTATATCAACTATATAATCTATTTCGGTAACGGCATCAGTGGGATTAAATACCATTCCTTTGCCAACAATTGAAGTTACACCTTCTTGTAATATTCCGATCGGAAGCTGGTGCAGTGCAATTTGTTCGCCGGAAGGAAGAAGACACTCGTGTCCGGCATTAGATCCTCCGTTCCACCTGTAGACAACTGTTTTTTTATGTTTGTTGTAATATTCTGAAATAGCTCTTAAAGCGGTTAAACCTTTTCCCTCATCTCCGAATCCTGCACCTTCAAAAGAAATTGAATTCGGTCTGGATTCTGTTGAGTTTAGAATTGAAGGGCTGAAGTCTATTTTATTTTCTACGAAAGACAATAAATCATATTGGGGAGAATATATATTATCAATTATTTTTATTACTTCGGTCATATTTTTTATCTATCTTTATTTGATTAATTTTTCAAATTTATTAGAGTATCCAATATAGGTTCGTGGGGACAGCTTTTTGAGTTTTTCTTTAATGGTTTTGGGAACTTCTATTTCGTCAATAAATTTATTATAAATTTCCTTTGTAACTGTTTTCCCCCTGGTAAGTTCGCGGAGTTTCTCATATGGCTGCTTAAAATTTGTGGTTCTTAATAAAGTCTGAACACCTTCGGAAACAGTTTCCCAATGCTCGTCCAAATCCTTGTTTATTACTCCACTATTGAAACCGATTTGTTTTAAGGCATCCTCGGTTGATCTGCAAGACAATAAACTCATAGCTAACGCCTGACCTAAATCCCTTAAAAGATATTTATCGGTTAAGTCCCTCTGCCATCGGTTAATGGGAAGCTTTTTTTCAAGCACATCCAAAATACCGTTTGAAAGAAGAGTATAACTCTCGCTTAATTCGAACCCAATTGGGTTCACTTTTTGGGGCATTGTAGAAGAGCCAACGTGACCTTTTGAGTCCCGGAGTATCAAGTAGCCGGCGGCAAGGTATCTCCATATATCTTCGTCAAGGGCTGAAATTACCAAATTAATTCTTTTGATAGCCTGCAGAAATTCCACTTTGTAGTCATAGGGCTCAACTTGTGTTTTCATAGTATAAGAATCCAGATTCAACTTTCTAAGAAATGCATCAGAAAACTTAGTCCAGTTTATTTCCGGATATGCATATACAAGTGCATTATGATTGCCGACAGACCCGGTAATTCCAGCTCCAAAACGAAGACCTTCTAGTTTGTCCAATTGAACTTTAAGCCGTTTGTAAAAATTGGCCAACTCCTTGCCTACGGTAGTAGGCACCGCAAACTGACCATGAGTGCGGCTTAGCATTATTAAATCTTTTTGTTCTAAAGAAATAATTTTTATTCTTTGTGCCAAGAATTTAATCGAGGGTATGTACAAGTTTTTGCAAAAATCTCTTATGGAAATAGCCAGCCCGGTGCTGTCAATATCATTGGTAGTTAAACCTATATGGATATAATTTATAATTCCAGATAGTTTTTTTTCGTTTAATTTCTGAATTAAAAAGTACTCAACTGACTTGGTATCATGATTGATTTCCTCGTCTTTTTTCCAAATTATACTGCAATCTTCAAGTGAAAAGTTTTTGTATATATTTCTTAGAATTTTTTGATTTTTAAAAGAAAGCGGTTTTTTAATACTACTTAAAAACGCTATAAGGTACTCAATCTCTACTAATACCCTATTCTTATAGGTTGCATATTCAGAAAAATACTTTGAAACTTCTTCGATATTTCCTCTAAACCTACCATCTATTGAAGAAACCGATAGGAAATGATTAAATGATATTGGAGTTTTAAATTCACTCATAATCTGCCCTATATGTGTATAATATCGAAAAGTATCTATGTCAAGAACTTCTAAGAATTCTTCTAAAATAAATGCGAAGCTAAAAGGAAATTTAATGCCCGAGTATTATTGTACAGGGAGATTGGTTACTGAACTAGTTACATTAAATGAGGAGAAAAGAAAAGTTAAATATTTATCACCTTTTGCACCGCCTCCAAGTGTTTCAGAACACGTTACAGGACTAATGCTAATCGGTTCTGCTTTAGGTTACCTAATAGCTGAAAACAAGAAACCTATAAACAGAACATTTTTGTTAAGTTGTCTTCTTTGGCACGATGCCCCGGAAGCAAGATACGGCGACATAGGTAGAGACCAGAGAAGATATGTCTCGATAAACGAACAAAAGGCTTTGGCAGATGCTTTTGGAAGTGTGACTTGGGGTACAGAGGTAATTGATATTATTGAGCAATTCGAGGCAGGCACTACTGATATTGCTGTAAAAGCGGCAAAAGATGCCGATGCCTTATATGTTATTTACACCATTAAAGATTTACTTCAAAAGGGTTTTGTAATAAATGATCCCGATATGAGAATTCAAAAAACTTTAAAAAGACTCTCTACTGAAGAAGCATTCAATTTAGGTGTTGAAATGTCACAAAGGGATCCGCGGGAAATTAAGAACCTAATTAGAAAATATAATCGATTGCAGTATAAAAACGATCTATTACATTCGGAGAGTGTATCCACTGTTGCATTAATAAGCTGGGCTCTACTGGAACTAAGAAAGTTGGAAAGAAAAAACGGAATAGATAGAGGAAAAGTAATAGAGACAATTTTATTTAATAAATTAAATAGCGGTAAGATAGGCAGGGTTGTAAATGATGCGAATAAAATATATAAAATTCTGGCAACAAGAAGGGCAAAACTTCAAGGAAAAAATGTGTCATTGAATTTTTCCGGAATATTTAAATCATTAAAAACAGTTGAAGGAAAGAAACTTGCCCAGATTCTGACTGAAATTGATTTGTATGAATGGTGGAATATATTAATGGGGTACGGAGTTATAGATAATAAAGGGAGGTTTATTTCAAAGCTCAGATGAGACTTATATGATTTTTTAGCGGTTCCTTTCCACCTGTCCACCTAATTAAAATCCTTTAATTAAGGTTGAAGTGGATGCAATATCCCATCCAGCCAAGTCATTGCCGAATTTTCTTTTGAGTTGGTCAGAAGTTTTATTGAAGTAGTCGTCGTGGACTTCTTTGGTACCATCTCCTAAATATGCAAAACCGATTCCAAGTTGGTCTTTGCTTACTTTTCTAATGTAAAGCTGTAAATACTTTTCGTCTTTTGCCCATTCATTAGCTAAGTCAATCAAATCTTTTTCGCCTACTCTTTCCTGAAATTTCCAGATACCCATAATAATGCTTTTATTTTTTTCCATGCTTATCACCTCCTTTTTTTTTGCTTTGGCTTTTTTGTATAAAAGCCTCACAAAAACAAAAAAACCGCGGTTTTTCCACGGATTTCTTTATACATACAAAATAATTAATCAGACGGATTTACCGTCTTGGTAACTAAAAGAAAAGGAATGGAAAGGAACCGTCAATATTATAGGATATTATTGAAATTTTGTCAATTTGAATTAATTTTATGAAGTAATTTCCAAAGAGATATCATCTAAAGTGCGGTTTAAATACAGTAAGACTTTTAACGTTTCCATATACCATACTCTTTTTTCCCGTATAATTCCTTGTTAAAGAATTTAAGAAATGTAGGTTTTATTTCGTAAATTTTGGTATCTTTCCATTTTTTTATTGCTTCTAAAGTAATTCTTGTTTCGATACCAGGATTTGCTTTATGCCAAATCATTAATCCTTTTGCAGTTTCTTTTATATCTTTTACTTGGGAGCAGATTCCTTTGCCCTGTAATCCTTTCTTTTGCTGTGTTATTTTTATGTTGGAATCAAATATATTAAATGCCACTTTTTCGTTTTTTCCAATTATTTTACCGTGCATCGAACCGGGATTTGTTATTAAATAAAAATTTAGATCTTCATCTGTACCCTAGTACAGAGTGCATACCCAAGGTTCCGAATCCGAAACCGCAAGTGTAAGTATTCCGTTTGCTTTTATAAAATCGGTTATTTCTTTAGGTATACCTTTGCTCATAATTAAACAGTTTTAAGACTGATACCGCCGTCGACTACAACAATTTCCCCTGTCATTGCATCGTTTTTTATGTGTTTTTTACTATCTCTTTAAGTTGTTTAAGCAAATTTTCTTCAATATCAATTTCCCCTGATTCAGCTCGTTCTTTTGTCAGCTTATTACCTTTTTCACCCGGAAACATTATTTCTTTTACCCCTTCTATTTTCCTGGCTGATTTAACTTTACGAATAATGTCCGATACATTATTTTTGAATTCTTCAGCTGGAATAAAAATCTCAGGATCAATTGCTATCACTAGATTACCCGAATTATCACTTTCATCATTAAATGAATCAGCACCTACAAATGCTCCTGCCATTATTTGTACAACTAATGCTAATCCCGACCCTTTGTGTCCGGCCATGGTTTTTAAAGCACCGCTCATTATTTCTGCCGGATTTGTTGTTGGATTACCTTTTGAATCATAACCAATATCTTCGGGAACTTCTTTACCGGCTATTTTAGCTTCAATTAAACCGTAATATGCCATTGTTGAAGTTGTCATGTCTAAAATGATCGGATCTGTTGAAGTCGGTATTCCAAAGGCAAAAGGATTTGTACAAAATCTTGCCTCATTAGATCCAAAAGGAGCGGTTGTCTGAAATGGAGATGCTGAAAATGCTATACCTATATATCCAAACTGTGTGATTTTATTCACATAATAGCCTATTGCACCGGTAGATTCTTCTGTGTTATTACTACCGGCAATACCTACTCCGGATTTTTTTGCCTTTTTAATAGCTAAGTCAGTAAGATAATCCATAACGACCATTGCGTGAGTTTTATTTCCGTCTACCAAAGCCGAAACTTTTGATTGTTTAATGATTTTAGGTGGCTGCCCCTCCACTCTTCTCGGTATTCCTTTTCCGATCAGCTTTACGATCCCTTGGTTATTACCTCTTAATTGTGCATATTGCAATATATTTTTTATAGTTTTAATTTCTTTGGGTGTGTAACCGTATTTTTTAAGTGCTTTTTTTATTAATCTTTCTAGAAATATAATTTTAATTTTCATTTTATTTACTTCCGAAAAATTGAAACACATTCCCTTCCGGATCCTGTAAAGTAGTGACCCAATAACCACCCTCAGGCGACTCAAAAGGTTCAGCGATAAATTTCACTCCTTTTGGTTTAAGTTCGTAGAAAACAGCAGTAACGCTTACCACATTAAAACCTATCATTATTCTTTTCGGATCTTTGTTATTTCCTTTAATTTCACTGTGCTGGCCGACAGAAAAATAATTGTCCCCAATTTCGAATGCTACATATGTGTCTCCGGGAATATCCTGTGTGGATTTTACTTTAAAACCGATTGTTTTTTCGTACCATTGCGCTAATTTTTTATAGTTTCCGGACCAGATAATTACTCCTAATGAGTTATTACTCAGCTTCATTACAATTATTATAGCAGTATTTACAAAAATGGGAACCGTAAGGTAATTTTATTTTTCTTCAGCAGTTTTCTTTTGTTTCTTTATCAAGCCATAAATGAGTTGTGATTTTAGGTGTTATTTCAAATTTCCAGTTAAAAACTGCGCTGGTTAATGTTGAATTATTTCATAAATAAAATAAATATAAACAATGCTAAATATAAAATCCCCCACCCTATTGTCCATCCTAAAAGAGTAAAAGATTCTTTATATCTTTTCTCCCAAAACAATATTCCGGCGCGGCCTAAAACCAGTATTGCAGAAATAACAGCAGATATTATAAAAAGGAGAAGAATAATTATCGGAGCATAAAAAGACGCTGCCGGGCCGGGTTTATTCAAACCCATAAAATTGAAAAATGATGAAAGTAGTATTAAATAAACTACCAGAGCTGTAGTCTGTAGGAAAGCTATGAATTGTACAGACAGTTTTTTAAGCGTGGATGTATTTTAACATGATTAAATAGCAAAAAGCTCTTTCCATTAATATCCTTTCTCAAAGTCTGCTATAACTCCATCCAAGTCTATTAACAGTTTATTTCTAAGAATGCATCTATTATATTACAGAGTTAATAATGGAATTCGGGTTCTATTCGGTATACAATTGTTTAAGTGGAAATAAAGAGCATTCAAACCAAATCGATATTAATTCAAAGTAAATTACCTGACTCGGATTTTGTTATTAATCCGTATATCGGTTGCAGGTACGGATGTACATATTGTTATGCGAGTTTCATGGGAAGATTCGTGGAAAAGAAAGTTAAAGATTGGGGGAACTATATATTTATAAAAGAAAATGCCCCAGAAATTCTTAAAAAAGATCTGAAAAAGCTTAAAAACAAAGGTAAAGGAAAAAGCATTCTTTTAAGTTCGGTTACCGACCCCTATCAAGGAGTGGAAGCTAAATATAAGTTAACAAGAAAGTGCATTGAAATTTTACTGGATTGGGGGTTTGAGGGAACTCTTGGAATTTTAACTAAATCCAATTTGGTTTTAAGGGATATGGATCTATTAACACTTTTTAAAAATGCAGAAGTCGGGCTTACTGTTACCAGCACTGATGATGATATTTCGAAGTATTTTGAAAAATATGCTCCGCCGGCTTCGCAAAGATTAGATACATTAAAAAAGTTAAATGCCGGGCGTATAAAGACTTATGCTTTTGTTGGACCTCTTCTTCCTCACTTTGTAGCGGAGAAGTATAAACTGGACATGCTTTTCAAGGCTATATACGAAACCGGTACTAAAGATTTGTATATTGAACATATTAACTTAAGTAAATACATTATTGAGCGATTAAAAAGAGAATTGCCTGGTTTAAATAAAAATATTATGGAGAAATTCTATATTTCGCAGGATAAGAACTACAGAGATAAACTGGATAAAATAGTAGTAAATTTAGCGAAAAAATATGAGTTTAAGATCAGATTGGAAAATGCCATTTATCATAAAAATGAAAATAATCGATAATATTTTCCAGTCGTTTGAAAAAGAGATGGGTTCCGGGCAAAAACCCATCGCATGCTACTGATAATAAACATTTATAAAAGATAATTTTTGCGACAGAATTGGATTATTAGAGAAAAAAGAAACACCTTCACTATTAAATTTATTTTCAATTTCTTTATATTGCTTGGGGCTGAGGATATTTGGTGTATATTTGTCTTCATTTTTAAACAATACTCCCGTACCGCTCCAAAAGTTTACGGTAGATCCGGGAGCAGATCTGACATGAATCGCCCAGCCAGTAGTGTATCTATGACCCAACGAAATATCATCTAATTCATTCCAAATTGGTGCAGCAGCCTCAGCCCAACACTCACTTGTAAAAGCATCATGAGAAAGTGCAGAGGTTAGTATAATTTCATCTCTGTTCTTTTCATTTCCTTTAAATTGGATATTTCGTTCTGCTCTGAAAAGCTTTTCTTTTCTAATATTTTCATCAAGATATTTCCAGTTATTACGAAGCTGAGTAATTTTTTCGTCCATAAGAGAGTATATTTTTTCCTTGGAACCTCTATCACTCAACCTACTAAACTTTAACTTAAAATTTGATGGTAAAAAACTTTGATAAAAGTCAATAAGTTCTGTGAATTGTTTGTCATATAAGTCAACATCTTTTTGAGGAATATGGTTAACTTTTTCTTCAAACACAGAAACCGAAAAGTATTCTAAAACAACTCCGTTTTTATACGCCGCAGCAATTGGTTTTAAATACTAACGGATAAAAGCTATATTGAATACTTCTGCCCAATCAATTCCCGGCGCCGTTGGGGCATTAGGATTTTTAGTTGCCCCTGTTGATAAGTCAATATGAATAGGAGTATCCTGATTGACACAATAATCAATTTTTTCTTTTACGGTTTTATCATAGTCTTCGGATGTTTTAGTTGCTTTAAATTTATTAGAATTCAGTTTATTGTAAATATATTTTTGGATACCCTCAAACTGAATGGCTTTCTTATCAGCTGTGGTTAATTTATAATCCGATTTGTATGATACCAAATCTTTTAAGTAATCATTTGTATTCATATTTGGTGGAGGGGAAAGGAGTTAAACCTTTACCTGTCGTTAATGAAGCGACAATGCTGACTTTGCACTACCCCTCCAAGATAATTAAAGCACTGAAATTGTTATGTTTCAAATCTTGAAAAATGTTTAATTTACAAAGGTAAGAGCGACACCGCTTTTATCAGCACGCCCTGTTCTACCTATTCTGTGTATGTAATCGTTATATGTTTCCGGTAATTCATAGTTTATTACGTGGCTAACGTCGCATATATCTAGTCCCCTGGCCGCAACATCAGTAGCTAGTAATATATTAATCTGGTTTTTCTTAAATCTTTCTAAAATACTATGTCTCTGGCTTTGTCTTTTATCACCGTGAATGGCATCAACTTTAAATCCGCGCTTTAATAATTCATCGGAAAGTTTTTGCACGCTCCATTTGGTATTACCGAATACAATAACTTTAGAAAATTTTTCTTGGATTAAAAGATTGTGCAGTCGGTCTACTTTCTTATGTTTTTCTGGGACCTTAATATAATCCTGGTGAATATTTACGCTTATATCTTGTTTTTTAACTTTTATTGTAACGGCATTTTGAACAAAATCACGAAGTATTTCTTCAACTTTTCCTGGAATTGTTGCGGAAAAAAACAACGACTGCCTGTTTTTAGGCAGTAGAGAAATGAATAGTTTTATTTCTTTTATAAATCCAATATCAACCATTCTATCTGTTTCATCAAGAACTACATTGTTAAATTCCGAAAGTTTTAAGGCATTTCTTTCAATCATATCCTTAATTCTTCCCGGAGTACCGATTACAAAATTAGGATTTCTCTGCAAGTCCCGGGTCTGGTAATACATGCTTTTTCCGCCAATAATAAGCGCTGAATATATTCCCATATGATAAACAAAAGCTCTGAACTCATTATTAATTTGTTCAGCTAATTCTCTGGTTGGTGCAACTATTAATACTTTTTGATTTCTGTCTTTGGAAATCTTATCGATTAATGGAATAAGAAATGCGGCAGTTTTACCGGTTCCGGTATTTGCAATTCCGATTAAATCTTTTCCGGCCAGCATATGAGGTATTGCCTGGTCCTGAATTTGAGTCATGGACTTATACCCTTTGGCTTGTATGTTGCTTTTTAACTGAAAATTAATTTGTAGATTTTCAAAAGTGGAAGATTGTGAGTACGAATCATTTTCTAAACTCTTTTGGTTGTACTGTGTTTGCTTTGAATATTCTATAGATCTGATTAAATCAGATTCTGATATGGCAGCTCTGGCGGGTTTTCTTCTATTTTTAGGGAATTGTGATTTTGAATGATTAAATCCCCACCTACTATAATTACTTCTTTTGTTTCTCATATTTTAAATTTGCCAGGAGCTTACAGGCGCAAGTATATCTGCACCTGTAATTTGAAGCCGGTAAATATAGTAGTGTAGGGAAAAGATACTTTAAAATATTAATGATTAGATTATCTTTATCTTACTAAACGTACAAAATAATAGCTTCGCTATTCCTAGACGACTTATTGTACCAGATAATATGAAAAGAAGCAAGTTACTATAGGTCTATCTTATGACAGTTCATTCATGAAAAATACCTGGCGTTTGCATCCGATACAAATAACCAGCCAGCCGGCGCTTCCGCAGGAAATATCCCATGTCCATGTAGGACTTTTAAAGTACATTGCGTGTAATTCATTAAGCCTTTTATGACAATATGCACATTGTATGTCGTTATTTCCGAACATGCTTCTGAAAAATTCTACTGACTTTTTAGTATAAGGCGATGATAAATTACCTTTGCATTCCATGACATCAGTCCAGGGAAAGTAAGCGGGTTCAGGATAATTACTATAATCTGAAGATTCTTTTTTATATCTTTTGCGGTAATTATCGTTTATTAATACTGTATATCCGTAATAATGCGGTGTTTTTTTCTTTATATAACAATGATACTCTCATTTTGTCTAAATACCTAAATAGCAGTTTTTGCAGGTTTTTGGAATTTAGTTGCGAATAAAAAAGCAAAAGAACACACCTTAAAATTGTTTACATAAGAGTATGCCTATATAATACCCCTGTGTCTAAAAGAAAATTCCTTGCTTGTTCAACATTTACGCTTACTTTATTCACGTTTCTGCTTATATTGATAAGACTACTAAATCCAATCCTTTTTACTAATGTCATAAATATTTTATGGTTTCTGGTTATTTTTGCGACGTTTATTTTCATTCTATTGGGAATACTTACATTTATAGGATGGAAAAAACAAGCCGAGCAGATAATTGATCTTTTTCTGGAGGGGTCATTAACACTGATAGATGTTGTTAATTTTGTCAGAGAGGTAATAAGACATATCCTCAGAACTATTATTAACTTTATACTATCACTAATTCCATATATAAGTTTTATTATCGCAGGATCAATATATTTGCTTGTATTGATGTTTTTTAAACTAATCGGTAAATATTTTGACGTTACCATTACTACCGTTGTTCTTACTTTTATTATCACAATTGTGGGAGGTTTGCTTACCCTTCCTAAAGATAAATTAATTAAGCTATGGCCTCCTCAAAAGAAATTGGAAATTGCCATGGCAAAATTCAGGAAGAATTTTATTGACGCTTTTGAGGTTGTAATCTTATTGCTGTTTCTAACTATAGACAATGCAAGTTTGTTTTTTCTGCCCGAAGAATTAAATATTCCGGTAAAAGCAGTTATAGGCAGCTACGATTTGATGGTGAGAAGTTTTATGGTTACCGACCACTTTGCTATCACATTGAGAATTATTATAATTGCTATTTCCCTGGAGCTATTGCGTAGAATGATCCGAATAGCTGCCGAAGCCAGGCGACTTTACAATAACCCTTATTTACTTGCTGAAAGTAATGAAAATAATTCCAGTGAAAGGTCAGATAAATTAAAGACTGTTATGAAAAAAACAGTTTTAGTTTCAAAGGATGATTTTTTGAAGTTTTCAGCTTTTACAGTTTTTATAATTTTTGTATTTTTGTTTTTCCCGCGCCTGAAATTACTGGCATTAATCAGTGCCAGCGTATCCGGGCTTATTATGGATCTGGCATTTACACGGCGTCTGACGGAGGAATTTAAGTCGGAAGATATTATGTCCAGGATATTTCAAAGGCTTTCTAGGGGTTAAATTACTGTAATTTTATCTTAGGAAGAAATAAACGATTCCCACAACTGCTAAGTTGAGAGCTAGGTACGGTATTGTTTTTCTGGTTTTTTGCACGGCAAAATCATTTGCAATTGCAGCTAAAGCCAGCGCAGGGAAGATATTGGCACCCATGAACGGAGAAATAGTAAATCCGTTTCTTAATAAATAGGTTTCGATGGTTCCTACTAACACTATAGCCACGCAAAGGACTAGTGTATATCTGGTTATACCGACCACCAAAGTATAGTGTTTTAAGAGTTTTACTATCCAAATAAGAAATAGAAGCGATAGTGCAAATATCAGAAGGTTTTTCGGGTAAAAAGCCAGAACAGCCAAATACGGCAGCACAATGTATCCGCCTGATTTTATTTTTGTGAAGTAATAAATAACAAAGCTTACCAGTATTGAAACTAAAATCAGTATAAAACTATTGTTCAGTGAAAAGTCCTGTAAACCTTCTCTCAAACCTTCAATTTCATAAAAGTCGTATTTAAAGATAGCTGTGATTGCCAAATATACTGCTGAGAAAATAATCCCTGAAATTAAAGTACTCAAAACTGTGTATTTATAGGTTTTTTCAGGACCTTGCTTTCTGATTGCCATTGCAATAATCGCGGGAACGATTAATCCGTATAGGTGATTTAAATTCATCTGAGATACTAAGTTAAGTTTGGTGTAAATAAGTGCCGTGGCGTAAACAAGCACAATAGATAAAATTCCTGTTATATACATGGGATACCTGCCAAAATAGACCTGGGTGAAAAATCTGTTATATATTTTATAAACTATATAGCCAAGAACCAGTAGTGTAATTCCCCATAAAGGTGAAAAAATAAAACTGATAACCATAAACGGAGAAGTAATAATACCTCCAGGATTTATTCCCGTTCTGCGTCTTATAATGGTTGCTGTAATTACACCGATACAAAGTATTAAACTTAATATTTCAATATTGTCTAAATTAATTTGCATATAAGTTCCTGAAATTATAATTGTTATTTATTTTTGTTATTGTTGATTTATTTACAGTGAAAACAGGCAATTTTGCATCTTCAGAATGTTTTAACCATTCTAAAAATCTATCCGCCTGTTCGGTATGAATATTAACCGCACCTACTATTAATATATTTTTGCCCGGAACAAATTTTAATATTTCATCCATTATTTCTTCCACCGAAGACGATTTCTTTCCGAATTCATTACCCAGGTTAATTATTTTATCTGCGGAATACTTATTAGCTAAGGCGTATTTATTTACTTCTATTTCATAATCTCCGAAAGTTACTATTAAGTCGGCTAGTTTTTGTTTAGTTATAACATCTGTAAATACTTTTACTCTGCCGGGCCTGTCGAATCTGTTGTTTAAAATCACGACCTTTTTATAATCTTTTAGTTTTGAATATAGATCTTTGGCAACCTGAACAAAGCTTTCTTTGTCATTTATGGCAAATAGATTTGCCCACACCAGATTTATATTTTTATATGAAATAGGAGTTAATTTAAAGGTTCCCGGATCCGGTGTTGCCATGCTCATAGCCGTAATCGCCTTGTCATTATCCAGGCCTAAAAGTTTTGAAAATTCCAAAGCTATTGCGATATTTTCCTTATGAACATAATAATCAAATTTTGCTAAATCCTCGTCGCTTACTGATTTTATATCTGCCATTTTAAGTTTGGTATTCTTACTTTTACATTTCTCTCTGAATATATTTAATAATTTCGGATTTTTTTCACTTGTGATTAGAATACCGTTCGTAGGTATTGTAGCTGCCAATGAATTAGCAATTGACTCCAGTGTCTCTCCCATATAATCGGTATGATCGGTTCTGACATTTGTAATAACCGAAATATTGGATATTATTATTTTATTCTGCAGCCACTCCTGATATAAGGGATTAACTGCCATGCACTCCGATACTATGCATTCAGCTTTGTTTTTAATGAAATTACTCGTTATATATATTTGTTCATTTACATTTGGATATCCGTTGCGGTGGATATTAATGTCATTTCCGTCCTTGTCGATTATTCTGGCTTCAGTTCCGGTTGTTTTGGCGTATGTGGTAATTCCTGCCTCTCTGTATACAGCGGCAATGTAACGGGTTACAGATGATTTTCCTCTGATTCCGTTGACCAGAATTCTGTAAGGCACGTCTTTAATTTGACTACTATAGGTATAGCCCTGGTACAACAGGTACAATATAAAAGCCGCAGTTAAAAGCGCTATTATCAACATATTTTGAATTAGAATTTGGTATCTTTTCGGGTAGGTGGCTAACTTATAGTACACTTTTGGGGGTTTGTCAAATGCGGGTTATTATAACGGGTATTATGAAGTAATACTTAAATTAGTTTTTATATTTATTATTCGTCCAGTATTTTTTCTAAACGATTTCGTTTATCTCTTGAAGACATTCCTTTGATTCTTGGAGTTTTAATTTTTGGCTTTTTTCTCTCCGGAATTTCGTCATTCGCTTCCGTAAAATCCGTACTGTTTGATTTTTCTATTGGTTCCAAATCTTCTGTTTCTTCTTCCTTTCGTTTATTTCCGAAATATTCCTCGTAATCCGGCGCCTTTTCAGCCGGAAGAACATAGACAGTTGTTGTATTCATAACTCCGCTGTCGCCTGCGTGTTTATAATAATGTACAACTACACAAAATCTGCCTTCGGGCTCGATACTATATTCTCTTCTCGTTTCAGTATGCTGATAAGCATCCCTAATTTCTCCTCCATTTAAAAATCCTTTAGTTACGGCGTTAAATACTTCATATGCATCTTCCGGTTCATCATTTACAAGAAATCTCAGTTCATTATCAAAGAATTGTTGAATTAACATTAAAGTATGGTTGCTGTATTCTCCTTTTCTTATAGATTCAAGCATTCCTGTAAAATATTGCCGCTGTTCAACTTCAGTAATAGTTACTTCAAATTTTAAACCGGCCTGGTCCAATTTTTTAAGCTGGGCTTCGGTAAGCGGATGTTCCGGATGCATTACTTGGCCGTTACTTAATTGCACGAATCCCCTTCGACCTATTTCTCTTCGGATACTGGAATAAGCACTCTCTGATGTGACTGAATAAAGTTCCTCAAAAACTTCGGGAAATTCTTGTTTTAAAACATTACGCGCGCAAGCATCATGAGTTTCCTGACTGCAGGCAAAAGATAATCCATCGGGACGCATCCAGCCATTCTGCGGTACCAGAGCGGTTAAAATAAATTTCTGTTCACGTTCCGAATTTTCCCCATTGTTGCTAGGTAATTTTGACTCAGGAATTTCTCCCTCACCGGCACCGGGTTTTTCATTTATCATACCGATATTTTAGCATTTATTCAGGCTGTTTTTGCTGAAACTAAGTAGGTTTTAAATTACTTTATTTATCCTCAACATCTATCATCCAGCATACTCCGAATTTATCAGTGAATGAACCAAAGTAATCCCCCCAGAACATCTTTTCATAAGGCATCTCTACCTGTCCCCCGGCCGAAAGTTCGTTAAATAATCGCTGTCCTTCCTCTTTATTATCAGGAGTCAGAGAAATATAGTTGTTATTTCCTTTTACTAGAGACATTCCCATGGAATCGGAAATATCTGAGGCCATCAAAATGGCATTTTCGCTGATTTTTAATCCAATATGCATAATTCTATTTTCTTCTTCTTTGGGCATGGGCTTCTCACCTGCAGGAATGTCTTTAAAACGCTGAATCGGAGTAAATTCTCCTCCGAATACTGATTTATAAAAATTAAATACTTCTTCGGCATTGCCGTCAAAATTCAAATAAGGGTTTATTTTTAGCATATTTTATTTTCCTTTCATGTTAAATATTTATAAATATCTATATATAAATATATCACATTAATAATTCTCGTTTAATAAAAATTGTGAACCTGGAATTGCATTCTAAATTTCCACTAAGTCTTTTTCTGTTCTTTTAAGTAAAACAGCGTTAGTTGCTACTATTATTGAAGAGATACTCATAAGCAAGGCCGAAATCTCCGGTCTGAGAGATATTTGAAAGCTCGGATATAAAACTCCGGCTGCAACAGGTATGGCAAGTAAATTGTATATGGAAGCCCAAAAAAGATTTTGTTTCATTTTTAGAACTGTAGCTTTGCTTAAACGGATTGCTCTTAGTACATCTGCAGGATCTGATTTCATAAGAACTACTTTTGCTGTTTCAATTGCCACGTCTGTTCCTGCTCCTATTGCAATACCAATATCAGCCTGGGCTAAAGCGGGGGCATCATTAACGCCGTCCCCCACCATTGCCACAAATTTCCCTTCCTGCTGTAATTTCTTAACATAGGTGGACTTGTCTTCCGGTAATACCTCTGAGAACACCCGATCTATTCCAAGTTGTTTCCCAATAGATTCTGCTGTTTTTTTATTATCTCCTGTAATCATAGCAACCTCCAAACCTAACTCTTTCATGCGTGTTATTGCTTTACCTGCATTTTCTTTTACGGGATCCAACGCTGCCGCCACACCGGCTATTTTGTTATCTACTGCCAATACCATTATTGTTTTCCCGCCTGACAAAAGCTTTTCTATATCTTGCTGTAATGGTGATGTATCAACTTTTCTATCGGACATTAATTTAAGAGTGCCTACTAATACGTGTTTTCCTTCTACAAATGCTTCAACACCATGTCCTGATAGGTTCTGAAACTTTTCTACGTTGGACGGTACTACAATATTTCTTTTTTTAGTTTCTTCTAAAACAGCTTGACTAAGCGGGTGTGAGGATTTTGCTTCTGCCGCTGCATCCAGTTTTAAAACCTCGTCTTCGGAAAATCCGACTGCTGCAATAACATCTGTGATCTTTGGTTTACCTTCTGTAAGAGTGCCTGTTTTATCAAGTACAACGGCTTGGATTTTAGAAACTTGCTCAAGCGTGGGAGCGTCTTTTATGAGAATGTTATGTTTTGCTCCAAGTCCGGTTCCTACTGCTACAGCAGTGGGGGTTGCGAGTCCAAGTGCATCAGGGCAAGCTATGACCACAGTAGAGATTGCAAAGGTTAGCGCGAACAGGAGAGTCTGTCCCATAATAAAAAACCAAACAGCAAATGTTAAAAAACCTCCTCCGACTGCAACAACTACGAGGTAACGCGCAAACTTATCGGCAAGTTTTTGGCCGGGGGCTTTAGAATTTTGAGCAGTTTCAACCATTTTAACTATTTGAGCAAGCGCTGTGTCTTTGCCCACTTTTGTAGCTTTAAATTGTACAGAGCCCGAAGTATTAATCGAACCACCTATTACTTTATCTCCTTTTTGCTTTGAAACGGGTATAGATTCACCGGTAACTAAAGATTCATCTATTGCTGTTTCTCCATCGGTTATCTCACCATCTACTGGAACTTTATCTCCAGGTTTGAGAATTAAAATATCTCCCTGTTTTACCTCGGCTGTAGGTACCAGTTCTTCTTTGCCATTACGAATGACTCTAGCTTGCGGAGGAACGAGATTAAAAAGTGCCTGTAAAGCATCGGTTGTACCACGTCTGCTTTTCATTTCCATCCAGTGACCAAACAAAACAAAGGTTATAAGCATTGCAGCAGCCTCATAAAATGATTCCTCGCTTCCTAGGAGTGTTAAAACGATACTAAATACGTAAGCAGCAGTGATACCGACAGCGATGAGAACAGCCATATTTAGAGTTCTTTGTTTAAAAATGGCTACATAAGTTGAGTATAAAAATATCCACCCGCAGTAAAAATAAACAGGTGTGGTAAGAAGTAGCAATAACCAGTTTTCCGAAATTGGTATGGGAAGGCTGAATCCCATAATGTTTTTTCCGAGCGGGGAGAACAATACGATAGGAACGGTTAATAAGAGTGATACAAAAAATTTAGATCTTATATCCTCTTCCATGAGACGAGCCATTTCACGTCCTGCTAAACCTGTGTGATCCATCCCCATAGTCATTGACATACTCATTTTGAGTTTTTCCCAAAAAGACATTTCAGAATTTGGCTTCATTACGTGAGAGGAATGGATATCGTGTCTCATATCAACATGCGTCTTGAGGTTATCTTTAGTCTCAGTCTTTACTAAGGTCATTCCGCATTTAGGACAAGTTCCGGGTAACTCTTTATGCACTTCCGGATGCATTGGGCATGTATAGATTATATTTTCGTTTTTATTCATATCTTTATTCTACAGCTGATCGCATTCTTATATCATCTAATGCTTATGTAAGTTCTGCCCGTTATCTCCGTGTCCCATAAAAATATGTATTAGCGGACATAGTAATAGAAAGGCCGCCACTATTGGAGAAACATTAAAAATTGATGTTAATACAAGTGCCAGACCTATAAAAACAAAACTAATTATTAAAGTTTTTTTGTTCATAAAAAACCTCCTTTTTATAAATTAGTTGTTGGTTATGTTTCTTTTGAGCGAAGCTAAGATTGAAATCCAATGAAGCTCATTTTTTTAACCTGTTATATACATAACCAAAACTAAATAATGTTACCCAAATGTATGCAGTTAATATTAACGAGCCTATTATCGCTTTGCCTATGTCTATTGACTCCTTTGTAGGTTTTAATAATTCTAAATTTAAACCGTGAAAAACATAGTCTAAAAGGATGTAAACCAATTCAGGAAATACTAAAACTACCAACAAACAAATTGAATAAGAAAGTAAACCTACTATGGCTCCTGCATTTGCAAATGCCTTTGTGTCAATCATTGTTATCACCCCCACTCATAAATTCCAATCAAACTCTATACTACTATCTTCTATATTATCTATATTCAAAAATATACTTTTAGGCGCAGTATTAAAGACAGGAAAAAGCAGTTTTCCTTTTCTGTGGTGACCTCCGGGCTCGTCTCCTACCCACCCAATTGGTTTTAGGGTTTCTCCACTTTCGTTTTTAAGTAGAGCCAACTCTTCTAATTTGTATATCAGATCTGTGGTGTGAGTGTCTAACTGAATCTCAAAATCGACTTTAGTTCCATCTTTTATAGGAAGTGCTGCTACGATAACATCCCCAATCTTTTTAGTTTGTACGTTCTGCCCTACTTGTGAAGTAATAATTTCTTGCTTTATTAGTTTTATTTCTTTGTTAGCATATATTAATAGGCCAAATGTCAAAGATATAAATATTAAGGTTAGAAATATATATTTATAACTATTGTTTTTCATATCATTTAGAAATCATAAATTCCTTAACTTAATAAGTTTTCTATATAAATAAATGACAATAAGCCAATTTAAAACTAACGCACCTGCCAATAAATATTTTTGTGTTGAAACAAAAAATGCACTTATTCCCCCTATTGCTAAAAAAGGAAATATGTCCGCAGCATGATGGGCACAGCAGGCAATCATTGTACCTGTGTTCATAGATCCGCTTCCCATTATCATAAGTGAGTTTTTCTCTTTTATAAGAGAATAGAGTAATGCCTGTAACCCGAAACCCAAAGCAATAGGAATAAGAAATAGTTTTAAAGATAAAAATTGTTCTAAAGCAAAATCAAGTGACCTGGATAAAATGGCAACAATGGCAATATTTACGAGAAGCAAACCCAAAAACGCCGATAAAAAGATTGCAAAAGATTTAAGTTTTAAATTCATATGTAAATGTTAGGGTGTTTATTGTTAAGAACTTATGAAGAAAGTTTTAGCTTTACGGTAAATACAGTTCCCTTATTTTTTTCGCTTTCAACTTCAATATCACCACCGTGCGCTTTAACAATCGCATATGCTATAGCGAGACCAAGTCCGTGTCCTTGAATATGTTCGTTGCCTTTAGCTCGGGTAAACCTGTCAAATATGGTTCTTAGGTCCTCCTTGCCAATTCCCAAACCGGTATCTTTTACTTCAGCAATAGCAAGGTCTTGTTTCACATATAATTTTATGGATATAGAACCGTTTTGGGGAGTGAATTTAACAGAATTATCGATAATATTAATAAAAACTTGTGAAAGTTTATCTTTTTTTCCTAAAACAATTATATTTTCATTAATATCACAATTAACTTCTAAATTTTTAGTTTGTGCAAGATAGCGGCTATTATCACAAATACCTTTTAATAAGTCCGATAAGTTAATTTTATTAAATTGTATTGTGACATCAGTTGTTTGGGACCAGGCAAAATCTATTAATCCTGATAAGCTTTTAGTCAGTTTATTAGTGTGTTCTAAAACTTGATTTAGAGACTTTTCATACTCATCCATATCTCTTTTTTTAGATAAAGTAACTTCAGCATTACTTTTTATTACTGCCAGAGGAGTTTTAATTTCATGAGCTACTTCTCCTACAAACTGTCTTTCCTTTAAAAACGCGTTCTTTAACCTATCTAATAGATTGTTAAAGTTTTCGACAAGCATAAAAGTTTCAGAAGATTTTGATGGAACAGTAATTCTCTCTGACAAGTTTTCCTCTGTTATTTGAGAGATTCTTTTAGATAATATGACTATTGGAGATACTGCATTTTGCGATAGAAAATAACCTGTTGCAATGAAGGGTGCTATAAAAAATAAAGCCAGAAGAAGTAATGTTTTTTTAAGTACCCCTAATGCATTTGTATAGACATCAACAGGGTGTCCCATTACAACAGTTCCAATAATTTGTCCATTATTATTGATGGGGAAAGCTATAATTCTTAAATCGCTAACACCTAGTTTTCTGTTCGTATAAGAAGGAGTTTTTGTTTGAATTGCCCGCACTATTAAATCTTGTAATATTGCAGTCTCTTCGTTATTAACGATATGCCCATTAGTATCTGTTACCTCAAGAAATATACCAGGAATTTGTGTCTTGCTTACAAACACAATCTCTTCTGTCTGATCGTCATACACATTACTGGTATTTAATCCAATGTTTTCAGCTATTGATGAAGCGTGGGTAAAAAGAGATCTATCTGTTTCCATAAGAATTGATCTTTGTGTAATTATATAAAAAGAAAAAAACAAAACTACAGAAATCACCATGATAATAAGCGAATACCAAATAGTAAGTTGTAATTTTATGCTAAGGTTTTTCATTATTTTCTTCTGAAAGCTTAAAACCAACTCCATAAACTGTTTTAATTAGTTTTTTCATACCTTTTTTGTCAACTTTTTTTCTTAGTGTGCCTATTAATACGTCCACTAAGTTGCTCATACTTTCAAAGTTATAATCCCAAACATGCTCTACTATCATAGTACGAGTTACAACCTTTTCTTTATTTTTTAGTAATAATTCTAAAATTGAGAATTCCTTTGGAGTTAAATCCAGTTTTTCGGAATTTCTAAATACCTCATGTTTTTGTGGATCCATTTTAAGATCCGCGATTTCTAAAATGGGAAGTTCAATATTTCCGGCTCTTCTTAATAGTGCATGAACTCTTGCTTTGAGTTCTACAAAATCAAATGGTTTTGTTAAATAATCATCCGCGCCTACGTCAAACCCCTTTATTTTGTTTTCTAATGTAGATTTTGCCGTAAGCATTAATATCGGTGTTTTAATTCCTTTTGATCTTATATCTTTGCAAAGAGTAATTCCATCTATTTTTGGGAGCATTATATCCAAGATGACAAGGTCATAAGGCTCGGTTTCAATCATAAATTTTCCATCCTCACCATCTATTGAAATATCCACGGCAAATCCTTCTTCGACTAAGCCTTTTTTAATATTTTCAGCGAGATCCTTTTCATCTTCTATTATTAGAAGTCTCATAAAAAGATTATACGAGCTTGCCTGCTTGCTTGCACTCGTTGCACCTCCTCATACAAATGTTGCGTATCTATACAACTCTTCATAACTTCTTTAGTTTTGAGGTTTCATAATTGCTCCATGAAAGAAAAATTACAGAAAATTACAAGCTTAATATCGTTTAGCAAATGGGCTTTAGTAAGCTCTGTTCTTGTATTTATTTTGGTATTCAATTACTTATTTAGTATCGAATTAAGAATAACTCCAAATTACCAGTCCAAAAAAACACAAAATGATCCGGCTAACCTGGCTACAAAACCAGACCAGGTTGTAGTTCAATCAATTCCTCAAGAAGTTAAATTACCTATTAAGTGGTCGGATTTAGGAAAGAAGTTAGTGGATACAGGGGTAATAGATAGCACTAAGTTTTCAGAAGTTATGGGCACATTGTCAGAAAATGATAAAAAGCTTTTAGATGGAAATAGCAACGGTGAAATTGTAATGAATCAAGCTAATGCAAGGTTAATTCTTAACATGCTTTGGGCTTTTGGTTTGGCTAATAAAAATGATGTTTTAAACAAAGGAGAAATGATGCAGGAGCCTTCACAAACCGGAAATATGGCTAGCACAGGTGGTTGGAGTCTATCTAAGGGAAAAGCCATGGATCATTACAGCGCGCACAACTTTGTAACATTAACTACCGACCAACAGAAAATGGTAGAAGAAATGTCTAAGAATATTTATAGACCATGCTGCAACAATTCGACACATTTTCCTGATTGTAATCATGGGATGGCCATGCTGGGGCTTTTGGAACTTATGGCTGTTAATAATGTGTCGGTACAAGAAGCTTACAAAGTTGCTCTGGATGTTAACGCACTTTGGTTCCCTCAACAGTATCAGGAAATGGCAGTTTATTTTAAAGAAAATGGCAGAGACTGGAATCAGATTGACGCTAAAACAGCTTTGGGAATGAACTATTCAAGCGCTTCGGGTTACAGACAAATGAGATCTCAAATTAAATCATTGCCACAAGCTCCAAAGGGTGGCGGCGGTTGTGGAGTTTAAGAAAGGATTACATGGGTAAAAACTGTCATAAAGACCATAAAGAAAAAAGTAGCGGAATTTTTGGAATGTTTAAACCGCTAATATATATAGTATTAATACCGACAATTGTTATAGCGGGAGTAATATTTCTAACCACAAGATCACAAGGTACTGAAGCACAAAATCAAGAAGCAGCCGGAGTATCAAATTCTACTTACGAAGTTGATAAAAATTCGTTTAGCTTTGGAACAATTTCAATGAAAGACGGTAATGTAGAAACTATATATGAATTGACTAATACGGGGAGTGAAGACATCTTTATTAAAGAACTTTTTACCTCCTGTATGTGTACAAAAGCTCAGCTTATATTGGCCGACGGAACTCTAACGGGATTTAATGGCATGAAAGGTCACGGAGGACAGAATGATTTTTATGTCGGGAAAATAATAAAAGCTGGTGAAACTGTAAAAGTGAAGACTGTTTTTGACCCAAATGCCCATGGACCACAAGGAGTAGGTCCGATAAAAAGAAATATAATTTTGTCTACAAATCTTAAAGACAGTCCAAACATTCAATTCTCTTTTGACGCAGAAGTTACGAAGTAAGTTATTTTTTAAGGAAAGATAACGATATGAAAGGAAAATTGCTTTTAACTTCAATATTTATAATTTCTATAATTGCGGTGGTTTTAATAAGAGAATTAACTTCTGCCAACGATCTTTTGTTAAATACTGAAGTAGATTTAGGAAACGTTAATATTGATTCAAAAAAGGAATTTGAAGTAGCTCTTATAAATCCATCTTATAATGAATTTGAGTTAACCAAAGCTTATACCTCATGCGGTTGCACTAGGTTAATTGAGCAGGAATCAAGTGCAATGCCTCTAGTTATAAAGCCCGGAAAAACCGCACAAGTGCTTTTTGAATTTGACCCAAGTTCTATGCATGTAAAGGGAGATGAAATAAACCATGAAGTTTATTTTTTGATTACAAATCCTATTGAAAAGGAATATAAAGTGAAAATTACAGGAAAAATAATATGAAGAAATTTATTTTTATTATAGCTATTATATTTTTAGGATACGCGCTAAACACTTATAAGGTTTGGGCGCAAGAGCGTGCAAACGTTTATTATAATGAAGCGTGCTCAGATTGTATTACCTATATTAAGGAAGTTGAACCTGTTTTGAAGAAATACAATATATCTGCGAATCTCAAAGATTACATAAACCAACCAGACTATAGAAAAGATTTAAGCGAAGAAAATAAATCATATAACGTACCAATAGAGTTGCAGGATAGTTTAACCTTATTTTTAAAGCCAAATCTTGTTGTAGAAGGACATGTACCTTTAAACGTTATTGATCAACTTTTGGAAAATTATGAAAGGCTTCCACCGCACAGATTAATTGTTTTATATCAGCCCGAAATGCATTCAACAACAAATGAGTTTACTTTGTATGTTTTCGGATATGATCTTGAGAAGATTCAAACAGACAGAGATATTGTTAACCTTATAAAAGAAAAACCCGTTGAGGAAAATGATACCAATTTGAGTGGTAGTATTATTATGCCGTTAATTATAGGAGCTATCAGCAATAGCCTCCATCCATGTGCGATAGCAGTTCTTTTGCTATTACTCACATTTTTATACACTCTAAATAAAAAAAGAAAAGCTATAGTTGGTATGGGTTTAGCTTATGTAGTCGGTATTTTTATTGTTTACTTCCTAATAGGTTTGGGAATTTTAAAAGCAATTTCTTTATCCAGTGAACCTTTTTTTGTGGCAAAAGTGGCATCTTTAGTTTTAATAGTTTTAGGAATAATTAATGTTAAAGATTATTTCTTTCCAAACTTACCAATTCACTTAAGAATTCCCGACTTTACAAAAGATGCGATTCAAAGTTTTATGGAAAAAGCTTCAGTACCTACTGCTTTTGTAGTGGGTGCGTTGGTGGGGCTGTGTGCGTTTCCGTGCACAGGAGGAATATATACGGTGGTAATATCTACGCTCGCGGCAACAAAGTCAGCCGAATTTGTGTTATACCTGTTAATTTATAACTTAATATTTGTATTACCTTTACTTCTTGTAGTAATTGCATCGTCAAACAAAAGGTTGCTGGAAAAAGTTGAGACTATTGAAATGAAAAGTGCTAAGAGGCTACATTTAGTTACAGGTATAATGATGATATTAATTGGTTTAGGTGTGTATTTGTGGATAGGAGCGATAATATATGGTTGAGCAAATAGTGTTGGTTTTATTATTGCAGCTTATATTTTTTGGTTTTTATTATAAGTTCGGATTTTCCGTAGCCAGGATAATTGGGAGAAGAGTTTGCCCTATATGTTTTGCGGTTGGCTCAACATGGCTAACGCTCTTATTTTTGAAGTACTCGCATTTAGTTCAAATTGATAGAGGTATAATCTCCCTCCTGTTGGCTGAATCTGTGGTGGGAGTTTCCTACTTGACTGATGAGTTTATTTTTGTCAGACAAGTAAAAGTACCGGAGCTGCTGTTAAAGTTTGGGATAATAATCTTCGGAACAATGGCGGTATTAATTTATACTTTAATCCACGAAATTTTAGGTTTGCTGTTGTTTGCACCGGTTATTTTGTTTGGATTTTTGGCATTAACTCCTATTATAAAAGCTAAAGAAAGTAAGGAAGAAAAATCTTCTAGTCTTCAATCGCGGCTTAAAAATTGTTGTTGATTACATTTATATATAGAAACCAAATTAAAAAGTTAATTTTAATTCTGCCTTTCACAATTGTCGCCATTTATTCGTCTTCTAGTTGTGCAGGATTGTCAATAATAAAGATCCAATCGTTCCGATTAATAAAAAAATGCATATGAACTAAGAAGAGTTTTTTCTGGATTTGTATTTTCCTGCATAAGTTTTTTATGAATGAACACCAGGAATGTGTCTGTCGCCACCGCAGCCATCGGAAAGGTTCCAAAATTCAGCCAATTCCCTTCCCCTAAAACCTTTATTTTTAATTAAATACTTTCCAAGTCCTTCGTATACGTACCATCTCCAACATCTGCAGCAGCACGGACCTTTTTCTTCCGACATATTTACTGCCTCGTTATATTGGTCTTGTTCTTCTTGGGTGAGTGTGATTTCTTCATCGTATTTAAGTAGTTCTTTAGCTAATATAGCAGTAATATCATAAGGGTCGGATGGAATCTGCGAGATGTTCGCATATTTTTTCATGCCTTCTACCTGTTCCTTATATCTGTGGAAAATCATAGTACTGCAGCAAGACCCTTGAAGCCTTTCGGTATCATCCATGTTATAAATGCTTTCCTTAAAATTTAGAGAACATGACGAATTTCCCGATACAGAGAGAGTTTGGAATTTTTGATAAAGCGGATCATCATTTGTGGTTGTTGAAATGTTTTTTTGATAGCTTTTGTTTAAAGTGCCGAAACGGTAATATAAAAATGTTAAAGTAGCTGTTATAAATAATATTAAAAATATAAGAATTATTACTGAACTTTTACTTTTCATATGCATTTACTTATAAAGATACTTGAATCCGAATTAAGTATATCCTACAATATGTAGTACATGTCAAGAAATTATAATGGTTCAGTTAAAAAAAACAAAAACTTTATTTACAGATCAAGAACTTACAATTTAGGTCCTTTAGAGCAAGAAATAATGGAATGTATATGGAGCATTGGTAATTGCACTGTTTCGGATATATATCAATGTTTAATACAAAGGAGACAAATTGCTTATACAACAATAATGACAATTATGACAAGACTAACGGAGAAACGTTTTTTATCAAGGAAGTTTATCGGGAAATCATATTTGTATTCCCCTATTGATAGCAAGAGTAAAACATTAAGAAACACAGTGTTTAAGGTAATAGAAGTTATGATAAATAGATTCGGGTCGGAGGCAGTTGCTTATTTTGCTGAAGAGTTGGAAAAATTTCCTAATAATAATAAGATATGAACAATCCAAAAAAATATATGTTTTTAGTTATATTTTTATCACTTCTCTCAATTTCTATGATATTTGGATTGTTTTCAAAATATTCCCTTGAAGTATTAGTACATTTACATGAAAAATGCCAGCGACTAGCAAGTTTGATATGGCCATTAAACGTTCATGTAGTTGGGTTAGGAGTATTGGCATTGGTGATTTTATCTTCGATTGCCATTACTGCTAAAACTATATTTTCGTTTTTTAAAACAAAAAGTAAAATTAAAAAACTAACATCGCAGAAACTAAATAAATTGCCGAACAAAGTATTATATTCTATGGCTGCCTCAAATCATTTGGATTCAATAATCGTAATAAAAAGCAATGAATTAATAGCATTTAGCTATGGCATGCGTAAAACCAAAATATTAATTTCCACAAGGCTTATTGATTCACTTAATACAAACGAATTGGACTCGGTTATTCTGCATGAATTACATCATTTAAAATACTCTCATGTTTTATTTATATTTATTATGGAAATAGTTAAATCAGCATTATTTTTTGTACCACTATTATCGGTTTTTATACGACAATTTAAAGACAGTTTGGAAAATGAAGCAGACAAAACGGTGGTTAAAATTCAACGAACTTCAAGTTATTTAGAATCGGCTATAAATGTTTTTAGTAATAATCAATTAGCGTATGATTTTGTTGCGTCTTTTTCTATGAGAAAATTGAAAAGTAATAGACGTGGGAGTGTAAAAGCGTTTGTTTCCACAATTATTATATTTTCGATCTTTGGCCTTTTTAGTATTTACCCTTCAAGTACTCATGCCGGAGAGGTGTTATCAGTAAAAGAAAGTTCCGTTTGTTTTCTATACCAATGCAATAGCAATTCACACTGTAATTCTTACTTGGTACCATCCGTTAATAATAATCCGGATAACTATTCTTCTGTTTCGCTTGTTTCAATTAAATAAAATATTGACAAGATTGCCAATACATTACTACAATATGTAGTATATATTTATTTGTGGTAGTAATATCTAGCATCTTATTACATGAATAATTTTTGGAAGTGATTATGTCTGAAGAAAGTAATAATACTAACTTATTAAAACAATTGGGAACCAATAATATTATTATTTTGTTTCTGGTTATACTTTTACTCGGTGCTTCATTCTTTATCGGGGTTTTATTTACTAAGGTTAAGATGTATGAGTCTGGTTCTGGTGCATCAGGTCCGACAACTGCTGGAAATGGTACTGCTCCTTCTGCTCAGGCGGCTGTACCTACGGAAAGAGTTGCTGGCGACGTAAAACCAATTGGTAAAGACGATCATTTTCGTGGAAACCCTAATGCCAGAATCGCGCTTATTGAATATTCTGATTTGGAATGTCCATTTTGTAAAAGATTTCATCCGACTGCAAAACAAGTGGTTGATACTTATATTAACGATGTAATGTGGGTTTACAGACATTTTCCTATAGACCAACTGCATTCTAAAGCAGACAAAGAAGCTGAAGCAGTTGAGTGTGCCTATAAATTGGCTGGCAATGACGGCTTTTGGAAACTGACAGACAAAATATTCGAGGTTACACCCGCCAATAATGGTTTAGATTTAGCCACACTTCCGGATTTAGCAGCAGGAGTTGGTTTAAATAAACAAGCATTTCAAACATGCTTAGATTCAGGTGAAATGGCAATACATATTGAGGAGGACTATCAATCAGGTATTACTGCCGGAGTTAACGGAACACCGGGAAATATTCTTCTTGATACAAAAACAGGAAAAACCAGAGTAATACCGGGGGCAGTACCCTTTGATCAAATAAAACAAGCTATAGATGAGATGTTGAAGAGCTAACATACAACATGATTGAAAGCAGCTCTCAAGTTACACTTTTAGTAGCATTCGCAGGAGGCATATTAACTTTCTTTACCTCCTGTCTTTTGCCATTAGTACCTACATATATCGCATATCTTGCAGGTACGTCATTATCCGAGTTAGCGGGCAGTGAAAAATGCAGTAAGTATAAAGTTACTATTTTCTACAATTCTCTCGCTTTTGTATTTGGCTTCTTGTTGATTTTTCTAATCTTCGGGCTTACTGCGTCTACTTTAGGTCATGTTTTCAATTCTTATAGATTAATAATTCAAAAAATAGGCGGCATCGCAATTCTATTATTAGGTTTGTTCGTTTTAGGTGTAATTAAACCTTTTGGGTTATTAAAAGAAAGAAGATTAAATTTTCCGACTAACTTAACTAAATTTAAACTTGTAAATTCATTTTGGTTTGGACTAACCTTCGGATTTGCCTGGACTCCCTGTATTGGTCCGGTTTTAGCGTCAATTTTATTTTGGGCGAGTCAGTCTGAAACAATATTAAAAGGTACCCTGCTTTTATTTGTTTTTGGATTAGGCATGGGAATGCCTTTTATTGCGTTTGGACTTTTGTCCGAAAAACTTCTACCATTAATTAGAAGGTTCAAATACCTGACTCGTGTATCTCAAATATTATCCGGAACTATACTAATATTAATGGGAATAGCACTAATAACCGGAAAAGCCGAGTTTATTTCTATGCAAATTATTTATTTTCTTAATATAAGGTTTTTATATATATGAGCCAAAAATATTCACATTCTGTAAATGAAAAATGGATACTACTGTCCATCGGATTTTTTACTTTACTAATTTTTGTCGGAATTATATTTCTAGCCTCTAAGCAAGAAAGCAAAAATGACTTGCCACTAGCCGGTGAAAGTATTCCGGAAGCCGGAAGAAACCATATTCCCAGAGGACAATTAATGGCAGTTAGTGATCCTCCTACATCCGGAGATCATTATGGAGATGGAGTTGCCGGTCCGGGAATACACGATGATATAGTTGACGACGGTTTGATGGTACACAGTTTAGAGCATGGTGCGGTAAGTTTAAACTATGATCCAGAAAAACTTTCTGAAGACCAAGTTAATCAACTTAAGGATATTTTCAATAATAGTTTTAAGGGTAAGAAAATGATGATGCCAAGAAAAAACATGAGTTCGCCGATAATAATGGTTTCTTGGGGTCAAATGCTTAAGCTGGATAGTATTGACGAAGTAAAAATGGTTGAGTTTATGATGAATAATAATGATCGCGGCCCGGAAAAGGTTTCGATGTTTTGATTTGGTAAAACTAACTAACAAAGTCAAAGATAAATTTGACTCCAATTAGAATAAGAGCGACAAGAACGAGTTTTCTGAAATTATGTTGCGGGATTATACTTACTATTTGTTTTCCAATATAAGACCCCATTACTGCTAAAGTTAATAATATAGGAATATACCAATAAAATTCTTTGTTAAGAAACCCTTGGAATATATATACAGGTAGTCTGATAAAATCTACAGCTAAAGCAATAGTAGCAGCTGTAGCAATATATTTTTCCTTTGGCAGTTTATAAGCAGTTAGGAAAGCTCCTCTTAAAGCACCCCCTGTACCTATAAGACCTGCTAAAAAGCCGGATAAACTTCCTCCTATAATAGTATTTGCGGTTGTGGGTTTAACTTGTAAGTTATCTTTCCATAGTGATATAAATGCGTAAATAACCAGAAAAATGCCAAGAAAAACCTTAAGTAAGTCTTGTGATATATAAGGTACAAGCATAGCGCCTAATAATGTTAAAAGCACGCTAGGCAATCCAAATTTTACAATTAGTCTTTTATCCAAGCCGTGTTTAAAAAACCCTACCCTGCTTATGTTTCCAAATATGTGAAAAATAGCTACAAGAACCAGAGCAGTTTTAAAATCTAAAAATAGTAAGGCTAGCGGTAAAAAAACGGTTGACGAACCGAAACCCGCGATTGTACCTATTATTTCTGCCAAAAGTGCTGAAAGGAAAAACAGAGGATACATAAAAAAAGTTTATCATAGTTATGTTTTCATCAGATAAACTGTAGCATCTATTAGCAATTGTTTTTATTTAATACCACGTTGTAATTACTAGTATTCACTTTATTTAACTATCCCCAATAACCAACTCTTAAAATTAGAATTAATCTGTTTAACATTTAGCTCCCCTATAAAATTGTCGAAGTTAATGTGCTGTTTTATTACTGTTTCTATTTCTTTATATTTTCCTTCTATGGTCTTAATTATTAAAACAACTTCAGAATTTAGCGTTGTATAGATTATTTTCATAACGATAAGATTATACATCAATACAAATATGCTTATTCAGACAAAAACCTCTTTATAACTAATTAAATCGAATTTTTCTTTAAACCTTAATAGAATTTCGTTTTTACGCTCCAGCATGTTTAAATATTGTCCGCGCTGCCAATTGACTGAGCTCAATTTAAAGAGTTCTTCATCCGCAAATCCGCAAAATATCAAAAGCTCGCTAATGCCCTCAGCTTCGTTGAAAAGTTGGTCCAGGTCTTTTTCAATGTCCAATCCGAACCTGCCTTTCCAATCATAGCAGCCGACAAATACTTTACTGGTGTGTTTTATGCCTTGTTCTTCAACGTAGCTTTGTGCAGCGTAGTTGGTGAACCATTTCCATGCGGGAGTGCGAATAGGGAGATTTTCTTTTTTAGCCAGGTCTGCCAGGGGAATTAGAATTTTAGGATCTCCATGTTCGGATTTTTGAGTAACGAGGGCGGAAGGTTTTCTTCCCACGTTTTTTAAGAACCACTCATACTGTGCATGTATTTCCTTGGTAATTTCATTTTCATCAAATTTATCTAAAACTTCAAAATTCCAGGTTGTAGTGTCACCCTTAATAAAATACCCATTGGGATCGACTAAGGTTTTGTGGTTAGTAAGAAGAGGTTCGTAATTATTTAAAACTATACATAAATCAACCGATAATTCTTTGTATTCTTTTGCAATTTCAGCACCTTGTTTAGAGTATGGTGCGTTAGGCAGCAGCGAATATTCTTTAATGATGTTATTTTTATGATTAATTGCATATAATATACCTTCGTTTACACTGCCGGATAAACCAAAATCGTGTGCTGTAGTAATCAGTTTTTTCTTAGTCATACAATTGCTTATAACTAACTATGCTGAATCTTAAATCTTTTATCGATTTAATAAATTTTTGATCAATAAGCATATCCAAGTCTCTGGATCTTTCGTAATTTAACGAACTCCTCTTTAGCAGAGTGGCGTCAAAATATCCCGGGTGGGTTAAAATCTCAGCCGTTTCAGTATCTTTGACTTTTTTTAAATCACTTAATATTGAATCTTTAATTAAGGAAGAATCATTACCTTTTATATGTATTATTAAATGGTCTGTACTTTGCACGCCCGCCCTTTTTATAATCATTTCAACCGCATAATTGCTTTTCTCTAAGTCACCCTCTAAATCAGTATTAGGCTTTCTAACGGGAATATAGTTTTTTTTAGCATATTCAACTAATACATTTAAAAGTTTAAAATTACCGTGTATTCCTTTATGAGATGTAATATGAGTGGGCGGTCTTCCCACCAGTTTTTCAAATTCATGAAGCTCCTGCCTAGTCAGATTTTCTATTTCTTTTTCTGATTTATTTTTATAAAGCTCTATATAATCTTTGGTTTTAACTGATCTTCCAAGATCTTTATCCCCTATCAACTCAACGTGGATGCCGATATTTAAAATATTTTTTACTTTGGCATTTTTCAAAGCGTCTAAAGCGTAATCAGCTTTTATCATTAACGACGCCTCTGTAACGCATCCTTCCAGATAAGCCCTTTCAATTCCTCTGTTTATGCATGGCAGCAATCCGTAGTCGTCGGCTACAATAACAACTTTTTTCATATGTTGATTTTATCACGGGGATAATAAAAGGTATCTCAAACCGGGAATTACCGTTTACCTGATTACTGCAATCAGATTATCTGACAAAAAAATACACTATTCCTACAATTATCAAGTTTAAAATTAGCATTGGAGCAGTATTTCGTGCCTTTTGGACTGAAAAATCGTTTGTTATTGATGCCAGGGCTAAAGCAGGAAATATATTCGCTCCTAAAAACGGTGAAAACGTGGGGTCAATTCTCAAACCAGCTGATTCTATTACCCAAACCACTAATATTGCAGTACAAAGCACAAATGTATACCTGGTTATGCCGACTATCAAGGTATAGTGTCTGATTGCCTTAAACAGTAGATGCATAAATATTAACGTAACTACAAAGATTAATAAGCTTTTTGGGTTAAATAAAAGTAAAGCTAAAAACGGAAGTACTATATATCCTCCTGATTTTATTTTGGTAAAATAGTAAATTACATAACTTGAAATGATAGAGGCAAAGAATAAGATAAAGCCGGTACTTAAAGTAATATTGTTTGTTGACGCTCTAAGTTGTTCCATATAGTAGAAGTTATATTGAAATATATTATTCGATATATAAAATATCACCAAGGATACTAAAGCTGTTATGACTACGGTGATAGCAGTGTAAATCATTGTCTTTCTCACACCTTGTTTTCTTAATGCCACTGTCAGAATAGCGGGTAGGATAAGACCATAAACGAAATTAATATTAAAGTCCGGGATGATTTTAAAATAGCCGTATATCCAGGCAATTGCATATACAAACAGCACGGACATAATACTATAGATGTACATCGGAGTCCTACCATAATAAAAACTATGTAAATATTTGTTATAAATTTTATAAATCAAAAGGCTTATTATAATTAATGTAACGCCCCAAATGAAAGAATAATAAAAACTTAATACCAGAAATGGAGCAGTAATTATGCCTCCTGGATTTATACCCGTTTTTCTTCGAACTATTAAAGAAGTTACTACTCCTATGAATAAAATTAAACTTAACATTTCCAAACTGTTTATTTGATTACTCATGTGTCCCCCTTAAATTAAAATTTTTACCAATTTTCCCAGATGACAGATTATTATTAGAAGTATTTACTAATGCTTCTTTGGTTTCTAATTTTTGTAAATTATTATCGAAATTAGACATCCATTCTAAAAGCCTGTCTGCCTGTTCTGTATGAGTATTTATTGCGCCTACGAAAAGAATATTTTTCTGCTTAATACTCTCTATTATTGCGTCAAATAGTTCTTCGCCTTCAATTAGTTTTTTTCTGCTGGAGTTGCCAAGGTTTAAAACATAATTTAAATTAAAACCATTATTTTTAGCATATTTATTAACTGCTTCTTCAAAATCACCGAACGTTACTATTTTATTAACCGGGTGTTCTTTAGTTACAATATCAGTAAACAACTTTACTCTGCTGGGTCTGTCAAACCTGTTATTTAGAATTATTACTTTTGTGTATTTAGGATAAAGTGAATATATTTCCTTTGTCACATTAATAAAGCTTTCTTTATCGTTAATTGCAAAAAGATTTGCCCACGCTATGTTCTTATTTTTATACATTATGGATTTTATTTTAAAGTTTCCGGGATCGGGGTTAGCGTTAAACATACTTTCCATTGCTTTACTTCTCTCAAGACCGATAATTTTAGCGACTTCCAGAGCTATAGCAATATTTTCTTTATGGGTATAATAATCAAAATTATTTAATTCCTCATCGCTCACAGTTGATTTATCCGCAACTATCATTCTTGTGTTATTTTTTTCGCATTTATTTTTTAATATATTTATAATATCCGGATTTTCTTCGCCCGTAATTAATATGCCATTTGTAGGTATAGTTGTAGCTAAGGATTTTGCTATTGATTCCAAAGTGTCACCCATATAATCTGTATGATCGGTTCTTACATTAGTGATAACTGAAATATTTGATTTAATAACTTTATTTTCCAGCCACTCTTGATACAACGGATTTATTGCCATACATTCTAAAACTATGGACTTTGCACCCTTGCTAATGAAGTCCTTAATAATAGTTATTTGCTCGTTTACATTAGGAGAGCCATTTCTTGGTGCTTCACTTTCATTACCTTCATTATCAATTATTCTAGCTTGCGTACCTGTTGTTTTTGCATAAGTAATAAAATCAGCTTTTCTGAAGATTGCTGCGATATAGCGCGTCACAGACGACTTCCCCCGGATGCCATTAACATGAACTCTATAGGGCACGCCTCTTAATAAAAGGCTATACGAGTAGTTTTGTAGTAATACAAATATTAAAAATAGCAATGTTGTTGCAGCAACAATAATCATAATAATACCAATAGTACAATACTGGTTGGGGGGATTTTATAATACTAACGGATAATTGTCAACTATAGGTCTAATACAACGATCAAAGTTCACAAATTTGTAAGCTGTTTGAAAAAAACTAGAAGTAAAAATGTCGCATAGTAAGTATTTATATAATTGTGTAATGCGTGAATTATTACAGTTCTAGGGAAATTATTAGTAAATTCGTAATATAATGCCATGACAATACCAAAAAGAAATGAGAAAGGGATACTTGAGTTCCCATGAAAAATAGAAAAGAGTATAGATCTGATTATGAGAGCGATTAAAATCCCTCTTTTTCGCAAATTTCTATAAATAGTTAATTAAAAATGTCTTCTTTTGAAGAGTTATGGAATAAAATATAAATTATTATTAATAGTGTAATATCTTGAACCAATATACTAACAATAAGACTTGTTAAATAATCTAAATTTGTTAATCCTATTAATCTAAAAATTGTTAAATTTATTAATAATGACAGAAAGATTCCTAAAAATAGTCCTAAAATAGATTTTAATATTACTGTTTTCTAAGATGCGTCTGGTAGATTTTTTAGAAAATATATTCTGTTAGCTAACAAGTCCGCATTTACCATCATATTTGTAATAAATATAACAAGTCATTTATATTATTAATACTAACAAAAGAAATTATAATGTATATAATAAATCCATGAAGTCAATCCAGGATTAGATAAATCGAGCAGAGAGAACTATTTGTATTTCTTTTTCCATCTCCATTAAATTTTCAAAGAAGTTCGCCAGCTCTTTGGAGAATGTAAAGAAAATTCCACTTAAGAAAATCTTTGCTAAATCGTTTTTATTAATCTTTATATAACCTTTTGGTTTATATAATTTGAGTAATGTGAGTAAAATCAGAAAATTAATTACGTTTCTGGAAAACCATGGTAATAATGGTGCTATTTGTAAAGCAAAATATCTACCAAGTATAGTATTTAATGCTAAAAACAGTGCTGCGAAAAAAGTAAATATTTCACCTTTTATTTCATAGTTGTTCATTATTTAAATATTAAATTAAAATATGTGCTTATTTTAACAAAGTATCTACATTTTGGAGTTAATTTTTTTAAGTGTTATTTTATAGTTCGCCCGGCCCTCCAGTCTTGTATCATTGATGTGACAAGAACTGGAGGACCGGGAAGCGGCAGATCGCTTAGCGTGGCTCTGCTTTCTTCAGCAGGCCGGGAGCGTACGTCTTGCCATTGTCGTCGGGGTCTTCCGACTCGTTGGCTAGAACGCCGGGAGCGTAGGTCGAACCATTGTCCTCGGTGTCTTCGGAGTTCTTCGCGACTTGACCGGGGGCGTTGGCCTTTGCGTTGTTGTTGTCGCCGTCGGAATTGTCGCCGGTAGAGTCGGTGACGGGTGCATCGGTGACGGTGTCGTCCTCAGCCTTCTTCAGCTGGCCGGGGGCGAAATCCGAGCCATTGTCGTCGGGGTCTTCCGACTCGTTGGCCAGAACGCCGGGAGCGTAGGTCGAACCATTGTCCTCGGTGTCTTCGGAGTTCTTCGCGACTTGACCGGGGGCGTTGGCCTTTGCGTTGTTGTTGTCGTGATCGGGACCAGCGGCCATGGCCACGGGAGCCACGAGCATGGCTGTGAGAAGCGCAATGACTAGTGGGAGATACAAACGTTTCATTTCTATCCTCACATATAGTGCCAAACGTTGGCACAGAACGGTGTATACCTAATTTTGGCTTTTCCCTTTCGGAAGGGACGGGTAAACACGTACCCTTGGGTAGACTAATTCTCCAAACGCTGCAGACGTTTCGAAAATCAATTCTACCTATCCGGTGACATCTCCAAGCTGTTACTCCATCTAAGTAACATCAGGTGGCAACAGCATACTTTTTCCTCCCTGCCCTGGAAAGAAGAAGGGTAAGCCCTCATCAAGGTAAATGTTTACCAGTCATTCACCCGAGTCTGTGAAAATGTTTAAGTCGATTAAACAGACAGTTAAACGACCTATGGCTGATCTCTCTGTTTCTGGGTGGCTAGTTAGTCCATTCCTGGAACCAATTCATGTCACCCAGATATAAGAAATCAATACTCCCTCTATTCTGCCCTGTTAGAGAGAGGCACTCACTTTATACCCCGCGGATCGCTCGCGGTCCTGTCAACTCACGAATCAAACCAGCTCATCACGCGTATTCACGTGAGGATACCATCAAAGCGCATATGCCTTTGATGGCTCTTCGCTGACTCGGGCTAGTCGGTCCATTCCTGGAACCAATTCATGCCCTATTAGCAGCATCTGGTTTGGAGACGCTTGTCCGTGTTTTTTGGGCTCATCCAGTCGAAACTGGAAGGGAGGTACGTTGTATGAGTCTTAATTATGACTCGGACCCCCATACCCTCGGGAATAAAGCTATCAAGAAGCATATCTTCTTGACAATTCAATTCCCGAGAGATTAATGAACAATAATGCTAAAAAAAATTATTTAGTCAAATTAATATTTAAAAGTGCAGAAACTATATCTCTATTAGTTTTTGTTAAATTCGTATAGAAAGCTATTAAACTATTTCTTATAATGTTTGTACTTATATTGATTGTAGAGTAAGTGTGAGGTCATGTCAATTCAATTTATTGAAACACGCAACCAGTTTTTAAGTTTTCGGAATTTGGTTTTGAAAAATTAAATTTTAAACTAACGGGTTTTATCAGTGATCAAAAGAAATATATAGGAAACGGACTGCTATGGGTTCCTATTCTGGCTGGGGGACAGGGATTCGAACCCCAATACCCAGGTCCAAAACCTGGTGTCCTACCATTAGACGATCCCCCATTAATATCTGTGTTAGTAACGCGTAAATTATACCAAAACCCGGCAGTTTCAAAATCTTCAGTCTAAATTCTCATCGAGTCAATGGAATTTAAAACATTTTCTCGTAAAGCCCGTCGGCCATATCTCCTACTTCTCTTGCTTTAAAAGCCGATCTTTTCACCGTTACATCCCCCATTATTTCGATATATCTTTCCCTGTTGGTTTCGTTTTGATGCTCGTATTTCATCATAGATTCAAAATCCTGCAGTCTGTCGGCAGGTATAGCTAATACTTTGGTGTGTCCGTAGGTTCCGTCTCCCAATATCAGTGTTTTTGGCCTTTCTTGTTGGGCGGCGTCCGAAAATTCCGTGTCTATCTGTGCACTTCTGGTTGCCAGGTGTACTAGTCCGTGCTCCTGTAGTTCTTGTGTGGTCATTTTGTTTATGACATTAGCCATAGCCTGAAGGTTTTCGTCAAAACTTTCCATCTGGCTCAAAAATCTTTCGTCCACATGCCCTAATTTAGCCTCGCCTATTACTTTAATAAAAATTTGTCCTTTTTCATCTATTTCTACGTAAGTTTCATCGGGATTTCGTTTATACCCGATGGTTTTTTCCAATCCGAACACTTCGGGATTTTGCATTATTCCCAGTATTTCCATTGCCGTTTCGTTTGGGGGAGGTGTAATTTCTTTGTCGTACTGGACAAGCATTTCAAAAAGCGCACCCCTTAATAGCTGTTTTTCAAATTCTTTCCGTTCTACTTCTGTTTCGAATTTGTGTTTTTTTCCAAATATTTCTTCTTCTTTCTTATAATAATAGGGTATGTATCCTTGGAGTTCTTCCAGAAACCCTTCGGGAAGTGCTTCCAGTATCAGCCGTTTTCTGATTTCGTTTGGTGATGTTGATTCAGGGCGGCACCCCGCAGCTTTTAATAGCTCTATAGCTTTATCATGATCTTCCCTTAGTTTTTCAGCCACTACATCGGGATTTATTCGTTCAGCTTCTTCTTGTGTCAGGTGTTTAGTCATTCTTTTAATTCTTTTCCGGCAGGTGTCATATGAATTTAATTTAATTTTAAACCCACTGATTTAATTATAGAGTACCTTGCTTTAATGCATTATAATTTATTCGGGGAAAAATGCCTAAAAAGATCTTAATAACCTATTTCTCGCTATTATTAATTGTTTTTTCCGGATTGTTTATTTTTAAGACCGTTAAATTAGATGGTTTATCACAGAATAGCCGTTTAGCCCGAAACGCGGAACTTAAAAGTAAATTAACAAATTTGCAGACTGCTCAGGAAAATCTGGAAGAGCCTGTTGCATTTGAGCCCGGCAGTGCGGGTGATTCAGCGGTTTTAGCAAGTACGGAAGAAATTCCTCCCGAAATAGGCATCCGCAAAATCGAATCACTCAGAGAACAGTTTTATTACGGTGGAATGCAGGGTTTAATTAATTTCAGCGATCTTGAAAATCCCCAGATTGAAATAAATATTAAAAATGTCACCGGCAAGCTTACGGTGGATTTGTATAATGCCGGCACAAATAATCTTTTAACCTTTTTGATACACGACAAAGAGTTTAATCAGGTAGATAAAAGCCTCAGCACATCCGGTCTGGAAAAAGCGAGCTCATTTTCACTGAATGTTACAGATGTAAAAAGCGCTTCTACAACTGTAAACCTGCCTTCGGGCAAGCCTGGGATCTGGCTGGTTGATGTAAATATCGGCGGATTAAACAAACAGTCATTTGCCGTTGTGAGCAATTTCGGAGTTATGTCTACCGAGGGCGAAAACGAATTTATATTCTGGGGGCAAAATTATAAAAGCAAAAAGGTCATTACTGAAGGGGTTGTGCGCACTTATAACCTGTTGAACAGAATAGAAAAGCTCGATGAAGACCGTTTTGATGCCCAGGGAATTTCTACAACAAGTTATAATGAGCGGGCGGATCTGGCGGTTGCGGAATCAGGTGGCAGTGTTTCGTTTATTCCTATGAACCTTACATCATTGAACTGGGGATGGAGCTGGACGGGGTATGAGGAAAAAACAAAGAATTCAAAATATTTTATTTTCACTGACCGACCGATTTACAGGCCCGGAGATACCATTTACTTTAAATCTATTATTAGGTCGGATAACGATGCCAAATATTCAATCCCACAGGGTGCGGCCAATGTAAAAATTTATTACGGTTGGAATGAGAACGAAAATATAATTTACAACGAACGGCTAAATATTTCGGGCGATGGCACGGTTTTTGGTGAGTCGTTGATTCCGGAAAAAACCAAAACAGGAAACTATACAATTATGATTAATGCCGCAGGTTCGCCGGATGTTAATTATGCTTATATTAATGTTGAATACTTCAGGAAGCCGGAATATTTTATTGAAGTTGATACTCCCATCACCGAAGCGGTTGCGGGCGATATATTTGACTTTAAGTTAAAAGGAAATTATTTTTCAGGGCAGCCTTTGAGCGGAGTTTCTGTAACGTATACCGTTTATGCCCACGATATTTATGAATATGAATATTATTCCGATTCCAGAAGATTCAGCGAGAGCGACTACAGGTACGGGTATTGGTTCAGTTCGGGGAACAAAATAGTTGAAGGTAGTATATTTTTGGATGAAAACGGCGAAACAGACGTTAATGTAATTACTTTAAAATCTCCTGATCCGAAGATATATGTTTTTGAGGCCACGGTCGACGACGGATCGGGCAATCCCAGCACTGATCAAAGAAATATTTTAGTCTATCCGGCAAATTTTGGAATTTTCAGAAGCGATGAATATTCGTATTCTAACAGAATCAATCAGCCACTGGATCTTCCCCTAATATTATTTCCCTACAGGGATTCTAATGTTTCAGGTGTGCAAGTTAATGCCCAGGTGACGCGGGAATATTGGGTGGAAGTTAAAAAACCGGAGTCAAAATACCCCACATATGAAATGCGGGTGGATCCTATAGCAAACGTGACTGAAAAAACAAATTCAAAAGGTGATGTGAGTTTTAGGATTACTCCTGATCTTCCGGGTTCTTACAGATTTAAAGTTACCGCCACCGACCAAGCCGGCAATACTCTTGAAAAAACATTTTTTTCGTGGGTTTATGATGACAGGTATCCGTTTTATTCTTCGGAAAATCCTCAGGCATTTGAAATGCAGTTGGATAAAAAAGAGTACAAGCCCGGTGATACCGTGAAGCTCTTAATTTCTTCGAGGGAAATAAATACTGACGCCTTTATTTCTTTTCACAGGAATTATGTAAACAGGTATCAGGTAATGCATATTTCTAAGCCTTCAGAAGTGTTTGAGCTGAAACTTGAGGAAACTGACATGCCGAACATTTTTGTAAATGTGGGAATATTTTCGGGATCGAAATTTGAGAGCAAGTATTTAAATATTTCGGTTCCGGCGGAGTCGAAAAAGCTTAATGTTAAAATCAGAACCGAAGATGAGAAATTTGGTCCGGGAGAGAATGTTGAGATACAGGTGGAAACCAAAGATAATAACGGAAGGCCTGTTTCGGCTGATACGGCGCTGTGGATTGTAGATAAAGCACTTTTCGAGCTTTTTCCTCCTGATGGCAGAAAGATTTTTGACGCTTTTTGGTCGGAAAGATTTAACGAGACGGGATTTTCAAATTCTTTGGAGAGTATCAGCATGGATGCCGCCGGCGGATACGGGGGGTGTTTTACCGGAGATACATTAGTTCTTACTGAAGGAAATGTGTTTAAACATATTTCAGAAGTTGAACCCGGTGAGTATGTTTTAACCAGAAAGAGCTATGATTCGGGGGAATTGGTTAAAGCCAAAGTTTTAAATGTCCACAAAACTGATGTTGAAGGATATTTAATTATTAACGGCGACTTAAAAGTAACTCCCGAACATGTTTTAAGAATTAATGACACTTGGAAAACCGCCGGAAATATTGACACGGGAGACTTGCTTTTGGGATTGGACGGAAGCAGTGCGGAAGTGAGATCGGTGGAATGGGTATTGGACAGTGTTACTGTTTATAACTTGGAAGTTGAGAATTACCACACTTATTTTGCCGGTGGAGTATGGGTACATAATGACAAAGGAGGTACATCAGCTCCCAGAACCGTTTTTAAAGATACTGCTTATTGGAATCCTTCTTTAAAGACCGATGAGAGCGGCAAGGCTACGGTTACGGTTAAACTGCCCGATAATTTGACGACCTGGGTAATTTCCGACATAGCGGATACCCGTGAAACACAGGTTGGGCAGTCCACAAAAGAAATTGTGGTTACAAAAGACGTTATTGTAAGGCCAATCCATCCGAATCTGGCGAGAGTGGGAGATAAAATGGTAATGTCGTCTTTGGTTCAAAATTACACCGACAATGATTCGACTTTTGAAGTTTCACTGAAAGTTGAGGAAAATGGCGGTAATGATTTGAGCAGATCAAGGGAGCTTCCTTTACGTGGCTTAACTAATCCGGTTCAAATAAGTTCCAATAGTGTTAAACAGATTTATTGGGATTATATTCCCGGGTTCGCTAACGAAAAAACCAAATTTACTTATTCGGCTGTTTCAACTGAAAATGAAGAAGATTCCGATACCATAACAGTTGAGCTCCCAATTAAAAATTTCGGTTATAAAGAAAAAACCGCTTCAACTAAATATGACTCCGCATCTTATGAAATCAATATCCCCGAAGACGTTTTAGAATCAGAATCAAATTATCAATTGTTCTTATCTTCGAGTTTAACCGGATCGATGCTTTCCTCTATGAAATATTTGGTTAACTATCCCTACGGGTGTATTGAACAAACTACCAGCAGACTGGTTCCCGTAATAATTGCTGCCAGTAATCCAGATATTCTTTCGGAAGCTTTGAAAGAAAAAAATACTGACGCTATGATTGACGAAGGATTGGAAAGGCTTAGGGCTATGCAGAATTGGGACGGCGGGTGGAGTTGGTGGAGCTCAAAGATTTCAGATGTTGGTATTACCTCATATGTAGCGGAATATTTGGTTTTGCTTGATACTTTAAAACCTGGAGCGGTAGATGATTTACTTACTTCTTCCAAAATGTATCTGGAAAATGCACAGCCGAATTCGTTATTGGATCCCATTAGGATTTATTCATTATCAGTGATGGGTTCGGATAAGGGAAAGAGTTTTGTGAGCTTGAGTAATGACATGACTCCTGATGTACTTGCGTATGGAGTTATGGCGAACATTAGAAACGGTTTCAAAGATAACTCCAAAAACGGTGTTTCATTAATATTGAGCAAAGCAGTAAAACAAGGAGAGAGTTTATTCTGGGAAAGTGGTGCCGGAGACAGGTTCGGTTCAAGAGATGCTTCAACAGGTTTGGTAGTAAACGCTTTGATTATGGCTAATGTGGATAAAGATACTATTTTTAAAGGAGTAAGATATTTGTCTAACAGCAGAAAACACGACTACTGGTCTAACACTTTTGGAACTGTCCAGGTTATGCGGGCGCTGGTTGAGTATTCAAAATCTGTCGGTGAACTGAATCCTGATTTTAAATATGAAGTTATGTTGGGCGATGACGTGATTTCCTCTGGAGCAGTTACATCCGCAAAGCAGAAAATAAATACTTTAGATCTAAAGGGAATTAAAAAAGGAAACGCAATAAATTTAAAAGTTAATAAAGAAGGCACCGGACAGTTGTATTCCACAATGGTTCTGGATCAATTTAGAACAGCAGTTGAAACATCAAAAAGATCAGACGGAATTTCTATAAGTAGAGAATATGTAAACAGCAAAAATCCCGCTTATTCATTATCGGTCGGCGAAACTGTAAATGTTAATTTAATTGTTGAAGGACTGGCGTATTCTGAAAGTTACGGAGTTTTAGAAGACCAGCTGCCTGCTGGCATGGTTCCTATAAATTACAAATTCGATAACGAAAAGAAATCCGACTCGAATTTAATTACTCATTATTACTATAATTATGGCTACAATTATTATGTGCGTGAGTATACCCAAAACGGAGTAGTAATGTCGTTGTACAGTGTTCCTACTGGAAAATTTAGTTATTCGTATAAGGCGCGGGTGGTGAGTGAAGGTGAATTTCTAACTCCGCCTGCGACTGTGTCTTTAATGTATTCACCGGAAATAAGCGGAAGGTCCGAAGCTCAGGTAGTAACAACGTCGCGAAACCTTGTTATTAGCAAAGGCACAACTACTCCTTTGGGTGGACAGCTTGCGGCAATATTTAATGCAAATTATTCGCCGAAAAGCCGGGTTCTGATTATTATGATTTTCGTAGTGTTTGCTGCCGTTGTAATGGCAGTGGTAATTGCCAGTACTCTATTTGTTGTTAAAGGAATTGATGCCAGAAGACTTTTAAAAGGTAGATCAAAAAAAAGCGTTGATGAAGCCTCTGGTAATGGGGAAAGTCCGCACACAGAAAAGTAGTATTTAATTTATAATATAATTTAATTAATTATGGATAAAAATAAAAAATTAGAATGGATTTTAAGAATAGCAGTAGCCGGTGAGTTTATAGGACATGGTGTGTTCGGGCTGATGGTTAAGCAAAGCTGGATTCCATATTTAACTTCGGTTGGTATTCCCGCGGAAACTGCCTCAACAATTATGCCTATAATCGGCGCTTTGGATATTACTCTGGCAGTTTTAGTACTTATTAAACCTTTGAGGCTGGCGCTGGTTTGGATGACATTTTGGGCATTTTCCACAGCGCTGATCCGTCCTATTGCCGGCGAGCCTATTTGGGACTTTTTGGAACGGTTTGCGAATATCGGAGCACCTTTGGCGCTTTTGTATTTGAAGGGATTTCCAAAAAGTTTAAAAGAATTGTTTAGTTAAAAATCCCACTAATTAAATTATATTGTGAAAAATGTTGTTGGGGTTATATGAATTGAACCTACAACCTTTTTGGTGTGAACTACGAAGCGTTATAATGGTGGGGGATATAAGATTTGAACTTATGACCTCTCGGATGTAAGCCGAGCGCTCTAACCGCTGAGCTAACCCCCCAAATTTCCATAATTTAATTATAAAATAAATGGATTTGCAAGGTACTTTAAATACTTGATTCAGATGATACCATTTTCTGAAAACCGGCATTGAAGCTTACTTCTGGTTCTATATAGGCTGTTCCAATATTTTCGCTTTCATGTTGTAAAATCCTTACCCATCTTTCATTTCCTATTAAATCAGCAATTGCCTCATCCAAATTAGAGGTCTCTACAAAGTTGTTTCTGTTTTTCACATGAGCCCTTGCATTGTGCAATTCCTGTGCAACCTCCTTTAATAGTGAGGTGCCGGATTTACCATTTGAGGCGGGTGGGTTCATGGCAACAAACTCCTGCAAAGAACCGCTTTCTTTAAGTTTTCCTATCATATGTTCAACAAATGAATTATCATGCACTGCTGTTCCTAATCGGGATAATACTGATTTGCCGCTTTCTTCATCAGCTTCATACATTTCCAATCCCTTTCCTCTATAATATTCAATTAAAGCAATATTAGTGCTGATTCTCTGCTCGAAATAGTCTACAATTTCTTGTGGAGTTAAGAGGTGGTCTGATGTAGTTAGCTCTTTTTCAGCAGCTTCTAAATTTCGTAACTCTATTGAGGCGTTATATTCCAAGCCTTTTAAATCCTCTGTTTCGTCAGCAACAGCAGCACCTTTCATAATAGTATAATATCACAAGTGTCTAAATTTAAAGATAAAATTATTCAAATAGTTAAATTAATTCCCTTAGGATATGTCGTCAGCTACGGTCAGGTGGCATTAATGGCAGGTGTTCCCAGAGCGGCAAGGCAGGTGGGGTGGGTTCTTCATGATTATTCTGATAAATACAATCTGCCGTGGTGGAGGGTTATAAATAGTGCGGGGAGGATTAGCACGAACTGTTTGGATCACACAGCAATTATGCAGAAAGAAATGCTTGAGTCGGAAAACATTAAAGTTAATAATAATTTAACTCTGGATATTGAAAAGTACAGATTCAGGCCATCAAATCAGACATTGAGTGTTTTAGAGCTGGATCCGGAATATATTTTTCTTATAAACCAAAAATATTTATAGAGCGTAAAATACGGTTAAAGCGACAACCTATAAATCTTGTCGTCGCCGTCCCTAACGTTGCCTCTTCCATCGGTATTGCTGGTAGTAAACCAGATTTCCCCTGATGGACTCTCTACTATATCTCTGATTCGACCGAAATTTAAGTTTTTCAATTTTACGTAAGTTTCTACTTTTTCGGGTTCTTCCTCGGAAAATGAGACCACATAAACTCCTTCCCCCCTCAGTCCCCCGAAAAATAATTTGTCTTTAAATTGGGGGAATAACTTTCCGGAATACATTAGTGCGGAAGCGGGTGCTACTGCAGGGGTAAAAACCATTTTGGGGCTTTCAGTGCCGCTCAAAGTGCCTTCGTGCGAAACCAAAGGCCAGCCATAGTTTTTACCGGGATTAATTATATTTATTTCGTCACCGCCTCCTGGACCGTCCGTGCCGCTGGGGCCGTGTTCAGTAGAAACCATAAGTCCGGTGCTTTTATTCCATTCAATTCCCTGGGGATTTCTGTGCCCGTAAGTATAAACCGGCGAATCAATAAACGGGTTGTCATCCGGAATCGATCCGTCTCTTTCTATTCTGAGAATTTTTCCGCCGAGAGATTTTAAATCCTGAGCCTGGTCTTTATTTAAGGCGTCTCCGGTTGTTATATACAATTTGCCGTCCGGTCCGAACTTGAGCCTGCATCCGGCATGGTATCTTGCTGCGGGAATTTTTTCTATTAATATTCGGTCAATTTCCGCACTTTCACCGTTATCAATTAAACGCAGAACTTTATCGTACATATTATTTACTTCCAAGTATGCGTAGCAGGCGTAAATATATTTATTATTATCATAATCAGGATCAACTGCCAGACCCATTAATCCTTCCTCATCGCCTGTTACAACGTCGTTAATCGTAATTAAGGGCTGGGTTTTAAGAATTGTGTTTTCCAGTACTCTTATATTTCCTTTTCTTTCGGTTACCAATGTTCTTTTATCAGCAGTAAAAGCTATGCTCCAAGGCACGTCAAGGTTTTTTGCAATTTCCTGTATTTTATAGTCAACTTTATTTTCCGATTGTTTATCTGTAACAGTTTTTATAGCAAGTTCGGTATTTTCAAGCGGCACAAAAGAAATACCTCCATTTTCGTTTATTCTTAAAATTGAAATCGAACCTGTATTTCCGAGATATTTTTCGATAAATAAAACTATGCCCGCGAGCAAAATAGTTACAATAGTTATTAAAATTAGTTTTATGTGTGGTGTATTAGTCATTCAACTAAAATAATCATAAATTAATATACTTTTATTTTCTAATTATACCTAAATTTAATAATTAAGTTTACTACCCGCTTCTTAAAACTTTTATTGACTTTACAGTTTAGATTGTATTAATATTGTAATAAGTGAACGCATATGCTGCGTTCTTTTTTGATTGCTTCGGAGGATGGCTGATGAAATATATTTTTGTTTCCGGTGGAGTAGTATCGGGTTTAGGAAAAGGAATTATTACAGCATCTCTCTCATTTTTACTTAAATCCAGAGGATTTAAAGTCACCCCCGTAAAAGTTGATATGTATTTTAATGTAGACGCTGGTACTTTGCGCCCTCAGGAGCACGGAGAAGTTTTTGTCACCCACGACGGTATGGAAACCGATGAGGATTTAGGACACTACGAAAGGTTTGTTCACGAGAATCTTAAAAAAGAAAACTACATAACCGCAGGCCAGATATACAGCGAGGTGATAAGAAAAGAGCGGGCATTTGAATACAGCGGAGAGACGGTAGATGTTATCCCCCATGTTACGGATGAAATAATCAGGAGAATTACATATGCGGGAGAAGCCAATAAAGCCGAAATAGTTGTTATTGAATACGGCGGCACGGTAGGCGAATATAAAAACGGCATTTTTTTTGAAGCGGCAAGAATATTAAAACTTCGCAAGCCTAAAGATGTAATACACGTTCATGTAACTTATCTGCCATACCTTGCCCATATCGGAGAATTAAAGAGTAAGCCCGCGCAGACAAGTGTTCATATTTTAAATGGGATGGGAATTCAGCCTGATATAATAGTTGCCAGAAGTGAAAAACCAATTGATAAAAAGAGAGCAGATAAATTAGCTCTTTTTTGTAATATTCCCCCAAACATGTTATTTAATGCACCTGATTTAGATGCGATATATCAGGTTCCTCTTCTTTTTCACAAACCCCAGCATCATTTTGCCACAGCTTGTTTAAAATTATTAGGTATGGGAAGCAAGAAGCACAAAGAAATATCTTCGTGGCAGGAAATGACCAATAATGCGGTTAAAAAATGGAAAATTACAGTAAAAATTGCCATTGTAGGAAAATATTTTGTTACTGGCGACTACTCGCTTATAGACTCATACGTTTCTGTTGTAGAAGCTTTAAGGCACGCCTCGTGGCAGAATGGGGTAAACTTAAAGTTTGACTGGATTGATAGTGAAAAAATAGAAAAAGGAGGGGCTGCAATTCTAAAAAACTATAACGGTTTGGTAGTTCCGCAGGGCTGGGGATCCAGGGGAACTGAAGGTAAAGTAATTGCTATAGAATATGCCAGGAAGAATAAATTGCCTTATTTAGGGTTATGTTTTGGAATGCAGATGGCAGTTATAGAATTCGCCCGTAATGTACTCGGTTTGAAAGGAGCAAATACCACTGAAGCCGATCCAGATACAAAATACCCTGTAATACATATTATGCCTAACCAGCTTGAATATCTAATTAAAAAGCAATACGGTGGCACAATCAGGCTGGGAGCCTGGCCCTGCTACATTAAAAAAGACACAAAACTATATGACTTGTATGGGAAATATAATAATGATAAAAATTTACCGTGGAATCAGCCGGACGGACTTAGAGTCGGCTTTAACTTAAAAAATAATTCAGAAAAATCAGAAAAATTAGTATTTGAGCGCCACAGACATAGATATGAATTTAATAACAAATTCAAGAAAGATTTTGAAAAAAACGGATTTGTTTTTGCCGGACATTCTCCGGACGGAGAGCTTGTAGAAGCAATTGAAATTAAAGACCACCCGTTTTATATCGGAACTCAGTTCCACCCCGAATATATGAGCAGGCCTTTAAATCCTCATCCTATATTTTTGGGATTTGTTGAAGCTTGCAAAAAATTATGATCATTTACTATTAACTACCTGAAAGTCTATCTATCTACTTTTTGTCTTGAGGGTATGTAGAATTAAACATTGATTTTGCGGCATTTAATTTATACAGGTCCTGTATTTCCGGTGAATCCGTAGGATACCCTTTTTTCTTTAGTTGTTTTTCAGCTTCTGCTATAACACCGTTTACTCCAGCTTTAAGTGTTTCAGTAATTGCGAAATCTGATAAAGTATCCAAAGTACTCAATAACATGTCGGCTGCTTCTCTTTGTTCACCGCCAAGATGGGCATTTGCTAATAAAATGTCCGGATTTATATCTTTATATGAGGTCCCTATTGATGACACTCCCATGATCCAAGCAGCAAGTATTTCTTGTTGTGAAACAGCGGATTTATGGTCTACCATTATGTCTAGCGGATACCCTTTTATTTTTGATAGCGCAATCGCTACTGCATCAAAAGTTTCAGGCATAACTATTTCCCCGGGATGTCTAAGACTTTCTACACCTTCCATGGTCGCTGCCGGTGTTTTTAACATAATCTGATTATAATCCACTTTTATTAAAAGTTGTATTTTGGGTGAATTCTAATACTCGTCATCTATTTCATTGAGTAGTCAAAACAATGCTTTGCGCACACGGACAACACCTCATTGGTTAATTTTTTATCTTTTTGATCATCTGAAAAAAAGCAAAAGATAAAGGGATTTTTCGAGTAAATAATTCCTACTTCGTGTAATGCTTCGGGTAATGTACCAAATTTATGAGATATTGGTATTTCATTTGGGATAAGTTGAGGAATTCTTGTCCTGTCAAGCTGCTCCTGCATTATTTTTAAAACTATTTCCGAACCAGGCAATTCATTTTTGTACATCCTTTCCAATAAAGTTGTCATTTCTTCAGGGGTAGTTAAGTTTGGACCTCTACCCGCTTTAATCATCATTTTATGTTTAAAAGTTGTATTTTCAAGTCCTATTTCCTTCATATATTTTTCTACCGATTCCCAACCGATAAAATCAACTATTTGATTAGTAGCTGTATTATCAGAAACTACTAACATTAAAGTTATTAAATCTTTAAAGGTATATTTGTTGTTTTTGTCTAATAGTTTAGCGATTCCTGAGCCCAGTACATAATTATCTTCGGTTATTTTTACTTTTTCAGTATCATTTATGTTCTTTTCTTTGATCTGTTCATAAAATGTAAGTGCAATAGGAATTTTAATTACACTGGCAGACCAAAATTGCGTTTTTCCATTGTATGTGTAAATTTCATTAGAAGATAAAAATTTAACATTTAATCCAACTGAACCATTTAATTTGGCTAATTCCTTGTCCAGTAAGTGAGAAAGCCTTTTAATGCTCATGGAAATATTATATCAGTTTGAGTGTTTTAAAAGCTCTTTCCTTGTCTAAATGGACAGTTTTTTTAGTTGTAATGCGAAGTAAATATCTTTGGTGAGGTATTATGAATGGTGTTTGTGAACTTTTTTTAGGGTCAAAAACTTACATTTTTCCCAGTAATTTCTCTCTATCTATTGCCATATCATCTTTAACGAATTGAGACCACCACCACTCTTGGGGATTGCTATCTTTCATTTTGTTTGCTATAACTCTCGCTGATTTTGTTCTTAAACCAGGTACTCTATCTTTAAAATCGGACTCAAACCATTTCTGTGCAAGCTTATTTCCCTGCCACATTAATACCCACTCTTGGTAAAGTTGCTCTAAACTGTCAGCATCTTTAGCGCATTTGGATTCTATTGTTTCTATCTCCTCGTACTCTTTCAGCAAATCTTCCAAATCTTTTCCAAACTTAATTCCTGAAAACTGGTCTTTTACTGCTTGTTCCTCATTGTTATGTCCGTAATGCTTTGCTACAAAATCCAAGTCTCCTGTTCTCGCTTCTGCTAAATCGTGAAAGACTGCTATTGTGGTCGCTTTCATTGCGTTTTCGTGAGATAAACCTTCCATACGGGTAAGACAATATGCAATTATGGCTACATGGTGACTGTGAGATGCAACATTATCAAAGGTTGTGCCAAGCTGTTTATTATGTGAGCGAGGCATAAGCATTAAAACACCAGATTGTTGAATAAGATATAGAATTTTATCAACCATACCTGAATTATAGCAGTTGGATTTAAAAAGAGGACTCGTGTCCGAATTTGGTGGGGAGGGTGAGAGTCGAACTCACATAGCCGGTTTTTCAGACCGGTGCCGTGACCACCTTGGCTACCGCCCCGCACTAAATAGCAAAGTTAACTGCACTATTTTATCAGTTTAATACCGATTTTGCGAGATATTTGGATAGATTTTGTTTATATTACGCAGGGGTAATAATGTGTCTTAATTTAGTTATCGTTATTCTCTTCTTCTATTTCTTTTTTGCTAATAAGCTCCCGTATTTTAACTATCAGGATTTCCGGTGCTGGTATATCTTTCATCAAAAGAGATCCACCACCCATAAATCTTACAATTAAATTGCCGTAGTTGAACTTTTTACCTAAGGCAGTCTGGTGTACTTCCATTGAAGTCATTCCTTTAAGCTCATAGGAGACACAGTTTGAGCTAAACATTCCTTCACAATCCATAATTGTCTCCGGAGTTATAACATATTCGCGTTTGTTCCAGTATTTTTTCGAAAACACACATATCATTAAAGCTAATAATAGCGCCAGAGTGATTATCAAAAAGAATACAAAGACAATCACATAAACAGATACTATTGGTGAAATTAAAGGAACTATTAAAGAAAATATAATAAGCGCAAGAAGAAGGAAAACAATTAGCAAAAAATAAAGAGTACCGGTCTCAACTAAGAGTGCTTTATCGGACTGTTTAATTACAAGCTTATTAGTAGGCACTTATACCACCCGCTTTGATTATATGCTTCTTTCAAAAACTTTCAAATTTAGGGAAATTTTTATTTATATTTTTGTAATTTTTATGGAGCGAGAAACGGGATTCGAACCCGCGACCTTCTCCTTGGCAAGGAGACGCTCTAGCCAACTGAGCTATTCTCGCCTACTTAATATTATTTTGTAATTAGAATGGTTTATTCCTCAACTTCCCAATGTCCTGTATCTGTATTATACTTACGACTTGACCACTGATAACGATCAGTAGTACTTTCAAAAAAGTTAACCAATTCTGCGGCACATACTTGAGCTTGTCCTATTGTTGGAAAAGATATAACGTTTCTTGGGTCATAGAATTCCTTGTTGCGATCAAGTGCTTCTTCCGAATATTGTGATAATATACCCCTATCAAATTCTGAGGTATCGTTGTTGGCAAACAACATCACAATTTTGTATCCACCTTCCAACTCTTCTTTAATACCCACACGTTGTAAAAGTCGTTCATAACCGTCTTCTTTTACCCAATCAGGTAATTCAAAGTCCCTATCTGCTATCAAGAACTTTCTACCTTGATTCTTATCGGGATCTGCTTCAATCCATCCAACTTTTTTTGTTTCATCTACATCAGGTAAATCACCTTTAATTGTCATAAATTCCTCCTAATAAATAAATATTTTAACCATTATATCAAATTGGAAAAAAGGGTTACCAGCTTCCTCCTCCACCTCCACCACCACCTCCTCCTGATGATCCTCCTCCCCCGCCGCCGCTTGAGAAACCGCTTGAGCTTCTGGTAGCTGTCATTGAAGCGTTTCGGACTCCTGAATTAAAACTACTAGAAAAAGAGGAAAAAGCCAATGCGCTGTAAAAGTTGCCTTCGTACCAATCGGGGTTTTTAAACTCCAAATCCGCAAATCTTTTAGCCCATATATCTTCTACCCCAAATGCTGTGGCATAAGGTAGCAATTTTTCGAAAAACATCTGGTTTTTTGCCTGAAAATCCAATTGCTCGTCTTGAGATACTAAAAAGTTCTTCAATGAGATTGCTTCGCCAAGTTTTTCAATGCCTAATTCTGTTCTTTTTGCGGACTTTTTTCCGAATATAAATGCTGTGAATGCTGTTATTAAGCTTAAAAAATAAAGGGAAATTCCACCGATAATTGAATATTTTTTATTTACTTTTTCTATGCTTTCGGTAAATAATCCTTTGGAAATAAGTGCATTACTAAGTTTCTTGTTAAAATCGGAAATGTTTTTTGTATAATTTTTATCGTTTTTAAGACTTTTTAATTTAACTAAACCACCTACTGCAGTTTCATTAAATAATGCTTTTAACAACGTATATTCGTAGTCATAAAGTTTAATGTCATTATGAAATTCTTTTAAAAGCACAAAATTAAAATCATTTTTTCCTTCCTGGACAATTTTCAAATACCCTCGCTGGGCTAAATGAATAATTGTGGAAGTAATTAGAAAGCTGTCAAACTTTTTAGTCACTAGAAGAGCCGTTAAAGCCGGGGGAAATGGCTTGTGAGGAGCTTCTTTTGGAGGAGAAAACCATGCAGACGTTATTTTTGCTTTTTTGGAGTTTTTATAATCCGCGTACCAGTTTAAAAATATTTTAATCGGATATACAAAGTTCCATATAAACCAGGCGATGGCAGCTAGTATTAAAATAATTTTTAATAGCGTTTCACTATTATCTTTCTGAGGCTCCAATACTGCTACATAACCTTTAGGAAAACCGACAGCGAAGGTTAGTCCTTCGTACGGATCTAACGAATTTTTAGTTTCGACTAAAAACATATTAGATTTTTCTTTCACCGGGACACAGTCAGATGAAGTGGAGCCTTTTACTCCAGTGTAACAATCTATAGTTGTATTGTTTTGAATATTTTCCGGAAGAAATATTTTTGTACTGGCATGTCTGATTGGGATAGCCCACTCATCCCCGGTTACATTCCAATAAAGCTCGTCATGATCGGAAAAATAAGTTAAAGCTCCGGAAACTTTGTATTTTAATTGATACATTTTTTCGCCTGTTACATATTTATCAGGATCTCCTATTTTTATGTTTAATTTGCCGTTTGATGTTGTTGTAGTGTATTTAAAGGGAACCCTTTGTATGTCTAAAACTTCCAATACTTCTATGTTCATATTAAATATTTTTCCGTTATCATTATTTTTCTGGTAGGGAATCTCCCTGTAAATACCATGCCTTTGCAAAGGTCCGAAATCATAGTATATGGACTCGGTTACATCTATTGTTCCGTCAGTATTTACAAATATAAGAGTATTGAAAACGTCTATTTTTTCAAATGATGATTGTGCTGATGCAGTGGAAAATATCGCTGATATTGCCAAAAATATTATTGAGAGGATTGTGGTGCGTTTAAAAAGCTTATGTAGGTCGATTAATTTCATTTTTACTTATCTTTTGGTGGGCGGGACAGGAGTTGAACCTGCACGGGTTTTACCCCACAACGACCTCAACGTTGCGCGTATACCAATTCCGCCACCCGCCCGTAAGCATTTCCTGGGTTCGGACGTTAAACATTATATCATTAGAACCGGATTTATTCGCAGACTTTGCCTTTGGGACAACAAATCTTCTTACCAAGAGAACTCGTTGTGGCATATTCCGATTTATCACAGCACAATGTATTACTCTTGTCCCAGTAGCATTTATCGTTTTTTGCGCATACTTCCTGGGTTCTTAAGTTTACACACTGACTGCTTTGAATGATTTGTTCTCTTCTGGAATTTACAAATGAGAAATAAATCGGCGCCAAAATTATTAGCATTATCACGCCGAATATAATCTTATTTTTATATTGGCCAATTATTTCTTTCACACTTAAATTTTAAATCAAACCGGAGCTTATATCTATATGGTGCCAGAGGTGGGATTTGAACCCACATCCGCCGAGGCGGACTGCCCTCTGAAGACAGCGTGTATACCAGTTTCACCACTCTGGCCCAGTTCTCGCTTGTTTGGTGCAATTATACATCATTGTTATCTATTGACAGCACCGGAAATAGTAATAATATTTTAATAGATATGGTGAAAATTGTGACTCCCGGTTCTTTTGACTCTTCCAAGCTTAAAAAAATTCTCATAATTTCTATAGTATTAATTATTGTTCTATCTTTATTAGGAAGATTTAGCCCGTTATATTCGGTAGAATTCGGAACTGTCGGGGTTGTCAGTAGGTTCGGAAGGATTGAAAGACTGGCTTCGCCGGGTCTTAACTTTAGAATACCGCTGATTGAAAAAGTTTTTTTTACAATACTCAGAAAATTATTTATGAAACAGCAGAACAGCCTCAAACTAGTCAGTTTTATAACAGGGAATCCAGCGGATTTAATTTAAATAGCTCTGTTCAAAAAACAGCTTCCGATTCAGCTGATTTTCCGGTAGATACAACAACTAAAGACGGTCAGAAGGTTAGCATAAGATTTACTTTAAGATACAGGCTGGATCCCGATAAGGTATTGTGGTTGGCACAAAATATTGGGACTCAAGACCAAATAGCAACAAGAATTGTGCAGGCGCAATCACGTTCAATTACTAGGAATGTGGCTAGAGAATTTCCGGCTTCAGAGCTTTACACCGGGGATGTTTTTAAATATCAGCAAAGTGTGCAGAACAGACTAATTTCGGGATTTGAAGAAAACGGAGTCATTTTAGACGAATTTTTAGTGAGGCAGATCAAATTCAGTGACGGATATATTGCTGCCGTAGAACAAAAACAAATTGAACAGGAAAAAGTGAAAACCGAAGAATTTAAAGCACAGCAGGAAGAATTTATTAAACAGCAGAAAATAATCAGAGCGGAAGGGGAAGCTCGGGCACAGGATATATTAAGACAGACCATTGACCCCTTGGTACTGCAAAAAATGGCTATAGAAAAATGGAACGGAATTCTTCCCACTTATTTAGGCGGCGGAGCTGAAGTTCCTTTTATAAGTATTAGATAGATTTAATAAATATTTTCCAAATGTATAATTCTACCTTAAATATTGATTCCTAATGAAGACAATTTATTTATAAAATCCGGAAAATCTTTGTATAAAAAGGTGTTAATTCCAAGATCTTTTGCACCTGTCATTTTATTTTCATCGTCAAAAGACCTTTACATCAAATAGATCCAAAAATCCCCACTCATTATCTAATTCTCTTACCCTTGTGATAAAGTTATTCGTGCACACACAAGATTTATATCCAGCCCTTCTAACTTTTTCAATATAATCAGCCACATCGTAGTTTATATTGTAGCTTTCTCTTAAACAATCGCAGATACCGTTTAAATCTGTTTTAATTTTTAATTCTCTGGTCGCATAGTTCCAGTAATCATCCTCACTCATTTTTCCAGTTTTAAACATCAACATTTCTTCAGATTTGGCCAAAACATAACTTACTTTTTCTTCATCGTTTATTTCTTTTGGAAGATTATTCTTAAAGTTTTTGAAGCTGTCTGATGTAAAATAAACTCCGTCCAAATCAAAGCAAATTGCTTTTATCATGCATAAATTCTATCATAACCAATTAATTAATTTGCTCAAATTTATTTATTTGGATAAGTTCTTCGAGCCCAAACCCTTTTATTATTTAACTTTTCTTTTTTCTCAAAAGCTTTGGAGATATCTATATTTAGCTTATCAGCTGTCCAAAATATCATGGTCAAAATATCAGAGATTTCTCCATCTAAGTCCCCATCATATTTAAATTTATTATCTATAAACCCTTTTTTATTAACACGAACAGCCTTCATTAGTTCACCTATTTCTTCAACTAAAATCATTAATCGCTCATGTAAAGTTTCATTTGAGAAACCTCTCTCATTTCCTTTTTTAACTATATATTCTTGGAGAGTTTCTATTTGTTTAATTGGTATTTCGTTTGTTACATCTTTCATTTATGAATATCCTAAGAAAGTAATTTATGAAAGATATTTTACACTAGAAATTATTTAAATGATGGATTTTGTGAATAATAGTAAGCTTAATTAGCGAACAATTGTAATTGCGGGACTTATTGCGTCAACTTTTGAAATGTTAGAACCCGTAACTGTTGCTTTGTTGGTTATCACGTAACCATTTGGAACATCAGAATTAATTAATGTTACGAATTCGAGTCTTGCCCAATTTGCAGGTGATACATTCCCAACATTTGCAGTTATTACATTGTTTACGGGATATAATTGAGTAATCGTCCCATTGCTGTAATACAACTTTGCAGAGCCGGGTAGATATGTCATAAAACTGGGTATAGTGTCTGTTATTGAAATGTTCAGCAAATCAGTAGTGTCAGTATTAGTAAAAGGAACTTTATAGAGTGCCCGGTCTCCGGGATATCCTTGATCGTTAGGTGGTTCGGAAATAGGACCATCTCTATATAATTTTAAAGTCTTTTCAAAAGTAAACTTTTTTGTACATCGCGAACTCATGTGAGATATGATTGTATTTAATTTTGTACCTATATTAGTTCCTGTAAGTATTTGAAATTCACCGCAATGAGGTGAACCAGCGCAGTTTCCCTTAGCTAAATCTTTTATAAAATCCGAATCGTGTTGAGAACGTGGTTTTGCAGCGATTCCATAAATGGCGACACCTTTACTTCTTGCGTTTGCTGCAGCTGCAAGTGCATCGGTTCTTACTTGTTCTGTTGAGTACTTCCCGTCTGAAAGTATTACAATTGCTGGGCATACTGCGTTTTGAGAAAGAAGTTTATCGACCGCAACATTTATGGCCAGTTTAAAATCTCTTGCGCCTCCGTCAGCAACTTTAAGACTTTTCGCGGCATTATGGAGAGTTGTTCTATTTGTGGTTAAGTTTGCAAGTAATGATGCTACATTTGTGAATTTGTATACACCACCGCGCGGAGGAACAATTTTGTCAATTAAATAGTTGGTAGCCGACTTTTCGATTTTCAGTCTGTCGGAAGATATTGAACCTGAATTATCCATAACATAAAAATGCTCCGGATAAACGTTTCCGGTCGAAGATTGCAAAACCTGAGAATTCTGTTTAATTTGATTAAATACAGGTGAGAATTTAGATAATAAAGCGAGTCCTACCGTTGCAGTTAAAAATAATACTGCATACACACGAAGAAAATTTGAACTTGATTTATTGGATTTTCCCTTTTTGTTAACTTTCGTTTTGGGCATGGATTATATTAATGACATCATTAACTGATTTGCTTGTCAATAGTTTTTGCATTCACAAAGGTATATTTATACTATGATTAGGATTTTTATTGGTGAGGGCGGAGAGAATCGAACTCTCGACCAAGGGATTAAGAGTCCCCTGCTCTACCGCTGAGCTACGCCCCCAAGGTATAAATTACGAGTTGATTTTACAATAAAATCGTTCAAAAAACAGTTTTATTTAGTTTGGGCAAATCTGGGGATTCCAAATGCCGATTTTAAGATTGATGGCGGATTTTTCTGCATTAAGGAATTCTTCAGAGTATTTATATGGTTTGTCAAAAGTGTATTCTTTGGCATACCCTTTCTCAACAAGGTCTTTGTTAATATTCAATTCTTCTAAAAATACATATCTGAGAGATCGATCATATCTGTCTTTGTCATTCTGGGTTTCATCATTTTCCAGTTTTACATAATCGTTATTTAAAAGGTCAGTTAAATATTTTTTTGATTCATCCGCATAGCATTCTTTTTTTGTATTTCCTCCGCCGGTTTCGGGAGCGTCGATTCCGATTAGCCTTATTCTCATAAGCTCGTTGTTATATATAACGTCAACGGTGTCACCGTCTAAAACCCTGTCTACTTTATATAAAATATTTTTGGTGCTATTATTAGTTTTCGGCTTAGATTCTTTCTGATTTTGAGATTCGGTATTTAAACCAATCGATTTCGAAGCACTAAACCCCATCAAAAGAAATAAAAGGGAAATTATAGCAGTTTTCAAATCGTTTTTAATCTTTATACCTGTTTTTCTTTGTATATATTCGAATGTCTTAGGGAAAAGTAGTATTGCTATGATTAAAGACGCCAGCGATGATAACAGGTTAATTGGCAGTAAATAAAATGCGAATACTAAGAACACCGCAGAATACATAACATCAAAAAATGTATTGATTTTGTATTTTTCTATTTTATTTGAGAAGGTATTTTTGAAGTTCTCTTTTTTGATTTTTATATTATCCAGCATTTCAATATGGCGTTCACGTAAACACTACTTCGAGTTTTATCCTGTCCGGATCCTCAAAATACACTGCATAGTATTTTGGTGTATATTCCGGAAAAGCTTTTGGAGTTTGGTATAGCGGTTTAATTTTATTTTTCTTGACAAACTTTTTATTAAATTCGTCTACATCTATTTTTGAACCAACCAAAAATGCTAAATGGTTTATTCCGGTAGTTTTTCGGTGAAATTTATTTTTCCTGTATTTTTGTTCGGTTTCGACTATAAAAATCACCAGATTTGATTTGGAATCCTTTAATCCTATGCCCCAATCTTCTTCCAAATATGGTTTGTACCCCAAAAGCTTTAGCATTTCTTTATAAAACGGATATGAAATATTTTTATTAGAAACATTTAATTGAATATGCTGTAAAGTTGCTTTCATATTAAAAGTATATCACTTATTTTAATGGCGCCCCCAGAGAGATTCGAACTCCCGACCCCTTCGTCCGAAGCGAAGTGCTCTGAATCCGCTGAGCTATGGGGGCTAAACATATTAAATTATTCCGAAAAGAGTTTGGTTACCGAATTACAGTTTAGTATAAATACGGCAAAAATCAAACTTCTTATTATAACTATATGATAATATATTCTTATGCTTAAAAAGATATTAATTGCAGTATATTTATTGAGTTTAATTTTCGGAATATACTTTGTTCAAAACGCACTTAAGATTAACAAAGTTCCCACCGGTGAAATTGAAAAAAAGAAAGTTGTTGAAGTGCATCCTGCACAGGTGACTTTAAAAGTATTGTCAGTTGACGGGACAGAAAAAACATATAAAGTTAAAATGAAAAACATAGATACGGTGCTTGATCTTTTTGAGGATCTTAGAAATAAGCAATCCTTTTACTATGAGAAAATCGCTTATATTTACGGTACTGAAATAAATAGTGTAAATGGAATAAATGCTCCGGAAAGTTTTAAATGGCATATATATACTAATGATGAAGATATCACATTTAAAGTAAATGAATTTAAACTTGAAGATAATGCTGTTTATGAGTTGAAGCTGGTGAAATCCTAAAAGTTACTATTCATATCTTAAAGCTGTAATCGGGTCCATTTTACCGGCTTTTACCGCCGGGGCTACTCCGAAAATAATTCCAATAGCTGCCGAAACCCCAAATGATAATAATACGTACATGGGATCTACAGCAGTATCTATAAAATTTCCAAGCAAAGTTGAAAAAGAAGTGCCTACAACTACTCCCATTAAACCGCCGAGCAAAGATAAAATTACCGCCTCAAATAAAAACTGAGTTAAAATATTTTTCGAATTGGCACCTACTGCTTTTCTTAATCCAATTTCCCGTGTTCTCTCCGTGACCGATACAAACATAATATTCATAATTCCTACCCCTCCCACTAAAAGTGAAATTGCTGCTATTCCACCTAAAGCTGTGGCTAGTACTCCTAAAATATTACCTATAAATTCCAGGCTTTGCTCCTGGCTTACTACTGAAAAATCTTCTTTATCCAAAAATTGTCTAATAACCTTTTCAATTCCTCTTTGTGCAGAGCCTATGTTTTTGGGGTCATCTATTTTTATAAAAAAGAAATTTGGCCTGTCTATCTGAAATCTTTGTCTGGCTGTATTTAATGGAATATTAACTTCATTATCCTGGTCAACTCCGAAAACCGCCCCTTGTTTTTCCGTAACACCTATCACTTCAAACCTTTTGTTTTTTAGCGTAATTATTTTCCCAATAGGATTAAGATCGTCAAATAAATTCTTTTTTACTGTCTGACCTATTACCGCAACCATTTTAGATCCTGCCATATCGCTTTTGCTTATTGTACGGCCTTCTGAGGCTCCGATACCACTGATTTCTTCAAGATTATCTTCGATTCCGTTTATTGTTACATTGGTGCTGGATTTATTAAGATATTTAGCATCTCCTGTAGTAAAAACCATTGCTGAAGCGTCAACTACACTCGGCACGTTTTTGATGATTTTTGTGTAGTCAAAGCTAAGTTTATTTACAGCGGTCCCCCCCGGACCCCTTCCGCCTCCCGGCTCGCCGGGGAAAATATATAAGCTATTCGAACCAAATGATTCAAATTGAGTTCTTATTGTTTTCTCAAGACCACCAACGATAGAAGTTAAAGTAATAACTGCCGATACTCCAATAATTACTCCGAGCATAGTTAAAAAAGACCTTACTTTATTTAGTTTTAATGCGCGCATCGCTAAAAGAAAATAATCGAGCATAATAATTAGAATATCTCCATATTATTTAAATAATCTTCTCCGTCGTGCTTCTGCCATTTATCTTCAAAAACCTTACCGTCGCTCAATTTAATTACTCTGTCGGTAATAGAGGATATGTTTACGTCGTGAGTAACTATTATTACTGTTTTTCCTACTTCATGAAGACTGTGTAATAAGTTCAGTATTTCCAGACCAGATTTTGAATCCAAATTACCAGTAGGTTCATCTGCCAGAATTAATGAAGGGTCGTTCACTAAAGCTCTGCATATTGCCACTCTTTGCTGTTGTCCTCCCGAAAGCTGTCCAGGAGTATTTTTTATTCTGTCTTTCATGCTTACTTTTTCAAGCAGTTCGTTTGCTTTTTTGATGCCCTGTCTTTTGGAAATATATTTATTATATAGAGTGGGAAGGATCACGTTGTCTAAAGCAGAAGTTCTTGGAAGTAAATTAAATGCCTGGAATACAAAACCTATTTTTTCGCTTCTGAGAACAGCCAATTCGTGGTCTTTTAATTCACTCATAATTCTGTCTTCAAATTTAACGGTGCCTTCTGTTGGGTGGTCCAATAAACCGATTATATGCATTAAAGTTGATTTTCCTGATCCGGATTTTCCCAGAATACTAATAAATTCTCCTCTATAAATATCTAAGGTTATTCCGTCAACAGCTCTAATATCGCTGTCACCCATTTGATAATGTTTATGTATATTATTCAGTTTTAAAATAGGAGACTTTTGATCCATCTTGAAGTTCCTCAGTTTCTTTTCCTACAACTACAGTATCACCTTCTTTAACACCTTTCAGGACAACCACAAAATCATTTCCCTCAAAACCTATTTCCACTTCTTGTTTTTTAACTTTATCCTCGAAAACTACAAATACGTAGTTCTTTTCTTCGTCAAATATTATTGAATCATAAGGTATTGAGAGTTTTTCTGATTCTCTTCCTACTTCAATATCCGCGGATCCGCTTAGTCCAAGGATTGGTCTTTTGCCTTTTAAATTTAAATTGATTCCTACCTCAACGATTGTGCTTCCTGTGTCTGTTATTTGTGTCTGAGCGTCTATTCTTGTTATTGTTCCTTCAAATTTGTCATTTACGTATCCGTCAATGATTATATTTGCCGGCTTATTAATTTGTATACTGTCAATATCATTTTCATCAACTTCTGCTATAAATTCCATGCCGGTTTCACTAACTATGCTGAATAACTTATCACCTGTAGTCAGCAAGTCTCCTGCATTAAGATCTTCTAAAGCAAGCAGACCGTTTTCGGGAGCCATTATTTGAGAATTGTTTAAGTTATTCCACGAAACAAGATAAGAGGAATAAGTTGAATTTTGGGTCTCGGTTAATGACTGCTTTTTGTCTAAAAGTGTTTGAAGTGTGGAAACTGCCGATTTATAAGTGGCTTCGGCATTTTTGTATGTTTGTTTATTATCTTCTCCGTTATCAGCCATATATTCCCTCCAAGCTTCATCCCGGACAAGTTTTTTATCAACTGCACTCCTTTTAGCAGAATCTACCTGTTCATCATAAGAATCTACCGCAGCTTTTGCTGTTAAGTAAGCTGCGAATGCCGTTTCGGTTGATGATTTTAAGCTTGATTCGTCAAGTTTTATAATTATATCGCCTTTATTAATAGCATCCCCGCTGTAATTCATTATTTGCAGGATTTTAGCCCCAACTGGAGCTCTGATAGAATATTCTTTTTTAACGGTAGTTTCTCCTGTAGCGGTAATGTTTTTTATAACTTCCCTGTATTTAACCTGATCTACCTGAACAGGTTTAACGCTGTTGCTTCTTCTTTGAGTACTTAATATTAATATTATTATTACCGCCAATGTAATTAAAAGTTTCTTGTGTTTTTTTGCAAAGTTCACTACTTTCATCATTTCAGTTTTTGATACTAGCACTGCGTAATTATTATGGCAAATTTAAGATAAAAGGTTTATATTTAAGTATATGGATCCTTTGTTAAAGTCCCACCACCCGGCAAGGCATATGAATAGTTTTAAATACGCATTCAAAGGATTGATTCATGCGTTAATGAATGAAGCAAATTTCAGAGTTGAGGTAGTTGTTGCATCATTTTTTGTCTCAATGGGACTTTTGTTTAATATTAAGTTATATGAGTGGGCAGTTTTAGTTTTGGCTTTGGGATTTTTATTGTCGGCTGAAATCATGAATACGGCAATTGAGGAATTTATTGATCATTTAGTAAAAGAGCATCACGAAGGTGTTAGAGTAATAAAAGATCTTTCAGCGGCATTTGTACTAACTGCTTCCATAACTACGTTGTTGGTTTTTCTTCTTATAATTTGGAATTATATTTTTTAACAAAAATTATAAAGTATTAAATCTGAGAGGTTAATATAAAATTATCAGGAATATAATAGATTTCAACAATATTTTTTCCGCTTTTTGACACTGTAAAAACCGGAAGGTTATTATCTATCCACGTTTTAACTCTTAAGTTAGTTACAGTTTCATTAAAACTTTGCGGGTTTCTTATTAATACAAAATATCCGGCTTTTTCTGAACTTTTATTTAATGGAATATAATATCTAGAAATGCTCTCTCTTTCATTTGTAGAATAATATCCGTTGTTTTGAGAAGAAATTATTATATCTCTTATTTCCTCCCAATTTCTATTATAAGGAAATCCGAACATACTCAAATGAAATATAGGTGTGGGTTTTGGGAATTCCCAGATTAAGAATTTTTCACCTTCCCAGGGGTACTCGTTTGAATGATCTACAAAAACCGCGTAAGACTGTAAAAATAAAAACGAGAAAACTATTAAAATACCGAAATAAGTAACTAAATTAGCAACATAATGTTTTATAAACCAAAAAATTAAATCTTTAATTGTTTTAATACCATACCCTATAAAAAAACTCAAAGGAATAAGATACGTAAAAATATGTGTTCCCGGTATATTTACAATGATTTCCAAAAACACCACAGTGACCAATAACCACAATAAAATGAAAAATGTTTCGTCCATTAAAATTCGCTTCCTGATTTTTTCAAATACAAATCTTGAAAATCCCAATGCTGCCAACAATGTATAAATGTGAATTGTATAAATCGGATGATAGACTGTAAATAAATATTTGGAGCTTGAAATCTTTTCACTGCCTCCTGATAATCTGTTTGTCCAGTATTCCAATGTGCTTTGGCTGATAGAAAATATAAACGGAATATAAAATACCGAAATCAATAATGTGAAAGTTAAAAAAGAAAATAATAAATGTTTTTTAATATTTGGTGCAGTTTTAATTAATTTAAAAAAAAGGAAGAAAACAAAAGGAAATATAAAAATCCCGTCATAGTGGGAAAGGATAGAAACAGCCCAGCTGATAATTCCAAAATAAACTCCTTTTGGTCGCCAATTATCGTTTTTTAGCGCTAGACTGAAAAAATACAAAGACAAAAGCATGAAAAGTATCACAAAAGACTGGTACTGAACTATTCTGGAAAATGCTATCAGAAAACCATTGGTACTTAAAAAAAAGCTGGCAAAAAAGGCAACCTCATCTTTAAAATGAAGCTTTAGAAATTTATAAAACACTAAAACAGCAAAAATCCCTGCTAAAGCAAAAGGAAGGCGTGTTAAAAATTCATTTGAATAATCAGGATTAATAAACTTAATAAAAAAAGTAACTATAAATTGTACCGGTCCTTTTCTTTGATCAAGTAGAAAGGCGGAAATATTTTGACCTTGATCCGGTAAGAATAGTGCTTTTATCTCGTCCCCCTGATAATCTGAGTAACCGAGATTAACCATCCTCAGAATAAAAGAAGAAAATAAAAGTATAAGAGTAAATATAGTATCTCTTTTTTTAAATACCTGGACGTTCATTATTAGATATTATTATAAGATCATTCATAGCTCTAGTCACTGCTATAAATGCTTTTTTGGCATTCTTAAATGAGTCAATTCTGTTTAAATTCAAATCCAAAACGTAAACTTTTGCAAATTCCAGACCTTTGCAGTCTTCAAACATAGTTAAGTATAATCCTTTCGGAATATATGATATTTTTTCTTTACTGTTTAATGTTATTACCCTTTCAGTATTTATTTTTTTATTTTTAATAATTTTCTGCGCATTTTCAAATGTTTCAGGATCAAAACAGATAACTCCTACACTTTTATCCAGCTTTTTTAAATCCTCATTTATCTGATCTTTAAATAAACTTATCTGATTCTCATAAGTTTCAGTAATTATTATACTTGGCTCATTGCCTTTTCTATTAATAGATTTAGGCAGATAGTTATTTGTATATGGCGATATAATTTTATTTGCCAAATCTATAATTGGCTTTGTGCTTCTATAATTTGTATCTAAGGTAAATGTTTGGGCATTTCTGGCGTCTTTTATTACTTCCGATATTTCGGACCAATTTACCAACCCCTCGTTGCTGTATGATTGGTTTAAATCTCCCAAAATACACAATCTCCCGTTTAAGACAAGTTTACCCAGGATATGATATTCTAAAAGACCAAAGTCTTGTCCCTCATCTACCACACAATATTCATATTTTGACATTTTTGAAAATCCTGCAAGATCAGCATATATGAATAGATAGATTAAAGTATCCAGATATCCCATTTTATCTTGAAAAGGAAGGTTCATTTCTTTTGATAATTCTGCTAAGGTCTTTTCTTTTATATTTATTCTTATCCTTTTAAGATGGGAGTTTAGTTTTTTAATTGTTTTTATATTCTCTTTATACAGCCACTCTCTTGCAGATCCAGGATTCTCCTTTATAAAATCTGATTCCATTTTTATTTCTTCTTCAAGATCGTCAATAACTTCAGAGTAGTTTTCATATACGGGAATCTTCCTGTTGTACTTATAGCTTACATAACTTGAATATTCATCGTCTGAAATAAGGTTAATTAGCTGGTCTTCATAATCTTTATGTATATTGTCAAGTTTTTGTTCAAGTTTTCGGATTTCAGTTAAATCAAAAACAGATAAATTCGTTTTTGTGTCAAAATCGATATTTAATTTTAAATCTTCTCTAATTACAATCGTGTAAATTAATTCCCGAAGTGATTTGTAATTAATATCAAATATCCCCAGTTTGGGAAATAAAGTGGAAAGATATCCTACGAGAATTTGGTTTTTGGCAATAAGAATTGCTCTCTCCGGATGAATTACATTCGGAAAATTGAAAAATATATGCGATAGTTTGTGAATTGCCACTGTGCTTTTGCCGCTTCCAACACAGCCTTGAACAATGCAGATTTGTCTGGGATCGGCTTCTATTATATCAAGCTGCGATTCCTGAATGGTTTCAACAATGTCTTCCAGGACTCCACCAGTTCTTTTTGAAATTTTTTCCGTGATAATTTCTTTTTCATCCAATTGAATATCGTTATTGTAATATTTAATAAGTGATCCGTTGTCTATTTCAAATGTTCTTTTTAAAAGCAGATCTCTTAGTACTTTTCCTTCGGGAGTTTCATAATTTATGTTGTTTTGGGGAAACCTGTATCTGTAATATACCGACGCGACTTTTGCTCTCCAATCTGTAACAATTGGTTTGTCTTCTGTATAACCGAACTTTCCTATATAAAAAATTTCTTTCTCCGAGTTAGTTAAATCTCTAAGGTCAATACGGGCAAAATATGGTTCTTTCATTAGTGAATCAAGCTCTTCTACTTTTTTGTATTTATCTTTAAAATTGAATGCTAAGTTTTTTTCGTGTAGTGATTCTAAAAAAAAGAAAAAATCTGCTCCGTTTGTTTCCGGATCTGCTCTTAAGTCTTTAAGCATTTCCAGATTTTCTTTGCCCATAGCCAGCATGCTCTGGTCAAGCTTTTCTTTAGCATTAATCAGCCTATCAACCGTATCTTTTAAGTGTTCATTTTCTTCTTTCAGTATTTTTTGCTCCATATTTTTCACGCTTTTCTATTTACTTTTATATCTTCTTTAGCAATTAACAGTATGTATTCTCCCTTTTGAGGCAAAATCTTTAATTCATTTTCAATATCAATGATTTTACCAGTTAAGACTGTCTCAAAAGCTTTAGTTAAGTCCTTAACAACACAAATTCTGCGGTTTCCCAGTGTTTCTTTGACTTCGGAAATTAATCTAACTATCCTATAGGGTGACTCAAAAATTGTCAATGTAGCATCCAAAGCACCGTATTTAAATAGTATTTCTTTTCTTTGGTTTTCTTTTTTTGGAAGAAAACCTATAAATATAAATTTGTCGGAAGGGAGACCGCTAATACTTAAAGCAGCAACAACCGATGAGGGGCCCGGTATAGATACTATTTTATAGCTGGAATTCCTCAATTGATAAACAAGCTTGTAACCGGGGTCCGAAATTAATGGTGTCCCTGAGTCTGTCATAAATCCGATATTTTTACCGTTTTCAAGCATTTCAACTACTTTAGGGTATATTTTCAGGTGAATTTCGTCCCGGTAAGAAATTTGTGGTATTTTTAGGCCGAATTTTGAAAGTATTTTATCTGTTTCTCTTGTATCTTCCGACAACAGGTAATCTAATGTTTTTAATGTAGATATAGCCCTTAAAGTTATATCTTCCAGATTTCCTATAGGACCGGAAATTATAAATAGCGAACCGGTAGCCATTTAATCATAATATCACGATATATCAAGTTAAAATAGTATTATTCAAACGCTTTATCGGTAAAAGCCCAGAATTTTTCATCACCGCCAAGCTTATATACACATTCGCTGGCTTCAGCTAATTTTTGAGCGCTGGGATGTATTTGACTTAAAGGGAATTGTCTTAATACATACATCATCTTGTCTCCATATTCATTTAAAGCCTGTTTAACTGTAGGGTGGAACCTTTTACAGAACGGACATTCGTAGTCTGAATATTCAATTAGTGCGACTTGTGCATTTCTGTTGCCTTTAACCTTGTCTTTATCGGATGGTTTATCCAAACTAGTATTTAAAACCCTATCTGTGGCGGTTCCGGCCAACATGCCGTCTATAGCTTTTTTAACTTCAGTATAAGGAACTGCACCCCTTAACTGCACATATTCATTAGTTTTTAAATTTAGCACGAAATTACCAGGTGTTCCCGTTACACCAGCCTTAACCCCCGACTGATAATCTTCATCAACATCTTTTGCCGCTTCTCCGGAATTAATACAAGATTCAACTTTACTTCTGTCAACTCCTGTACTGGCAGCCATTTCTACCACATTAATTGTAGGCTCTATACCCCCACCGTTATCGACTGTACCTGTACCGGAGGGGTTGTTAGGATTGTTGGCAGCAAGAGAACCTCCGTTGTTTTTAAAATATTCTTCAAAAGATTTGCTCTTAGTCCAAAAAACTCCCAGCGCAAAACTGAATACGATCAATAATAAAATCAAAAACACGGACACGAAATTATTTAAAAAAATGTTGTTTGCTAAAATTCTTTTTAGAGTTTCCATTGGTTAAAGATAACGGACTATAAATTTTCTGTCAATTAATTTTCTCAAGTTTTGCCCCAAGCTTTGTATAAACCTCAAAAATATCAGGATATCTTCTTTTTAAAATATCCACACCCGTTATAGTAGATTCAACATTATCAGCCAACGTGGCTATAAACAAAGCTTTGCAGGATTGAATAACACCCGGAGATGTAATATTTCCTCCGGAAAACGACACCGGACCTTTCACAATTATTCTTTGTGGATCTGCGACGAAAATATTTCCGCCAAGTGCATTTAATTCTCTTACAAAATCCAACCCCGTTTCATACATCCAGTTTTGAATCAACAATTGGCCTTTTGTTTTACAGGCAAGGGTAACCATAACAGGCAGTACATCTATTGGAAAACCCGGCCATGGTCTAGGTACTAGTTTTGGTAGATCGTCTTCAGCCATTGCAAAACCTGAGTTAACTTTATCTATGTATAAATCTTTATCTCCGTTAACTATTAAGTCGTTTCCGTCTTTTATTATTTCTATATTAAACTTTTCAAAAACCTGTACCATACCTCCGATTACAGATTCAATATTTGCATTTAATATTCTGACTTTTCCTTTTGTAACAGCTGTAGCGACAATAAGTCCACCAATATCTACAAAATCCGGTTCGGGGAAAAATTCAAAATTTTTTAAATTCTTTTTGCCTTTTAAAGTTACTTTGTTTGATCCGATTCCTTCTATTTCTGCGCCCATGTTTTGAAGAGTTTTTAATAATTGACTTACATGAGGTTCAGATGCCGCGTCGGTAATGCAAAATTCTGATTCGGTTCCGGCTGAATATAAGAAAATATTTTCTGTTCCGGTTACACTGGCTTCAAACTGCCAAATATCATATTTGCCTTTTAAATTTTTAGGTACAGTAAATCTGGCGTATCCATCTATCATTTCAAATTTAATTCCAGCTTTTGAAAAAGTGTCAATATGAGCCATAATTGACCTTTTGCCTAAAACACACCCTCCCGGTGTTGGAATTTCGGCTATACCAAATCTTGCTAGCAAAGGGCCGGCGAGCATAATAGACGCTCTAATTTGATTGCCCAATTCAAGGTCAACTTTGTAGGAATTGATATTTTTAGTGTTGATTTTTAAGTTTGTATAATCGGAATCATCTATATCGGCACCTAAAAGACTTAATATTTCTAAAAACTTTTTAACATCTGTAGTAGCCGGGATATTGTGGTAGGTTACAGTTTGATCAGTTAAAAGGCTGGCTGGAAATGCCGACAAAATAGCATTTTTATTGGGAACTGGTGTAACTTCTCCTTGAAGTCTCGTTCCGCCTGTAATTTTTAAAGTTTCCGGCATATCCCAATAAATATACTACTATTTAGTTCGTGTTTTCAAATTTATAGATAAAATTTAATTAGTTTATTTAAGCTTTTGAACTTCTTTATGAAGAGTATGTCTTCTAAGTTTAGGATTAAACTTTTTCAGCTGAAGTTTTTCTGAAGAGTTTATTTTGTTTTTAGTTGTAATATAAGATCTCATACCAGTCTCGGTACATTCCAAAGCTATTAATATTCTGTTTCCTTTTTTCTTTGCCATGAACGGTAGTTTATCTTATTTTGTAATTATTATCAAGGTTAATATAGTCTGATACTATTTAACTATGTTTGGCAACTATCCCGTAAATGATGACTGGATATTTGTAAGTCAAGTAGAAGCTTTTAGCCAGGGTATTTTTACTTTAAATGCAGAATTAGACCCTTCTTTTATTGCACAGGGTTTTTTGGGACTTCTGTGGGGGAAAATATTCGGTATAAGTTTCGTAAATCTCCAGATATTAACCTTTTTAATCACTATAATTGCTGTTTTTGTATTTATTCAAATTCTAAAAGAATTTAATGTAAAAAAACCATTTATTATATTTTTCAGTTTATTACTTTTTTTTAATCCTATTATTTTTGTATCAGCTTTTACTTTTATGACCGAGAATTATTACTTATTGTTTTTTCTAGGTTCAACTTATTTTTACATAATGTTTTTGCAGAATCAGAATAAAATTTTATATTTAATACTAGGTTCTATTTTGGTATTAGTATCAATATTAATACGGCAGATTGGCGCCTTAATTGGATTTAGTCTTATTCTTGTACTTTTATTTGATATTGTTAAAAGAGGGAAACTAAACAGGTTCTCTGCAATTTCAATAATAATGTTGTTGGCTTTAGTAATTTTTAGTTTATTAATTACATTATTATGGCCAAGGTTCAATGAAAATAGGAAATTAATATTAAATGAACAACTTATTACAAGAATAAAGTTTATATTGCTTTCCCTTCATTATTTTCCTTTATTTATATTTCCTGTTTTAGCAGGATTAAATATAAAAATACTAGATAACAAATTTATTACGGTCATATTGATCCCAATATTTATTTTTATTTTAATATATTTATATAACTTTGATATCTATCCCGTAGGAAATGTATTTTATCTTGAGGAATTGTATTCTAAATCAGATTTCAGATCGGCCTTCAGCCTATTTGATAATATATTATTCAAGTCGTTATTTGTGACACTTACGGCATTTTGTATAACAAAGTTCATCGTGTTTTTTTTGGAGAGAATCCGGAGATATAAAAGTAATTTATCAATTAAAAACATGAATTCGGTGAATCAGTTTCTAATTATTTTAGGCGTATCCAATTTTATTATTCTGTTATTTTCCTCGGATTATTATGACAGGTATTTGATTCCGTCTTTTATATGTTTATTTATATTAATAATTAGAAATTTTGCAGCAGAGATAAAAATAAATAAACTCTCAATATTTTGTTTAATTATGGCTATATTCATTGTTATATTTTTGCAATGGGAGTTTTCCGCTAAAAACAGACTTATGTGGGATCAGGCTAGAAAATTGTCTGAAAAAACAGGATATTTTTCTCAAATCTCATTAAATGATACCTATACCAATTATATTATTACAAAAAAAGAAAACGATTTCACCGGCCTTATTGAAAGAAAATCTTTTGAAAAAAAGTGTTATGTTCAGGATTATTCCGTTGAATCTGATTCAAATTTATTTATGTCCATTTTAAATTTAGAAGATTATATTGACGTAAATATTTTAGAAAAGAAAAAGCCTTATCTTGTAAATAAAAAAGAAGGTTTTCCAAAAGTTAAAAAACATCTTGATAATTTGATATATAATCAGGAGTATTTCTCATTTTTATTTAATTTTGTGGGTAAAAGAGCTTTTGTTGCTAGCTGGTGCAATGAAAATATATAAAAAGTATTGTTATCATGCCGAAATACTTGTAGAATTTGGCTTGTTTATGGCGAAAAGTGTCATAGCTATTAACATATTATTTTATTAATTTAATTATGTCAGAAACATTTGATTTTAAAAAAATAGAAGAAAACTGGAAAGACAAATGGTACAACGACAATATTTACGAAGCCGTTGATTTTTCCGATAAACCTAAAAAATATATTCTTGCTGAGCTTCCTTATCCTTCGGGCAAATTTTTACATGTAGGTCATATGATGAGGTATACGGTTCCGGAGATTTATTCGCGGTATTTAAGGATGAAGGGATACAACGTTATGTTTCCTATGGGATGGGATTGTTTTGGTCTACCTGCTGAAACGTACGCTATAAAAGAAAAAATAACTCCTCAAGAGGCGATTAAACAAGCAACTAAAGATTACAAGCAGGCAATGCAGAATATGGGATATGCAATTGACTGGAAACGTGAAATTAATACCTCTGATCCTAATTATTATAAATGGACTCAATGGATGTTTATAAAATTATGGAAAAAAGGTCTGGCAGAAATTAAGGAAATGCCTGTATGGTGGTGCAATGAATTGGGAGTACTGGCTGATGAGGAAGTTTTGCCTTCTAAAGACGGAAAAAGAAAAATTTCCGAAAGGGGAGGATATCCAGTTGAGAGAAAAATGCATAAACAATGGATATTAAAAATTACCAATTATGCCGATCGGTTGCTTAAAGATTTGGATTTAGTAGACTACAATGATTCCGTTAAACAAGGACAAATAAACTGGATAGGCAAAAAAGAAGGAATAAATATAGATTATAAGGTTGATGGAAGTGACGAAAAAATAAAAGTTTTCACAACAAGGCCAGACACTAATTTTGGGGCTACTTTTATAGTAATGGCACCTGAACATCCTTTAGTTTTAAAAATTACTGTACCTGAGAGGTTTCTGGAAGTTCGGAAATATATAGAGGAATCCCGAAAAAAAAGTGATTTGGAGAGGGCGAATATAAGAGAAAAAACAGGTGTTTTTACCGGAAAATATGCAATAAATATGTTGACTGAAGATAAAATGCCCATTTATGTCGGAGACTTTGTTTTATCCCATTTTGGAACTGGAGCTTTGGTAGGAGTGCCAGGGCATGACAAACGCGATTTTGAGTTCGCACAGGCTTTTAATTTGCCTATTAAAAGGGTTGTAATAGGATCTGACGGCGATAATTCTGTAATTAATAAATTAGAGCAGGTTCAGGAAAATGAAGGTGTAATGGTGAATTCCGGATTTTTAAACGGTTTGAAAATAGAAGATGCTATAGAGAAAATAAAAAACTATTTAGTAGAAAAACGCTTCGGTGAGCGGGCAGTTACTTTTGGATTGAGAGATCAGATTTTTTCTCGTCAAAGGTACTGGGGTGAACCTATTCCATTAATATACAAACAAGACGGAAATATTGAAGCTGTTGAAGAATCCGATTTGCCTGTGAAATTACCTATAATGAAAGACTTTTTAGCTTCTAACGACGGCACCAGCCCATTGGAAAGAAATAAGGAATGGAACCAAGTTAGAGATAAAAGAGGGAATCCTGCAAAGAGAGAAACACAGACGATGCCTACCTGGGCCGGCTCAAACTGGTATTTTATAAGATACATTGATGCTAATAACGAAAAAGTTTTTGCAGACCTTGAAAAAATGAAATACTGGCTTCCGGTAGACAAATATTTTGGAGATGCAGGTCATACAACTGCTCATTTATTATATTCCAGGTTCTGGTATAAAGTTCTGTCCAACGAGGGTTATGTTCCCTACCCGGAGCCGTATCAATGGAGAATGAGCGGAGGGATGCTGCTTGGTCCCGACGGACATAAAATGTCCAAGTCAAAAGGAAATGTTGTAGATCCTAAAGACTGTCTTGAAAATTATGGAGCTGATGCTACCAGAACTTATTTATCATTTATCGGTCCTTATGAAGACACGTACCCGTGGAATGAAAACGGCTTAATAGCATGTTTCAGATTAGTAAAGAATATATATGAAATAAAAGCTAAGGTGAGTGGTGGTGTAGCGAAAGAAAGTACTTCGGATGTAACTAAAAAAACAACAAAAATGCTCCATAAATTAATTAAAAAACTTACAATAATGATGGAAGCCATGAAAATAAATACATCGGTAAGTGAAATTATGATATTTGTAAATTATTTGAAAAAAGTTGATGACATACCGACAAATATATGGAAGGATTTTATAAAATGCATTGCTCCGATAATGCCTTTTATGGCAGAAGAACTATGGCAGGAAATAAACGGATTTGATCACTGGGACAAAAATAACAGTGTTCATTTGCAGGATTGGCCTGAATATTACGAATCGTTGTTGCAGGAAGATAGTGTTATTTTAGCAGTTCAAATCAACGGAAAAGCGAGAGCTCAGGTTGAAGTTTCAATTGAAGATAATGAAGATAGTATTAAAGAAAATGTAATGAAAATTGAAAAACTGAAAAAATACTTGGATGGAAAAGAAATTAAAAAAGTGGTATATGTGCCAAAACGGGTCGTAAACCTTGTTATATAAATACAATTAGAGGTTTAGTATGTTAATTTTTACTGAATCCAACTCCAATAATCTGATCTAAGACTTCCTCTAAATTCTGCCCATTGGCAGTTGCTTGTTCTAATAAAATAGATAAATCATGCAGAGCTGTTACATTTTGAGATTCGATATTTTTTAAAGTTTCATTGTTTCCACTCATTTCTTTACCTTTAATTCTTTTATTTGGTTCCAATGAGGCGCCTTCCCCATTTTTAATATTACCTGAATCTTGAGAATTTTTACTCTCTGGAGAAACGCCAGCAACTTCAGTGGGTTCAGAAGAAATTGTAAAGTTATCTTCATCACTCATATTTTCATCATACCATTAAATCATTAAGTTTAATAAACCAATTATTAAACTTTACCAAATGTCCTGGATAAGGGTTTCCGTAGGGATTTCCGGCATTATAAGCTGTAACAAGCTGGTTTACATTTAAATTACCGTATTTTTCTACAGTTCTTTTGTGATATTTGCCAATTAAATCAATATTTGTCTCCGGGTCGTATAAACCTTCAGGACTACCGTTGTAACCGAGCCCTTTTGCAGTTCCATAAAGAATCTGCCCCAATCCATAACTTGCATCGTTAATCTGAGGCTCCGATCTTTTTGCATATGTATTGCCGTTGGATTCGGTCATGATTGTGGCAAAAATCACTTTGGAATCTACCTCGTATTTTTGTGATATACGCCTAATAATATGACCGTATCTGTCCCATATCAGCTTCGCTCTGTTTTCTTCGTTTAATCCGGTCAGCTCATTAACATCTACAATTTTAGTTAAAGGCTCCTCCGGAATCGTTACAAAATCGTCTACCTTTTTATGTGTTATAGGAGTCAATGTTACGCTTGTTAATAGCAATAATGCCAAAGATATTTGCTGTGCGTACTTATGTAGATTATTTAAATCAATTCCTCTTTCATGGAACCAGTTGAAAGCTTCGGGATATTTATCTTTTATTTCTTCAATCAGTAATTCTTTTTGGGAAATTAAATTTTTAAGATCTTTATCGGGCATTAATGTATTTTAATTGAATTTATTCCAGCCTGAAAGTAGCAGTTACCATTTTTGATAATGTTGTTGTCCCCGGTTCTATTTCAGCACCTCCCCCGCCCATACCTCCGGCTTTTGCCGAATATGTTATAGGATATATATTTTGACCTACACTTTCTACAACTCTAATTAATTTTCCAAGTTTTCTGCCGCTTGATTCTACAACTGCCTGGGCTTTCTCCTTTGCATTTTCAAGAGCTGAAGCCAATAATACCGCTTCGTCTTCGTTAGAGGAATCCAATGACAAATTCGGACCGTATAAATCGGTGGATTCCAATGATGTAAGTAAATTTGTTAATTCATTTATTCTTTTAATATCTTTTAAAACGATTTCAATGTTTATGTTAACTCTCCAGTTTCCCGGCCTGTATCTTAAAATACCATTATCATAATAAGATTCCTGGTCCTGCATTACATTTATGGTTGAGGTTTTTATTTCTTCTTCTGAAATACCGAATTGCTTTACAGCCTGAGTTATTCTGGCTGATTTTTCGTTTGCTTCTGAAACAGCAGTTGCTTTATCTGAGTTGGTTACAGTTATTCCCGCAGAATATGTGGCGCGTTCATTCTTTTTCTGTTTTTCGGAGGAGCCCGTTACCGTAATAGTTTGATCCTCTTCAATTCTCACAGTTCCAACTTTTATTAATCCTAAAGTTGAAAGTGTAACAAGAGTTGATATCAATAGAAAAGTGAAAATATATGGTTTGTGGTTAATTACAAACAGGTTTAATGGGGGCATGTCTATATTTTATAGTTTTAATAATGCTTTTACAAGCTTTAAGGTTTAATTCAATTGTTTAAGTTATGCCAAAATTTAAAACCCTAAATATTGGACTTATTAAATTAAAAATGCTATTATGCCTTAACTCTGTAGTTTTCTGAGGCTTTTCTATTTATTGAGAATTTCCCAGGCTTAGAGTAAAGTCTATATGTTTTTCATTAGAAGGAAAAGCTTACTCTTGTATTCTTTTCACTTTTTAAGAAGTAAATATTTGAAGGGTGGTGAGTTTAATGACTAAATTATACGTCGGTAATTTACCGTATTCTTATACGGACAATGACCTTAGAGATATGTTTGCTCCTTACGGGGAGGTGTCATCTGCATCTATAATTATGGATAAAGTAAGAGGAAGAAGCAAAGGATTCGGATTTGTGGAAATGGATGACTCGGCAGCTCAAACAGCAGTGGCCGAATTGAATGGTAAAGATATTGGTGGTAGGAATATTGTTGTTAGCGAGGCAAGACCTATGACAGACAAGCCAAGACGAGAATATGACAGAAATAGTAGAGGTCCTAGACAATAAAAATTGAAGTGTTCAGAGCCGGATAATTCCGGCTCACACTTTTTTTATTTTTTGAATTTGTATTAAATTTCGGAAAGCCATTTTTTGTATTTGTAGTTGTTCCCGTAAACAATATTAAAATAAAGTTTTTGGAGATTGCTTGTAATTATGCCTACTTCTCCACTGCCGATTTTTTTGTTTTCTATTGAAATTACCGGAGTTACTTCGGCACCAGTCCCGGTTAAAAATATTTCATCAGCGTCTTGTAGCTCTTCTTTTTTAATTGACTTTTCGGTTGTTTTAATTCCTAATTCTCTTTCAGCCAATTCAATTATCGTGTTTCGAGTTATTCCTACCAGGATATTTTGATCTTCTGAAGGTGTATATAATCCGTTATTTTTCGCTATAAAGACATTTTCTGCGCTACCTTCTGCTATAGTATTATCCTCATTAAGTAAAATTGCTTCATCTGCTCCTTTTGAATCGGCTTCAGTTTTTGCCAGACAAGTATTTAAGTATATTCCGGTAGGTTTTGCCGATGGCGGAACAGCTTTTGAACTAATTCTTTTCCATGTGGAAAATACTAAAGAGATGCCTTTATCAGTATTTAAGTGTTTTCCCAATGGTACAGTATATATTGCAAAAGTGTCGATTAGGTTGTCCAGATTAAATCTGCTTACTATGTCATCAGATTTATAGAGAATCGGCCTAATATAGATATTTTCTCTATGTTTGTTTTTTCTTATCAGTTCTATTGTAATATCAGATAGAGCCTCTATATCCAAGGGTATTTTCATATGCAAAGTTTCCGTGGATTTTTTCATTCTTTTGTAATGATCTTTGAGTCTGAATACATATAATTTCACTTTTTCTTTATTCCAATATCCTCTAATACCTTCAAAACAAGCAGTTCCGTATTGAAGGGCGTGAGTACCTATAGGAATTAAGGCTTTTTCGTATGGTACAAATTCGTTTTTGAAATAGGCAAATCTTGTCATATATAATCCTCCAGCTTGATAAGTTTTTTGTATTCATCAAAACCAATCATATTTGGAATTAATAATTGAGTTTCGCCGTTTTCCTTTAAATATTTAAGTGAGTTTTGTGAAGCTTTTATTGCACTGAATAGCGTGGTAACCGGATATGCAATGATTTTATATCTCAATTCTTCTAGCTGTTTCCGGCTGCATAAAGGTGTTTTCCCGCCTTCCAGCATATTCACCAAAAGCGGCACTTCTGTAATTATTTCGGGAATTTTTTTAAGCTGTTCCAAAGTTTCGGGAGCTTCAATAAAAATTATGTCGGCCCCGGCATTTATAAATAGTTTTGCTCTTTTAATTGCATTATCAAATCCTTCTACTGCAATTGCATCAGTTCTGGCGCAAATCATAAAATCAGGATTTTCTCTTGCTTTTACTGCTGACTGAATTTTCAAGACCATTTCTTCCGTGGTTATAAGCTCTTTTCCGTTCATGTGCCCGCACCTTTTAGGATGTTTTTGGTCTTCTATAAACAGACTGGCCACACCTGTTTTTTCATAAGTTTTTATAGTATGAGCGACATTTCTTTCATTTCCGTATCCTCCGTCAGCATCAGCAAATACAGGTATATTTACTGAAGTAACAATATGCTTAATAACACTTTCCATATCAGTGAGCGACAATAAACCCACGTCGGGAAGGCCATAGATTACACCTGAGATAGCAAAGCCGCCTACAGAAACAGCTTTGTAACCTAAATTTTCAGCAATTTTACCAGTAATAGCATCGTGGACTACCGGTAAAAGAATTGCTTCTGAATTTTTATCGGTGACAAGATTTTTAAATTTAGTTGCTATATTCATTAGATTTATCCTTATAAAACTTTAATCTTCCTTTAGAACCATTTTTTTACAATAAAAAAACCGCCTTCCGGCGGTTGTGGTTCTACTTTAAAAATAAATAATCACCTAACCGCCGTATAATGCAGAAAAATAAAAGTATGAAAAATAATTATTGGTGGTTATTGATATTCTACCCATGATGGAGTGTATATAAACACTAAAATTTAAATTAGTCAACATTTTTGAGATTTTATATCCTGTAGTGACAAATTATATGTAAACCTATAAAATCTTAATTAACAAATCAATCCTATAGAGGAGATAGAAAGATGAAAACGCGAATTCGATTCGCGGCAGTTGTGCTCGTTTCAATGCTTTGGTTGGTAAGCTGTAGAGTGCCAACTCCTCCGGTTCCTCCAACGGACACACCAACACCAACGATGACGCCAACGCCTCAGCCTGTGCTAGGCTACAGGGTAGTCGGAAACAAAATTATCGATGAAAATGGTATCCCTCATGTATTCAGAGGGGTAACTTTACCGGGATTGGACTGGTACCATCCCGAATGGGGATTTGAGCAGTACCTCAATCGGGATACCATTTCAAGGATCAAAAGTTGGAATGCCAATGTTGTTCGGCTTCCCCTTTTCCAACGACCCTGGAGGGAGAACGGGGAGTACATTCGGAAGGTTCAAGAATTGGTGAGATGGATAAAAGAAGAGAACATGGATGTTGTTCTCGACTTACACCTTTCTGAAAGAGGTGATCCATCAATGCCGTTCGAAGACCTGAAGGAACCACCCATGCCTGATTTAGGATCAGTCGGGTTCTGGGTTAGCGTTTCGGCGGTTTTTGGTGATGATCCGAGCATTATTTTTGAGTTATACTCGGAGCCACACGATGTACAGCCAAATGTGTGGCTTAATGGCGGAAATGTTGAAGGATACGTTTCCGTCGGCATGCAAACTATAGTTGACGCAATCAGAAACGGCGGTTCTGAGAACTTGATTGTTGTCAACGGTCTTAATTGGGGTTTCAACCACAGTGACCTACTTAGAGTGGTAGGAAACAAAATCGTGTACGGTAGTCACACGTACACGAATTGGGACGAAAGCGATGAGGTAGGAGAATGGGAGGAAGCGTGGGGCTTTCTCACAACTAGCTACCCAGTCATACTTACATCCTTTGGTCATATCAACGGTGACTGCGACGGAAAAGGGCCTGCTGCAATCGAAAGTCTATTGACATTTGCTGAAGGTAGCGGTGTTGAAGGCTATATCGGTTGGGCCTGGTATGTCGGTGGCTGTGAGTTTCCCAGCATAATCACCTCTTGGGATGGAACCCCAACAGACACGGGAAAGGTTGTGAAGAAGTTCCTTCAACTTAACCCGTAGTACAAGCAAGCACAACTGAATACATAAACCCCGTGAAGTCATTTAGGCCTCGCGGGGTTTCGCTATTTTTGGAATTAAAAAAAACAAATTCCCCTTATTTAACTTTCAATCTTTTTGCTAGAATACTTATATGTCTGCCTACAATAATAATGATCTTTTTAAAGTATTATCCGAAATAAAAGCTATAGATGAATCACAGCTTCAAAACGCACTTAAGGTAAGCGAAGAAAAGAATATACCGCTTGGCGATGTTCTGCAGCAGAAGGAGCTTATCAACGACGAAAATTTAGGTCTGGTGATCAGTGATCTTCTTTCGATTCCTTATATTAACCTTTCAAAAGTTGCCATTCCGGAAAATGTTTTGCAGTTAATACCTGAACCTGTGGCCAAGGCTCAGAGAATAATTGCTTTTAAAATCGACGGCAAAGGGCTTCATATTGCCACTGAAGATCCTTCAAATAAGCAGATTTTAAAATTTCTGGAGGATAAGTCAGGTCTTTCGGTAATTGTTTATTACGCTACTTATTTAAATATTAAAAATGCTTTGT
>MEVD01000014.1:73483-76290 GCA_001772865.1 candidate division WWE3 bacterium RIFCSPHIGHO2_02_FULL_38_14 | reverse complement strand
TTTTTAAAACCATGCTGCATTGTTCCGTAAATGTCGCCGTGCCCGCGCATTTTCATATCTATTTCTGCCAGTTTTATTCCTTCGTTTATTTCTTCCAGTTTTTTAAGCCTTGAGTATCCGGCTCTGGAGTTATTTGACATAAATACCAGGCAGTAGCCGGGTTGCCCTCCCCTGCCAACACGGCCCCGCAATTGATGAAGCGAAGCCAGCCCGTACCTTTCGGCGCTTTCAATTACCATAATTGATGCCTCGGGGACGTCTATTCCTACTTCTATTACCGGCGTGGAAACCAGAATTTTGGTTTCGCCGTTTTTGAATTTTTCCACTGCTTCTTTTTTTTCTTTTGATTTCATTCTTCCGTGAAGAAGCCCTATTTTTTGGTTGGCAAAAACAGTGGAACTCAAAGTTTTAAATTCATTTTCAGCAGCTTTAATGTTTTCCATGCTTTCGGCTTCTGATTCTAAAATTAACGGGCACACTATAAAAGTTGATTCGTTTTTATTTTTTATCCATTCATAAGCTTTCTGTCTCAATTTTTCGGGAATTACTTTGGTAATTATTTTTTTGTTTTTTTGGGGCGAGGTTTTTAAGGTTGAGATTGAGAGGTCGCCGTACAATGTTAGCGCCAGCGTTCTGGGAATGGGAGTTGCGGTCATTGAAAGAAGGTGCGGTTTGAGATTGTTTTTGGAGTCGTGCGAAAGGAAAACCAGCTGGGCTCTTTGCTCTACACCGAACCTGTGCTGTTCGTCTATAATAACCAAACCTACATTTTCGAATCCATTTTTATTTTCCAAAAGGGCGTGGGTTCCAATGGCAATGTCAAAATTTTGAGTTTGCTCACCGGCGGACTGATTAGTAGACTTGCGGGATTTTAACGTGTTTCCGGCTCCTCCCATAACGCTTTTTACTTTAATACCTAAAGGCTCCAGAAACTTTTGGAAAGTTTCGAAATGCTGTTGGGCAAGGATTTCTGTGGGAGCCATATAAACTGTTTTTAAGCCATTTGAGTGTACAGCATACGCTGCTATTACTGCTACTACGGTTTTTCCGGTGCCTACGTCGCCTTCTAAAAGTCTGTTCATAGGATGCGGTTTTTGAAGGTCGTCTAAAATTTCTTTTAACGCCTCATTTTGGGCGTCAGTTAAGGTAAAAGGCAGTCTGCTTATAAAATCCTGAATTTCAGAATATTTTATTTTGATTTCGTGTGATAAAGCCTTTTGATTCCATTGGATTTTTCTTATTTCAGTTTTGAGCATTTCCATAAAAAGCTCCTCAAATTCGAATCTTGAGCGTGCTTTTGCAGCTTCTTCAAGATTTTTCGGAAAATGAATAATTTTTAATGCCTGGTTAATTTCCATTAAATTGTTATTTAAAATCAGAGTCTCCGGAAGATATTCCTCAATCGGCGCCATTAGAGATAGGATGTCGTTAATTCTGGTACGAAGCCACTTTGAAGACACTCCCAAAGTCTCCGGATAAATAGGCACCAGACGCTTGGTATTTAAGGTATCATTTTTAATAATCTCAAATTCAGGATTGATCAATGTAAGTTTCTTGCCGAACCACCCCACTTTACCGCTGAAATTATATTTCTCACCCACCTCCATTACTGTTTTAATGTAATGCTGGTTAAACCATATTACGTCCAGAAATCCGGATTTGTCCCCTACTTTGGCTTTAGTAAGTTTTTTCCCATATTTTGTATAAATATTATCTATCCGGTCCAAAATTGCTTCTATGGTTACAGTTTCTCCTTCCAAAATGTCGGATATTTTTTTAACATTTGAAAAATCTTCATATCGAAAAGGCAAATGGTATATCAAGTCAGTTAAAGTGTTAATTTCCAGTTTTTTGAGCAAATACTGGTAGCGCGGTCCGATTTTAGCTAAAGCTCCCACCGGTTTGTTCAGATCTAGCATACTTGCATTTTAGCACTATAATTATTGAAGGATGAAAGGAAGAACCGAGGTAGCCAGAAGGGCGATTGAGCTGAATATAATGATTATTTTAGTGATAGTTTCTTTTTTTAAAAACGGCTTCAAAGTTTTTTTTAAAGATTTTCTTGTGTTTTTCAACTTATTCTCTTTTTTTTCTTTTTTGGTTTTTGCTTTTTGGTATTTATTCGCCGGCGGATTTTCTTCGAAATCCGGTTCCTCCAATTCGGTATTTTCGGCACTTTCAGCCAGATTTTTTATAAATTCCAGATTCAATGACTTTAATGGCATTTTCATATTATTTAACCCTGAAATAAGTTCTTTTACCGAATTTTACAACCATTCCTGATTTAAAATCCAATACTTTATTGAAATCGGTTGCTTTTTTCCCGTCTACCTCTACGCCCCCTTGTTTGATTACTTCCTTAATGTGGGAATTTGATTTTGAGGCTCCGGACAGTTTTAAAAATTCCAAAACGGACATTTTTCCGCGGTTACTTACTTCTGTGGTGTTGGTTTCTGTAACTTCCTTGTTTTGCACAGTATTTTCAAATTCTTTTTCGGCTTCTACTGCCTTTTTTGGCCCGTGGTAAAAAGTAACTATATCTTTAGCCAGAATTTTTTTAAATTTCATGGGATTTTCACCGTCTTCATCTACTGCCTGTTTCATTTCCAAAACCTCGGTCATCGGAATTCTTGTTACTAGCTCAAAATAGTCGAACATAACTTCGTCCACAATAGACATTATTTTCCCGAACATATCGTTTGGATTGTCCGAAACCGGTATGTAGTTTTTTAGGCTTTTACCCATTGGCCTTCCGTCGCTTCCGGTCAGAAGTTTCATTACCATTGCCGATTGAGGATCCAGTCCGA
>MEVD01000014.1:0-73462 GCA_001772865.1 candidate division WWE3 bacterium RIFCSPHIGHO2_02_FULL_38_14 | reverse complement strand
ACGTTCCAAAAGCTGTGAAACTGTAAATTGCTTTGCCAAATGAATTACATCATTAAAATCCAGATCTTTAAGCCATTCGGAATTGCGGCGGATTTCTGTTTGTTCTTCCATTACGGTTTTGAAAAACTGCTGTTTGTATTCCTGCTCGTCTTTTTTTATTTGTTCTGTAGTTGATTCAGCTCGCATGTCCACTTTATCGGAATGGTCCCCTACCAGTGTGGTAAAGTCCCCTATTATCAAAGTAACTTTGTGTCCTAATTCCTGAAAGTCGTGCAGTTTCCTGTGTACTACCGAGTGGCCTAAATGTAAAAGAGGACCGGTAACATCGGTACCAAGTTTAAGATGAAGTTGCTTTCCGCTCAAAAGTTTTTCCCTGAGTTCATCTTTTGTATAAACTTCGTGGACTCCCCTATTGAGAATTTCTTCTATTTTTTGGGGGTTGGTGTCGATTTTGCTGATTTTTGGCATGATGTGAGTATATATTATTTTGCGAAATTTGGGGAGTATTGGTGTATAAAATAATTTTGTTAGCCGACCCTCTACTTTCTTTGAGTTTAGAGAGCCGGCTTTTGTTACTTTGGCTTGTTACCTGTACCGTGACATGTTGGACAAATAACAAGCCCCGTGCCCGCACATTGTGTACAATTCTGGGTATTTGAATTTGGGTTGATACCAGATCCACCACAACGACCACACTTTGCTTCCCCTGCACCTTTGCAGGTTGGGCAATTATCTTTTCCCATTTCACCACCTTTCCTGTATAAAGTTGTGTTTATATTATATTAAGCTCAATTAAATGTAAATTAATAGCATCTGTATTTAATATATTTGGTCATATATTTCTTCGCGAGTTTTAATGAGTGAAGAAAGTAGTGCTGTTATATAGAAAGAAGTGTAAAAAAAAGCGAGGAACAGGCTGGGGCTACCAGTTCCCGCTTTGGGCTTGCTTCAGGTCATCATCCAGAGAGTTGACACTACAAAGATGGCCAGCGCCAACAGATCTGGCGTCATCGAATCGTCATCCGTCATAGTTGTGCTACCTTCTACCTCTGAGAATCTGAAAGTCTGTTTCCTTGGAGAAAGGGCGATGATCATCAAACCCAGCCCAAACCCGACGTTCAATACCATGCGGATTTCAGGAAATAGGCCTTCAAACCTGAGTACAAAGCAGACAGTAGCCAATAGGCACCCGACGATTACATGCCCCGTACTCAAAAATCTCTTCTCGCTCATATCGCTCCTTTCGCAGCCGAGATTGTGTTGGTCATATATTGGCAAGTTTCTAAACTTATAGCTTGATATTTGTCTAACAAAGATTCAATATTGGTTTTACAATAAATTGCCATATTTGTCAGAAATCTTTTTATTCATGCTGTTTTCTGCGGGAAATACGGGATATTTCTGCTTTATTTTTAAGTAATACCTAGCTTTTAAAATTTTATTTAGATAAATTAATATGAAAGAGTACAAACCTATAGTATTGACTATTTGTTGATTTAGATTTAAGATTTAAACGATGTTACCCTACAAATGAGAGAGGAGGTGATAAAAATGGCAGACCATCTTGCGACAGTGTCCATGCCGGAGTTCCTGGCTGTAGTGAATGATGCATCAAACAGCGCAGCAGGAGCTTCACAGGACGGGTTCGGTCCTGTTCACGGCACTGTAGAGGCGAATGTGTCATTGGGAGGGCCGACATTGAACGTGGTTGCTGATGTTCATGCATCCGACGGCAACTCGTTCTTCACCTTGGCCTTTGCGCCTCGATCATCCTGACCAGTCGGCGGCGAGCCCAACCCAACCTAGAAGTCAAAGCGAAAGCAATGATTAAAAGGTTGGGTTGGGACGAACAAACATTTTTATGGCTGTCCAATCCATAAGAGGACCTCGACTAATAATGTTAACCCTACAACTGCAGCACCGCAAACCCGAAGCCAGTTTCTAATAGGTTTCGGTACTTCGTATCCCGGGATTATACTGCCAAGAATTTCCGGGAAAATAAATATTATCAAGCCGGCTACCACGTATAACACAGTCATGGCTTACTCCTTTCATACCGATCAGTTAAACTAAAAATTACACATAATCAAATGAAAATCAATACTCATTAATCTTGATATAATAACTACATGCCTCAAAAAACTTCATATGCTATAAGGAAAAACTCCGGATCCGGAGGCAGAAGCTCTAATTCTAAGCGATATTCCTCAAAAAAATACGAATGTGTTATTAAAAAGCCGATCAGCTTTTTAAAAGGCTCAAAATTTGCCAACACAAAAAACAGAAAACTTTTGGTTCTGCTTAATTATCTGGCGACATTTTCGTTTATCGGGATTCTGGCGGGTGTGGTTTTTTCATTTATAGTCGTAGTTTTTTATTCGCGGGAACTTCCCGACCCCAATCGTCTGCTGGAAAGAAGTTTTGAACTTTCGACCAAATTTTACGACCGCAGCGGAACTCCAATTTACGAAATATACGGTGAAAAAAACCGCAGTCTTATAACTTTGGATCAGGTATCTCCCAACATAATAAATTCCACTCTGGCTACGGAGGACGCCCAATTTTATCAGCACAAAGGTTATTCATTCCGGGGTATTGCAAGGGCTTTAAAAAATATGGTCAGCGGAGAAAATCTGCAAAGCGGATCTACGCTCACTCAGCAGGTTATAAAAAACACTTTGCTGACTACTGAGCAGACCGTCACCAGAAAAATAAAAGAATTTATTTTGTCACTGCAGCTTGAAAATGCTTATTCTAAAGAAGAAATCCTACAGATGTATTTGAATGAAACTCCCTACGGCGGACAAAGCTACGGTATTTTAACTGCCGCTAAAGCCTTTTTTAATAAACTTCCCAACGAGCTTACAATAGCCGAATCGGCTTATTTAGCGGGTCTTCCCCAGAGACCGAGTTATTACTCTTATTATGGTTCCAATCCCGAAGCCGGTCTTGAAAGAAAAGATTATGTTTTATATTTAATGAATGTCCGTGGCTGGGTAGACAAGGACGGTAAAAAATATTTTTTGAGCGACGAAGAATATGAAGCGGCTAAAAACGAAAAATTGAGTTTTCAAACAACATTTTTACCTTTTAAAGCCCCGCATTATGTTTTGTATGTCCGCCAGCTCTTGGCTGATAAATTCGGCGAGGAGGCGGTTCAGCAGGGAGGTCTGCAGGTCACCACGAGTCTTGACCTGGAGCTCCAGGAGGCTGCGGAAGCAATTGTTTTCGACGAAGTGGAGCGATCACAGTATTTAAATGTAGGCAATGGCGGTTTGGTAGCAATAGACCCGAAAACCGGACAAATACTGGCAATGGTGGGGTCCAAGGGATATTTCTTAAAATCCGAGCCTGAAAGTTGCATATCAGGAATTACCGGCGAAAACAGCTGTACTTTTGAACCTAATTTAAATGTTTCGCTGTCCAGAAGACAACCCGGTTCTTCAATAAAACCTATTACTTATTCGGTTATGCTTTCTCAGGGTTATACAGCTGCTTATCCATTGGTGGACGTTCCTACTTCATTTCCGGGTTCGGCTCCTGACAAGCCGTACAACCCTGAAAACTATGACGGTAAATTTCGAGGGCCGATGCCTGTAAGGAAATCTCTGGGAAATTCCATTAACATTCCTGCAGTTAAAACTTTAAAAATAGTGGGAATTGATGCAATGATCGATCAGGCGGAGGCTATGGGCATTTCAACTCTGAAGGAAAGACAAAGATACGGTTTGGCCTTGACTTTGGGAGGAGGGGAAACAAAGCTTTTGGAAATGACTGATGCCTTTGCGGTGTTTGCTGGAAAAGGGGTTTATAGGGAACCGGTAACAATTTTGGAAGTAAAAGATTCTAATGGAAATGAAATTTTCAAATGGAGGGATAACGGTGGAGAGCGCGTGCTGAATGAAGAAGTTGCGTTTTTAATTTCGGATATTTTATCGGATGACGGGGCCAGGTCCGAGGTATTCGGTTTAGGAAGCCTGCTAAACATACCGGGCTATCAGGTAGCGGTTAAAACGGGAACTACCGACGACAAAAGAGATAACTGGGCAATAGGATTTACTCCTTCGGTAGTAGCAGGAGTTTGGGTAGGAAACAATAATAATGAAGCCATGAATCCTGTGCTGGCCTCGGGTATTTCGGGAGCCACTCCTATTTGGAACAGATTTATGAAGGAGTTTTTAAAAGACAAAGAAAATGAAAAATTTGCACCTCCTAAAAATGTTGAAAAACACAACGTGGACAAATTAACAGGAATGCAGCCTTACAGAGATAATCCGGTGAGAGAAGAATGGTTTATAAAAGGAACGGAGCCAACCGCCAAGAGCCCGTGGTATCAGGAACTGGAAATCTGCGAAGAAGATGGTAAGCTGGCAAACGATTCGTGCAAGCAGGCAGGTAAAACAGAAATAAAAACTTTCGTAAAAGTGCTGGCGGAAAGATCCGAATGGCAGACCGAAGTAGACAAATGGGTTTATGAAAATTTTATAGGACAGTCGGAGTATTTTCCGCCTCAAACTCAGTCGCATTTAGTTTATGAGGGCGGAGATCTTAAAGACGAAGATAAAGTTTATGTTGATATTGTAGGGCTGAAGGATGGCCAAACCGTGCCGTTGTCTTTTAGGTTGAGTATAGAAGTTTCTTCTGCAAAAGATGTTGAGAGGGTGAATATTTATGTTGACGGACAGCAAATAACTTCCGACGAATCAGAACCGTTCGGATATAACTTTTCGTTTAAACCCGATCAAATAGGAGAACATGAGTTTGAGGCAACTGCAACAGACGAGAACGGAAATAAGGGTACTACTAATTTGAAATTGAAGGTCGGGAATTTTTAGATAGAATTTAACAGTCTTACGTTCTTATTTCTATATCGGGATTTTTTTCTATTACCTCGAGAATTTTTTCCTTAACGCTTGCGGCACCTGATTTATCTGTAGCGATTTCTATTCTTAATGTAACGCCCTTTTTATTTTCCCCCAGTTTTTTATCCTGATATTCGTCTATAACATAAACTTCGGTGATACTGGAATTAAGATCTTTTATGGCTTTTATTGTCTCACCTATAATTGACCCCACTTTAACTACTAATGAGATATCTTCAAAAATTGAGGCTGTAATATCATGCTTTATTCTTGTGTTTACGGTTTCTGCTTTAAGCATTTCTTGTGTGAAAATAGTAAATGAATCGTATTTTAATTCTCCGAGTACCAGTTCTTCTTGTTTAATAAGGGATTTGTTTTCATAATTGTTGTCATTGTTACCGGACTGAGATGATTTACCGGTTTTATTATCGGCTATATTCACTTGAAAATAATAATTTTGTATTCCCATATCTTTTAGCAATCTTCCCAAAACCCTTTTTATATTCAGACTTGTATTATATGGACTCATGCCCTCTTCAAAATAAACAACTTCCAACACTCTTGTTTCCAAATAATTTTCTATATTTTCGCCTTTACCATTCAGCTCAAAGGTCTTGCCTATTTCAAATAATCCGCATTTTTTTATATTTTGTTTGCGGTACATTTCTATTACGGGTGTCAGGGTTTGATAAACTGAATATCTTAATGAATTCTTTTCGGAGCTTTGCGAATTTTCCAGAACCACCTGTTTTTTGTCATTATCATTTTTAGCGACCAGTGGGTCAGTGATGTGCTCATGAAGTCCGAGTCCGGCACAGACATCTCTTAACTTTTCTTCATATTTATAAACAGGCTTGGTTATTTCTTTCGGAGGTGCAGCACTAATTAAAGTAACCGGAATCTTTTCGTAATTGTTTATTCTTAAAACATCGGCTACCAAATCGTCTTCCACTTCTACGTCGGTTCTAAAGTGAGGTATTTCCACTGTAAGACCTTTCTTATCTTCATCTAATATTTTATATTCCAGCAGCTCCAGAATTTTTCTGACTTTCGGCGGTTCGATTTCCATTCCGCTCAGTACTTTTATTCTTTTATGTCTTAATGTCATTGGCTTTATATGTTTTTTCTTTGGGTAGTAGTCAAAATTTTCATAGTACTCTCCCCCCGCCAGTTCCAATATCAGTTCTACAGCTCTTTCTATTGCAATCTGAGTCAGCTCGGTATTCAAATATTTATCATATCTTAAAACTGTTTCATTTTGGATTTTTAATTTTCTGGAATTCCTTCGGACACTGGTTTGGTTGTAGTTTCCGGCATCCAATACAATGTTTTTGGTTTTTAGGTCTACACCGGTGCTTTCGCCTCCCACTATTCCTCCTATTACCGTGGCTTTATCGTTTTGGGTTAATACAAACACATCCGGATCAAGCTTTACTTCCTCCCCCAAAAGAGTTTTTACTATTTCGTCATTTTTTGCCCTTCTAATTACGATTTCGGGCTTTTCCATTTTATCCGTATCCTGTGCATGCATAGGTTGGCCAAGCTCTACCATTACAAAATTTGTAATATCCACAATATTATTTATGCTTGGTATTCCGTATGCTTCCAAGCGCTCTTTCAGCCATTCCGGCGACTCCTGAACTTGAATATTTCTAAATACCCTGGTGTTAAATCTGTTTACCAGATCGGGACATTCAACTTTAATCTCCACAGAACTTTCTTTTGTAGGTTCTTTACCTTTTTCTTTGTGAACTTTTGGAAATTTAAATTTGGCATTTTCGAACGCCGCCAGATCCCTTGCACATCCAGTTATTGAAAGCCAGTCCGCCCGGTCCATGCGGTGTTCTAAATCTAAAACCCCGTTTTCAATAGGCTTGTCCAGCATCAACCCCAAAGAGGTAAACGAAGCTGCAATTTCCTTTGGTGTTTTATTTATTTCTATATAGTCTTTCAGCCAAATCAGTGGTATTTTCATATTATTCGTAAACCATCCCCCCACCGTAAAGCCTCCTAATATCCGGAATTCCGAATTTAGTCATTACAAGTCTGTCCAATCCCATTCCCCAGGCAAAACCGGTGTAAACTTCCGGATCTATGCCGCACATTTTTAATGTGTTGTAATGTATCATCCCCGAGCCTAAAACTTCTATCCACCCTCGGTATCTGCATACTTCGCATCCGCTGCCGCTGCAAAATGTGCATTGAATGTCTGCGCCCATACCGGGAGAAACTTCCGGGTAGTATTTATACCTGAATCTCATTTTAATATCAGTGTTGTATAAGAATTTCAAAAATGTTTCGATTGTTGCTTTGAGATTCTGCATCGTAATTCCCTTATCTACTACTACGCCCTGGTACTGGTGAAAGAATGAGCTGTTTGATTTATTTGCAGTTTCATTACGGTAAACCTTACCCGGAGTTACAACCCTTATGGGCGGTTTATTATTAGTCAGTATTCGTGATTCAACCGATGAAGTGTGTGTTCTTAATAAAATGTCAGGCTGTTTAACAAACAAGGTATCCTGCAGATCTGTTGCGGGATGGTCCTCTGGCAGGTTGAGCTTTCTGAAATTGTATTCGACTGTTTCTATTTCCCTATCTTCGGCAACTGAGAATCCGTAATATCTGAAAAAGTCGTTCATTTCGCGGATAACCTGGGTTAAGGGATGGAGCATCCCTGTTTCGGCCGGTTTTTCGGGCAATGTTAAATCTATTAAGGGATTTGAAACTTGTTCAATTTCGTGGAGTATTTTCGCCTGTTCTATAGCTTCTTTCTGAGTTGCTTTTAGATCATTGAAAACCGGGCCGTATTTATTTTTTTCTTCTGCACTTAATTTTGGAAGTTCTTTCAGCAATAAAGTTGTAATTCCTGAACTTTTTGAGAAGTATTTAAGGAAAAGATTATCAAAATCGCCGTTAAGTTTTGTTTTTTTAAGATCTTCGTTGAATTTAAGGTGAATTTCGTCTACCCTGTTTTGTATGTCCATGACAGTAAGTTTAGCAGTTTTTGGCTGTTTTTCCACAGTTTAGGAGGTGGGATTTAACGATCCATTTAGGCAGAGTCCGATAACTATTTTTACTTGTAGTAAAATGATAACGTAATAACAGATTTTGCTGCTGTCTGAAAATCAGGTGTAAAAGTTCAAAAAGCTAATTCTGATACGGTTTGTTTATGGAGATTTTGTTAACGGAATTAAAAACTTTCTTATTGCCTCTTTTTGCTGTAAATTTTTTGGTCGGTCTTTCAGGATTTCCGATTATTTCGAAAATATTCGGTAGGTTTAATGATAAAGGTTATGCATATTCCCATGTCTTAAGTTTGATCGTAATATCTTTTTTAACATTTTTATTGTCCTATGCTTTTGGATTAAATAGAATTTATGTTTATATTTCTTTTGCGGCTTGGGTTTTAATGAATGTTTTTGTTTTTTTCAAATTCGGACATCTTTCTATTAACAAACATCTGATAATGAATATGGTTTACAGCCAGCTGATATTTTTGGTTTTAGCGCTGTTATGGTATTTTGTGCGCAGCCGCGAACCTGAAATATACTCGATTGAAAGATTTATGGATTTCGGATTTATTAAATCTTTATTCGAATCCCCCGCACTGCCGCCTAATGATGTTTGGCTGGCCGGTCATTCAATTAACTACTATTATTTCGGTCACTTTATTTCATACGTTTTTTTAAATCTAATGGGTATAAATTTAGTTCCGGGTTTTTTTGTACTAGTAGTGTGGATGTTCGGGATTTTAGGTATGTGTTTGTTCAGTTTGGGTAGAAATCTGTTTTTATTAATGTTTCCTGTTGGAAGGAATATTGTTTCTTATATAGCCGGCGTGCTGACGGTATTTTTTGTGCAGTTTTCCGGTACTTTGTTTTCCGTAAGGTGGATATTAAAAATCGGCTCATCTCCCTGGTATCCGGATCCAACCAGATTTATTGACAATACAATAACTGAGATGCCTATTTATTCTTTTTTAGTTTCCGATCTGCATGCTCATACCTGGGGTCTTATTCTAGGGGTAGTGTTTTTGGCTGCAATACTGGCATATTTTATTGAAGAAAACGGCGGCAAGCGTTTATTGTTTCCTGTTGTCTTAGGATTTCTGATGGGAATATCTTTTATGACTAACTCATGGGATGCAATGACCTTAGGTGTGTTCACTTGCTTTTCAATAATATATTTGGAAAAAAATAAAAAAAGAGCGTTATTAGGTATTTTGTCTTCTTTCATTATTGCATTTGGAGTTTCAGTACTATGGAAGAAAGATTTTTTAACTCCGACATTGGGACTGGGAATTGTTAAATCATCCAGTGTTGCCTGGAAATGGCTGTTGTATTGGGGTCATTTTGCAGCTGTTTTGGTATTATTCAGTGTTTTTCTTTATAAAAGCAAAAGTGGTTCCCGTGCCGCCGGATTTATAAAAATGCTCATAATAACCGGAATTCTATTTTTGGGTTTTATGGAAGTATTTTATATGAAAGATATTATGTTTCAGGGAGAATGGTTTAGGGCGAACACTGTTTTTAAAATAAGCATGCAGGTCTGGGTTTGGCTGGGAGTTATTACCGGGCTTGCAGTTGCTTACTATTTATTTTTATTTAGAAACGGGATTGTGGGTTTATTAATTAAAGGAACTCTGCTGATCATGATGTTAATTTTGGCCTACTATCCAGTATTTGCAGTGAAACAATCGATGATTGACGGAAAGAGATTTACCGGGATTGATTACGGATTATCTTGGATGGGAAAGAAATACCCAGATGATTATTCGGCTATTATGTTTTTGGAGAATGAGTATAAGGAGTCTCAGCCGATTATAGTTGAGGCTGTGGGAGAAAGCTATCAGGATGGTAGTTTTTATTCAACCTTTTTAGGATGGCCTACTATTTTGGGCTGGCCGGGACACGAATGGACATGGCGAAATGATGTGGAGGAAATAGATTTGAGGAGAAATGAAGTTGATCAGATTTATAAAAGTAATGATGAAGAAATTATTAGCGGGATTCTTGATAAATACGCCATATCTTATATATTTATCGGGGATTTTGAAAAAAACAAATACGGTTTTGATATAAATATACAGACTATCGAAAATCTTACGGAAATTGTTTATCAAAGTGAATCCGTGAGGGTGTATAAAGTTTTATAATTTGCCTGCGCTCTTTATTAGTTTTTCAAATCCTTTGGGATCGTTTACTGCCATTTCTGATAATTGTTTTCTATCCAATTCTATATTTGATTTTTTAAGGTAGTTTACAAATCTGCTGTATTTTACCCCGTGGCTTGAAAGAGCTCCGCTGATTCTGGAAATCCATAATTTTCTAAAATCTCTTCTTCTCTGTCTTCGGCCTTCAAAAGCATGCTTTCCTGCTCTTAATACCGCTTCATTTGCGCGCTTAAACAATCGATGCCTGGATCCTCTGTAGCCTTTTGCCAGTTTTAAGATTTTTTTATGCATTCTGTGTCCTCTGGGACCGCCTTTTACTCTTGGCATACTATCTCCTTATGAAATTCTTTTTCCCGCTTTAGCCAGCAACTTTTTAAAAATTTTTGTATGTCCTTTGTCATGCATTGTAATTACTTTGTTTTTTCTGAGTTTTCTTGAATTGCTCATTTTTACCTTTAGATGGGCATTACTATTTTGTTTTTTGAGTACTTTGCCTTTTTTTGTAATCTTTATTCTTTTTATTAATGTCTTTTTAGTTTTCACTTTTGGCATAAATTCATTTTTGACAAATGATAGCACTTTTTGTAAAAAAAGTGCGTCCTTTTGGCATAATTTAGTTATAAATTACTTCACGAAAGTGAAATAATTTTGTTAAATATTACTTCGCGGAAGCGAAATAATATTATATTTTGCAGAAAGTTGCTGAAATAATTTTCCCGTTTCTTCTTGGCTCGCTTTCTAGTTTAGCTACATCTGCAAGTTCTTCCTGGAATCTTTTAATTTTCTCAAATCCTAGATCCGGGTATTCAGCCTCCCTGCCCTTTAATTTAACCGAAATCTTAACTCTGTTACCCTCTTTTATGAACTCCTTTGATCTTTCTACTCTGATTGCTATATCCCCTTCTCCGATTGTAGGACCGAACACAAATTCCTTCAGCTCGCTTTTTTTCGCCTTGGCTTTTACGGCAGAAGTTTTTTTTCTTTCTTCGTAAAGAAACTTATTGTATTCAAGGATCTTTGCAACCGGTGGGTTTGCTTGCTCCGATATTAAAACAAGATCTAGTTCTTTTTCCTTGGCCAGTTTTAACGCGTCCGCGGTGCTCATAACGCCCAAATTTTCCCCTGTACCCGTTATAACTCTAAGCTGGGGTGACCTTATTCTTTCGTTGATCCTGTAATAATCTCTTATAATCTATACCTCCGTTTTAGCATTTCAGCTTTCGTAAGTTACCATAATTTCAGGCTTTTGGTCAAATATATGTCCTCTATTTTAGCTAGCACTTCTGTTAAAGGCTTTGCTTTTAAATCTTCGCCAGTTCGTAGTCTAACGCTCACTTCATTATTTTGTACTTCCCTATCCCCTACCACCAGCATGTAAGGAATTTTCTGCAGCTGTGCGTCTCGAATTTTTGCTTGTATAGTCTCGCTTCTATCGTCTACTTCAGCTCTTAAATTTCTTTCTATAAACATATTTTGTAGTTTTATTGCATAATCAATTTGTTTTTCTGAAATGGGAATAATCTGTACTTGTACAGGTGAAAGCCAGACCGGAAACGCTCCGCCGAAATGTTCGATTAAAAATCCGATGAACCGCTCGTGTGAGCCTAAAGGTGCTCTGTGGATTACCACGCATAATTTCTTTGATCCGTCTTTGTCCGTGTATTCAAGATTAAATCTTTGGGGCATAAACAGGTCAAGCTGGTTGGTTGAGATTGCAAATTCTCTTCCGGTCGAAGAACGGATTGTGAAGTCTGTCTTCGGTCCGTAAAATGCAGCACCGCCAACATCGTCTATAGATCTTATACCGGACCTTTTGCAGGCTTTTCTCATTAATTCTTCAGCTTTATCCCAAGTGGCTTTGTCCCCGTGGTATTTTTCTTTTTTATTTGTATCGGGCAGACCGAAAGCAATGTAATAATCATCTTTTGTAAGACCCAGAGTGTTGTAATAAAATTCGTGAAGCTCGAGTACTTTTAAGAACTCGTCCTCAGCTTGTTCGAGTGTGCAATATATATGCGCATCATTTTGTTGTATTGCTCTAACCCGCATTAGCCCGAATAATGTGCCTGACTGTTCAAATCTATATACCATGCCGTATTCTGCGTATCTTAAGGGAAGATCCTTGTAAGACTTAGGCTTTGACTTGAATATCATGTGATGGTGCGGACAATTCATTCCTTTCAGAAAATACTCTTCGCCTTCAATATCCATTGGGTTGTACATATCATCCCTGTAGTAAGGCAGGTGTCCGGATATTTCAAATAAAGTGTGTTTGGCTATATGAGGTGTGGCAACTCTCATATATCCCAGTTTTTTCTCGGTATCTTTAGCCCACTTTTCCAGTTCTTCTCTTATTACATTACCTTTGGGCGTCCACAAAGGCAGTCCAGGGCCTACTTCCTCTGAGAATGTAAATAATTCAAGTTCCTGCCCCAGTTTTCGGTGGTCGCGTTTTTTCTGCTCTTCTAAGTTTTTCAGGTATTTTTCAAGTTTTTCCTTTGTATCAAAAGCTGTCCCGTAAATTCTGGTCAGCATCTTGTTTTTTTCGTTACCTTTCCAATACGCGCCAGCAACGCTCAATAATTTAAACGCTTTAACTTCTCCCGTGCTTCTAGCATGAGGTCCCGCGCATAAATCCAGATCGTAATGCTTGCCGTCTTTTTCTCCCATTTCGTATAAAGTTACTTCTTCGCCGCGGTTATGAATTTCCTGCAGCCACTCTAATTTAAATGGATTGTCTTTAAAAATATCTTTTGCTTCTTTTACTGAGCTGTGAACGAGAGTTACCGGAAGGTCGGCATCTATTAATTCCTGCATTCTTTTTTCTATTTTCACAAAGTCGTCTGAAGATACTTTTTCATCAAGATCGAAATCAAAATAAAAACCCTCTTCTATAGGCGGACCCATTGCTTTTTTAAGGCTCGGATACAATTCCTGCATTGCCAAGTGTAGGACGTGTTCAGCCGTATGCCTTAAAGGCATTAACGGATCGTTTTCTAATTCTTCTTTAACCTTTGACATATTTAATTCCTTTCAAATAATTTTAACAGAGAAATTGGTTTTAGGTACAAGTTTTTAACCCCTAGAAGGGGTAGTGGTTAAAGTATTTAAGGTTTTGTTAACATAATAGTAAAATTTCATACTCACTTGATGATCATACTCTACTGTAATTTTCATGTCCATATTATAGCACTCTACTATTATTAGCCGAACCTAAAACTTCAAAATTTCCTGTTTAACCTCTATTTCTTCCACATGCAAAAAATTTATCTTTTTTGCGCCAATTATTAGTCCGTCAATTAATAGAGTAAATAGAAAGTAGGAGATTCCAAATAAAAATTGAAAGAACGCGAATGTTATTATGGAAAGCGCAGGCGGTATAAATTGTTTGTACGGTTCGATCCACCCCATTATTTGAGTAACCAGATTTGCCTTAATCTGGTTGTCCGTGTCTGTAGGAGTGGTGCTGTTTAAAAAAGGACTCAAGTCAAACCCGTACTGCTCATTTATAAGATTTATATCTTCCCGCAGATTTTGTGCTCCTTGCAGTTCTTTTAATTGTTGTTCAATTAAAGGTTTGGCTATATCTCCGTACTGCTGATCCACAAACTCGCTGACTCTTGTTTTAAGCAGGGCGGAATTCAAGTCAACGTAATTTTGATAAGTATAAATTCCGGCCAAAATTGCGAAAACAAATCCTGTAGTTCTGTTAATATTTCTAAATATCAGGCGGGGGTGGAATTTAAGCAGTAATTTTTTAAATCTGTCAGTTAAATATACACTTTCCGCGAGAAGCAAAAGGCTTAATATAGTAATCACAAACCACCACTTAAATCCGGAATTGATTAATCCCGCAGTAATACCTAAAGTGACCGGAATCGGGACCAACAGGTAGTGCTCCCACTTTTCCCACGCCCCGATCGTAAGTACCTGAGCGATATAAATCATAATTATCAAAATGCATACAAATGTAAAGCTTTCTATTGAGGGAAATAATATGTTTTGATTTCTGATCATTTCCATTAAAAAAACAGAAAGTAAAGAGGATTCCAAAAGAAGAAGAATAAACAGAAATATTGTTTTAACATAATGAGTGCTGTGTTTTTGCATATTCTAATTTAATGGTGGGCTCCAGAGGACTTGAACCTCTGACCTCTTCAATGTCACTGAAGCGCTCTAACCATCTGAGCTAGGAGCCCGCTATTGAAACTTATTATAGCATTGCTATTAAAGTGAGAATTATTTTCTACTGTTTTCGCGGATCCATTACTTTGTCGATCAATCCGTATTGTAGTGTTTCTTCAGCACTGAGCCAATTGTTTCGTTCTATATCCTGCATAACTTTTTCATATTTCTGGCCGCTGTTTTCGGATAAAACTCTCGCATATTGATGTTTAAGCTGAATCATGTGCCTTGCTTCAATTTCAATGTCTGTGGCCTGACCTTCCAACCCTCCGGTTATTAAGGGCTGATGAATCATGGAATATGAATTCGGTAATGCATATCTTTTACCTTTTGTGCCTGCGGAAAGTAGTAATGAAGCCGCCGAAGCAGCCAGTCCTACATTAATAGTTACCACTTCATTTTTAACGTGCCTGATAGTGTCGTACATTGCAGTACCGGCGTATACGCTTCCTCCGGGGGAATTTATATAAATGCTAATGTCTCTTTTAGGGTCCTGGCTTTCCAAAAAAAGCATTTGTGCGATAAAAGTATTAGCAGTAGCCATATCTACAGGACCGGTGACAAAAACAATGAAGTCTTTTAATAATCTCGAATATATATCATAAGACCTTTCGAATCCGTTCGGTTCTTTTTCAACAACTATAGGTACAAGTGTATCCCCTTTTGTGTTGGGAAGATGGGACGGAAAAGTTCCGCCTGTTTTAGTATTGTAGGATTTAGTTGTGTGAGTGGTCATGTTTTTCTCCTTCTATTTCTTCAATTATTTTAGTTATTAATTTATTCTTTTCCAGTACACTTTTAATATACCACTTTTCGACGTCGTTTTTGAGTTTTTCCTCAGGATTCGGTTCACCTGCGGCAACATAAGCTTCTATTACTTCCTCGTCGGTTGTTTCTATTTTTTCGTCTTTAACAAGCTTACTGAGCAGAAATTCGGCTTTAAGGCTTTTTTCTGCAGCTTTTGAATAATCACTTCTCAGTTGTTCTGCCGTTCTGTTCTGTGCTTTTAAGTATTGTTCCAAAGACAAACCTATTGACTGCGCCTGATCAACTAATCTCGACATCAGCCTGTCGGTTTCTTCTTCTATAAGTATGTCCGCAATTTCCACCTGAGAAGAATTTATTACTGCTTCAATTACTTCATTCGTTGATAAATGTATATGGGAATCATCGATTTTTTCTCCTCTTTTAAGTTTTTCGGCATTTTCCTGGGACCTTTGTTTTTTACGCGTTTCAAGAAATTCTTTAAGTTTGTGTTTAAACTCCCCTATTGTAACTTCCGGTCTTATCGCTACAGTAGCAACAAATTCAAATTCTTTTTCCAGATCAAATTCTTTTATTTCTACTTTCGGATTGGATACCGGAGAGATCAGGTTTTCTTTTAGAGCTTGAGGATAATAAGTTTCCAGAAGATGATTTATCACTTCACCATAAAGTTTTGAAACATCGGCCTTTTCCTCTACAAGTTCTTTCGGCGCCATTCCTTTTCGGAATCCCGGAAGCTCGGTGCTTTTAACGGATTCGTCCAATACTTGGGAATAGGTTTCTTTTACCTTATCTGAAGGAACTGTGACTGTAAGTTTTATTGTTGATTTTGGTAATTTTTCTACCGAAGTCTTCATAGACTGGAAAAGTTTAACATATAAATATATTTTAGGCTATTGATGTGCACCGGTGGGAACTTAATCGAATTGTTGTCTGATTTGTCTAATTTAGTAATTTTGAGGCGTGCCATAGAGAAAAAGCATTTTGTTGCAAAGTAAGCACTTGGAATTTATATAAGCCGATTTCATATTTTCAGGTTTGAAAAGTACTCCGAAAATTTCCTGCAAAAATCCCTGCGTGCTTTTATACTCTACAACCTGATAATTTGTTAATCCGGCGGTTTCAGCTAGAGTACTGTATGCATAGTTTGTGCTTCCGGTTTCGTCTATAAGCTTGTTTTCAAGCGCCTGATCGTTCCCAAAAACCAGCCCTCCCACATTCTGTTTTAAAGTTTCAGTGCCGATTTTTCTATTATTGCTTACATGTTCTAAAAAGATTTCGTATTCGTTGTCCACGCTATTCTGCAAAGTGTTTTTGGCTTTTTCCGATAGTCTTTTATAAGGATCGCCCAGGTCTTTATCTTCTCCGGCATAAATATAATATGACTCAATCCCCTCTTCAGTTGAAATTGATCCTATAAAATCACTTTCGCTAATAACTTTATTATAATATTTAAAAGGACCCATTATTACGCCTATACTTCCTGTTAAACTGCCTGTGTCGGCTATAATTTTATCAGCTGAGGCGGCTGCCCAATATCCTCCGGAAGCCCCCATGCCTATAATATGAGAAAAAACGGGATTACCAGTTGCTTTCTTATAATAATCCACTCCATCGGATATTGCCTTGGATCCGGCAATAGTACCGCCCGGAGAGTCTATTTCTAGAATAACTCCTTTAATTTCAGGATCGCCAGCTGCCTCCAACAACTCTCTTTTAATAGTATAGCCATACACCTGGCCGGTTAATAAAAAGCTGAATATTGAATCTTCTTCCAGAGGATAAGTTAAAATTACACCTTTTATAGGAATTACCAGAATTTTATTCTCTGAATCCGGATTGCCGTCTACATATCTGTACGGTGAAATTTGGGTACCTTCAAAGCCGTCTAATTTAGAAGATACTGCCGATACTCCTGCCAAAAATATAAAAAACAAAAATGAAAACAACATTATTGTGCTTACAATTAATGTTGTGCACGATGTTAAGCAAGTAAATAAAATCGGGTGTTCGGAAATAAACTTTCTCACTTTGATATTCTATTATTAAATTTCCGATAAGTCGAATAAATTGATATGATAAACTGAATTTATGCAGAAACAGGACCTTAAAGACCTAATATCAAAAGGAAATAAGCTTTACGAAAGAGTGCTGAAGAGAGAATTTCATTTTGATCAGCCGTATTCAATTATTGACTTGGAATATACAAGAAATTTATTGTCCGATTTTAAGATGCTTTCTGGAGAATTACCCAAAATTGAAGGCCCGAAATCTTTAGATGAAATTTTAGTGTACGAACTTTCAAAAATCTGCAATAACCAAATCCAAAACCTAGAGGATGAATTTAATCCCAGTATAAAAACTCCGGAACAAGTGATTTCAATGTATGAAGTTACTTCTAAAGATCTGGATGAAATTAAAAAGTGGTTGAGTACAAACAAAGATAAAGTTATTGCGGCAAATTTAAGACAGATGGAAGCATATTCGAGTTCAAGAAGATCAGAAGTTGCGCTTGGTTCACCTAAAATAAGAGTTGATGCGGAATTTTTAGTACTTAGGTATGTAGATAATTTTAAAAAAGTGTTATCGGAATTCTTTTCCGATTTTCCCGGGGTGCCGCAATTACTTGACGAATATATTATTTCAGTAGAATCGGATAATAGTAGATCATATGCCGATAAAGTCGCAAAAGCATCTTATTTAAGTGTTGCAAAGTGCTGTTATATGCTAGATGGAAAAATTAACCTTATTCCGGAGAGACTAATTTCGTTATTAGGACATGAAGTATTAGGTCACTGCCTGAATTACATTAACACCGATTTGTCGGATCTGCCGCTATATATTAAGGAAAATCTAAATGCAATGACGTCCGCTTCAAAAGAGTCGGTAGCCGATCATTTTGAAAGTTTGGTTTTTGAATTTTTGAACGGAAACAAAAATGCTGCTGATAGTATGGGTTTTGAGGAAGACTTTGAAAATATTTATAACAGATTTAAAGACACTCGAATATTAATGGATTACTGGAATAAATTATCCATGGTGGGATATTGGATACTGAGTAATACTAAAGTAGATGATTTTAACAAGCAGGTTAAAGAGCTTCTGACCTACTCAATTGATATCAAATGGCCGGCCAGTTTTGTAAACAGGCATAGGCAGGATTGGAACAGATCAACCGGATTATTGCTGCCTAAATTTGTTTCAGAGCTGAGGTATTCTGTAAATCCGGTAAAAGAAATGCTCGCGGGTGTTAACGATGCGAGGAAATCAAAGATAGAAAAACTCATTTTGGTTGGAAATTGGACACCAACTTCATTAAAGTATTGGATTAGTGTAAATAGTTAATGTTATATCCGTGGAACTGAAAATAATTTCACAAAACTGCCTGGATTCACCAATATTACTAAACCGGGGTGAAAGAATTAACCTTCTGGTAAATCAACTTGTTAAACAGCAGGCTAATATTATCTGTCTTCAGGAAATCAATTTTTCCAAAACCGCAAAAAGAATTTCCGAAGTTTTTAACACTTTTGGATATCATACTTACTGCCTTCCCAAAAGACTTTTAAATAAAGGCGGTTTGTTTGTAGCTTCGCTTTTCCCATTTAATGAAAAAAGTTTTGTGAGGTACAGTAGTCAAGGCAGGTTTTTTTCAAATCAGTTACCGGACAAGATTTTGGGTAAGGGGTATCAAAAATTGAATATAAATGTAAATGGTATAGAGCTTATATTGATAAATACACATTTAGTAAGTATGTATAATTGGAATTCCAAGTCCAAAAAGGAAATTTTAAGAAACCAATTAGAGCAGTTAATCGGAGATATAGAACCGGAAACTAGAAATTTAATTGTGACAGGAGATTTTAATTTCAAACCTGAAGACCCGCTTTATATTGATTTATTAAACAGGTCAAAATTGAGGGACCCATCATTTAATTCCGGATTGATTACTCTTTCAAAAGATAATACTAATAAAAAGGGATTATACAAATATAACATCGAAATCAGATATGATTATACGTTTGTTTCCGGTAATCTAAAATGCAAAAACCAAAAAGTGATATTAAATGATTTGTTTAATTTAAATGGAATAAACGTAAATTTATCAGACCATTATGGATTATGTACTGAACTAAGTATCTAATCTAAAAGATCATTGGTGGGCATGGTGGGAGTCGAACCCACATCCCTTTCGGGACACGGTTCTAAGCCGTGCTTGTATACCAGTTCCAACACATGCCCCTGCAACCTATGATTCATCGATTTTATGATACATCTTCTATTTTATTAATAAAGAAGTTAACACCTCTTGTCCATGTATGCGGGCTCGGAGGATTATATACAGGTGCAATTTTTTCGGCATTATCTAGACCTCTAGAAAGGTAAATTTCATTTAAGCCTTTTCCGACCGATTCAATAGCCTCATCATAAGATTTAAAATAAATTCTACCTCCACCCCAACCGAACGGGTTATGTGTTTCCGGTATTAAAAATCGGGCGCAGGTTGATTCTAAACAGGCAATGGAAGGAAGTAGTTTGTAATCAATTCCGTATCTGTCGGCAACAGTAATAAACGTTTCGGCATTATTTTTCAATGGAGAATTATAAGATTCGAAGAATTTTTCTAAGGAGCCGGCCCTGTCAATTTTTTCTGATTCTATTTTTCCTAATACAATCTTTGATGCTTTGGGTTTTTCATTTATAACTTCCTGGGTATTAAAACTGACCCACATAAAAAAACCGCTTGTTAAAGAGGTTATGCTCATTACTATTGAAATGTATAAATATTTAATACTTAACATTTATTCTCCTGTATGACTTGCAAAACAACTACCTTACCATTTCCAGGCCGGATATTAATCAACATAAATGTTTATTTCTAACTGTTTTTCGGGTGGATGTTTATGCTGTATGGCTGGATAGTGCTCTACTGGGCAGAAAAGTAGCTATGGTCTAATCATTGTTGTATTATACCTTAAATAGGTGTTTTTTTCAAACGAGGGAAAGATAGGATTATTGCTGTGGTTTAAGTGTTTTCCGGTGTTTTATAGTTGGAAATAATGTCTCCGAAGAACTCAACTCCGTTGCACCAGGAACCCCCGGAAGACGGTGTATAGATTTTCATTATTTCACAAGGTTCGGTTACACCTTGTTTGTAAAATCTATTATTTAAAAACTCGGACACGGTGCTAATGCCTTCTTCCCAGTTTTCAAACATTTTTACATTATCTCCGTAAACTCCCCATCCCCAGGCATTATATGATTCAACTCCTTCTTTAACAGGTGTATTTTTTCCGCAGCTTGACTCCTGAAAAGCAACTGAAGCAGCAAGCCAGAAAGGTAAATTATTTAAATCGGCTTCCTCAACGAATATTCTCCCTGTACCGTAAAGTGGACAGCCGTATTTTTCAAAAACATTGTCAAGCATTACAGCTCTTGCATCTACGCTATCTAAGGAAAAAGTAGAATCTCCCAGCACTAAAGGTTTTGCCGAAAATATTGAATATTTGTCAGTAATATGAGGTTTTGGATTGGAAAATGATAAAAATAATGTAAATAAAGTTACAAGCAAAACAAAGAAAGTGCTTCCAAACCAAGTAATCGGAAGCCAAAATTTTTTAAATGAAATTTCAGGTATTGATCGATCCATAAACGTTACCTACAAGTTTACCACATATTTAAAATACGCTGCCAACCAAATAACCTACACTTGCCGCAGCTCCCGCAACAACAAGCATTCTGAAAGCCGATTTAAGTTTTTTAGTAGGTAAATATCCTAATAAAAACAATGCGGAAAAAGATAATACCATTGATACAGGTTTTGCTAATTCCCTTTCTAATAATATGTAAGGTAATAATGGGATAAAACCTGCACCAAAGTAGGATAAAAACATTAGGATTCCGTCAAACAATGGATTAGCCTTTTTTCTTTCACTGCTTTTGGACTCCATTTCCAGAGTTTCTTCTTCGGTAAGAAAGGCTCCGGCCCCCATTGATACAGCTTCAACAGAAATAATTATTATTCCGGAGGTAAATATTTGATGTGTTTCGTATGAAGTTGTAGCTAATCCAAATAGAAACCCGCTTGTGGAAACCAAACTGTCTTCTATGCCGAAAATTATGTTTCGAATGTTGTCTACGCTTAATTTCTTCATAATTACCGGTATTAATTGTACAATGTTAGAAGGAGTTTAGATATATGTCTAAAAAAGACAAAATCGATTTGCAGAAATCACCGGTTTGTTGTATATATACCGATGAAAATGGTATTTCTTGTAATTACCCTTCCACCCGCATCTTGAATTTGGAGGGAAAAGAATCCCGTTTTTGTGAATTTCATTATAATATAATTCTTATGCAAATGGCTGTTTCTAAAACAATTTATTTGCCCGCTGTAAGTTCAATTCTGCCGTAATTTGAAAAACAAAAGGATTAAATTATAATATAAGGACTAAAAAAAGATGAGAGACGAACTGATAGCGGATGCTGAAAATTTAAGAGGTGAAATACAGAGAAAAGAGTTTCTCGATTTATGTGAGCAAAAAAAATCTACTATTTTAACCATTTTAAATGAAAGATATGGACCCGACTCAGGAAGTCCACATCCTAAGTCCGAAAATCGTACATTTATTTCACCTTCAGAAATTGATGTTAGAAATTGTGATGGCGAAAGGAGTTTTCATAATGACGAACACGCCAAGTTTATTGCCGGAAGTACCACTGATACTTTAGCTCATTTATACTTTTTGAATTATTTTAAAGACGGTGTTTCAACAGGAGAAGTGATGGCGCAGCTGGAAGAAGCGTATTTAAAAGGAACTCTAACTGGTGAAGAAGCCGAAAAGTTTGAGTTTACTAAATCAATTGAAGTAGTTGCCTATGGGCATGATCTTGTACAGAATTTTAATTTAATGGTCGGTAAAGATGCTCATGAAGAAATCGGGAAAGTTCGGGTAATGGAGACTGAAGCTAATGAAAATGAAACTATACTCCAACTTCTTACTATACTTGTGGGATCTAAAGATTTACCGGATTTACTTGAGGCTGTAAATGTACAAGTGGGACAGTTTAATTTAACTTATATTGAATTAATTACTGCATTAAGAGCTACAATTCCCACTAGCAATATATCTAATGGCTCTCAGAGATTAGGCGGTGGAAGAGTAGACCTAGATGTGGTTCAAAGAGATTTAATGTTGTTATTCCGGGGAATTCCGAAAGAAAGTACATCTTTATCCTGGAAAGACAGAAGGATTTACGAAGCTGCTTTCGCTGTAGCTACTAGTGACTTAAGAGAATTAAGCGGAGGGCCAAGTGCTGAGGAGTTTATGGATTCTTCCCACAATTTAATGCGTGAAATAAAAATCGGTTTACAGGAATATGTTGATGAAAATGCTGCGAAACTTGATAATCCCGAGGTTCAGGTTGAGTATGCTCATATGTTAAGAGAAATAGTTCCTTGGTACGGTACGCAGGAATATTTTATATGGAGGCAATTAGCACACTTCAATGAAACTTTGACCGGATTACATAGTGTTGTGGATTATCCCGAATTTTTCAAATATATGCACGAAAAATACTCCACCGATAATTTTACGAGAAATGCGAATGCCGCCGAAATATTTTACTCTGATTTAAAAAAGAATTTCGGGAGGTTTATTTATCAGGTTTATAGAGAAAGATATGATGCATGGAAAGATGCCCCCGGAAGAGCCATAACATTGGATTATGTATTCTTAAACCAGATAGAGCGGTTGTTTGATGTGGCTGAAAGAGCTGAATTGTCACATTGGTATGATGTTGAGAAAGGAAGGTTTGACGATAAACATAAAGCTGTATATATAGGAAGCATGTTAAGATCAGTAGGATTTGATGTCCCTGATGAATTCGTTGAAGATGAATTAGTGGTGACAGTTAAAAAGATCAACTCCCCTGTACCTGCATCGGCATAATAATATGAATAAAATCTTCAGTTTCGGTTGGTTTAATTAAACATGGGGTAAGCTTACCTTTTGATTTAAGAGTAATTCTCTCCGCTTTAACATTGTTCAGAAAATCTAAAAGATACTTTGAGTTGAATGCTATTTCAAAAGGCTCCCCTTCTACCTGGGCTGATATTTCGCTTTGGTGCTCCCCTATCTCCTGTGTGGTCAGCCCGATTTTCATGGTTCCCTTTGTATCAAAAGAAATTTTTATCGGTGAGGTGTTGTCTTTGGCAAAAACTGTTGTCAGTTTTACTGCTTCTAGTAATTCCACTGGTGAGAATTCCACTGAAAGCTCGCTTTCTGTTGGGATAATTCTTTTATAATCGGGGTATTGTCCGTCCAGAATTCTGGTTGCAATTAAAGTGTCTTCAGATTTAAATAATGCCAGGTTTTCGTCTTCATTTAAGCCGAATCTGATGGATTCTTCAGATCCCGAAAATATTTTTGAAACTTCTAATATAGTTTTAGCGGGAATTATAACCGTGAAATTTTTCAGTTTTCCTTCTTTGACATCGATAATCTTTTCGGATAATCTGAAGCCGTCAGAAGCGGCGATTGTAAGTTTTTCTTCACTTAAATTTAAATAGACGCCGGTAAACACAGGTCTGCTTTCATCAGTTGAAGCCGAAAAAGCTACTACAGATACCGCGTCTGAAAATGCTATCGGATTAAGCTCAACATACGGCAGTTCGGCGCCAAAAGCTGGTAAAGTGGGATAATCATCGGAGCTGACACCGTTTATTTTTGATTTTGTTTTTTCGGAAGTAAGATTTAAAATGTCATCTTTAAGGGTTGCGTTTATAGTGCTGGGAGGCAAATTTAAAACAAAGTCTCGTAGCAGTTTTGCCGGAACAGTTGTTGAACCCGGCTCCTCTGTTTGAGCGCCAACATGAGTAGTTATAGCTGTTTCAAGATTGGTTGCCGAAAGCTTCAGCCTGCCTTCTTCGGCAATTAACAGAACATTTGAAAGTATAGGTAATGTGCTTTTTGTAGGCACAGCTCTATAAATAGTTGTTAAGCCTTTAGCTAAGTTTTCCTGAAGACATGCAAATTTCATAGTTCTTGGAAAATATATTTCTTCGATCGTAGCTGTATTCGCAGGGCGATCTCACAAATATATTTTCAAACTTCTTGTTAATATATCCAAAAGTATTATTTCTTTGGCTTGATAACTACTCGTCTGTTGCGTCCCTCTCCCCTGCTTTCGGACTCAACGTCATCGTATTGTGAAAGAAGCATGTGAACAAATCTTCTTTCATACGCTTCCATTGGAGGAAGGTCTACTTCGTGTCCTAAAAATCTTACCTTGTCAATAAACCTTTTAGCAATTTGTTCAATTTTACCTTGTTTTTGATTTTTATATCCGTTTATATCTATTACAACTTGAACCCACTCATTTAACTGTTTAAAGATCATTTGATTAACCAAATTTTGAAGGGCGTCCAGTGATTCTCCTCTATACCCGATAATAAAACTAAGATCATTTCCGGAAATATCCACCATATATAAATTATTATCCTCCGGCTTAATTGATATTTCGGGGGCAACTCCAATATATTTACAAATTGCATTTAATTTATTTTTAATTATTTCTTCTTTGTCGGTCATTCTATGACAGTCCGCATTATACGGTTCTTGGCTTTAGCACTTTTTGCGCTTTATGGATCCAGGGTTTTAATCCTCCCCAACCGGATACAAAATAACTTTGGGCAATAGAGAAAATAGTAGTAACAACCATGTACAATACCACTCCTGAAGGCAGTGTCAAGCCTATAAGGACGTTCATAATAGGCATTGTGTATAACATTTGCTGCTGCATATTATAAGCAAGGTCATCAGATTTACCGGGAGTTTTTTTAGCGGCTTTTTCTCCCTGTTCAACATAAGGCATGGTCATTTTAGATGAAATAAGCTGAAATAATCCGGCTAAAATCGCAAGAATAAATAACGGATCGGGTTTAGCCAGGTCCAAATATAGAAAGTTAGTGTTTATGCTTTCTCCTTCAGTCAGTTTTAAAGAGTTGATGTATACATGGGCGTTAAGCTCTTCTATGCTTGTTCCCATTGTAATTGTTCTGATTACTCCGTAGAGGGCTATTAAGACCAGAATCATAATTATTTGAGTAGAGCAACCCGATGCCGGATTTATACCGTGTTTTTTAAACAGCTCCATCTGCATTTCCGCCTGCTTCTTTTTGTCGTGCTTGAATTTTGATTTTATTTTTTCTATTTCAGGCTGAAGGTCCTGCTGCTTTTTTAATGTTTTAAGAGACGGCAGCATTACGGGAACTAATACAGCTCTGATTAACAAAGTCAGAAAGATTATTGAAACTCCAAGACTTCCGGTAAATCTGTAAAAAACGAAAATCATATTAAACAACGGATTGACAAGTAAATTGTTCCAAAGCTCAGGCATTGCTCTATTTTATCATGCGGTGTAAATGCTTATCATTTGACTGGATCATATCCGCCTTTGCTGAAAGGATTGCACCTTAAAACTCTCCATAAACCCATTAATCCCCCTTTAAATACTCCGTACTTATTTATTGCTTCGAAAGTATACCTGGAACAGCTTGGTTCATACCTGCATATCTTTATTCCGAACCTGCCCGGAGATAAATTCTTTTTGTAGAATGTCAGTAAATTCAGTATTAATTTCTTCATATTCAGCTTCCCTGCTGATAGTTTTTGGGTATACTATTATCCATAAATTGGAGGGAATCTTATCCAGATTATTTCTGATAATTTCCCGGTAAACCCGCTTAATTCTGTTTCTTTTAGCTGCAGACTTATCGAATTTATTCGAAACTATTATACCTATTTTGGGTGGACCTTCATAATTTTTAGGTTTTAATACATATAAGTAAAAAAATTTTGAAACTAAATTTTTACCGTATTTTCTGGTTATATTAAATTCGTAATCGGTGGAGAGTCTATGTTGCTTTTTCAGCATCATTTGCCTTTATATATTCTTGCAAGCACTTTTCTTCCCTTGGCTTTTCGCCTTTTTAAAACGTTTTTACCGCTTTTTGTGGACATTCTTTTCAAAAATCCGTGCTTTTTTACTCTTTTAAGTTTTTTAGGTTGCCAAACTCTTTTAGGCATAGCAGAGGTATGTTAGCTTACATCATTTAAATTCGCAAGTATACGCGCAGATCTGGATACAAATCTCATCTCCTTCACAGTAAGAGCCGCAGGAGTTAAATATCCCCCCTCTTTCGCGGCAATCTTCCTTAATGGTAGCCAAATCGCTTTCGGGATTATAGATTATTCTCTGCTTTGATTCTTTTTTAACATATGGCGGAGGAGGTGGAGTATCAGGGTTATTCTTTTTAGTTATAACTAAAACTGCAGTCAGTGACATAAGGACTACAGCAAAAAAGGCAAATGTCAATAAAATATATTTTTTATTTAAGGCACGCAATAAGTTATTTATATCAATTTCTGGTATAGTTTGTCCATATTTGTAAACTTTGGTATCTTTTATATTGGGAGGTATTCATTATGCAAAAAACAAAAAAACTTTCATTAGTTTTTCTTTCTTCACTTTTACCTTTAATTATTGGGAAAACCGATGTTCTGGCTTTGTCTCATGCTGATAACAGATTGCAAAAGAGTGAGGATATTCGTGATAACGGGTGCGAAATACTTAACAACAGAATAGACGCCCGGATCCAATTATTTGAACAAAATAAGGAATATCATAAGAATATTTATGAAGCATTAGTTAGAAAAGTAGAAGATCTTATTGATTGGATGAGTGAAAAAGGCTTAGTTATTAATAAATTGCAATCGGATTTAATAGTTTTAAGTGACTTATTAACTAAAGCGTGGGAGGATTACTCTTCCTTTATTTCTTTGTTAATGGAAACCAAATCTTACACTTGCGGAGAATCGCAGGGACAGTTCAGAGAAAAACTAATGCTAGCTGTTGAAGAGTTAAAAAAGTATAAAACGGATGTTGTGGAAATAAGGAACTACTACAAAAATACAGTTAAAGAAGACATGAGAGAACTGAGAGATCTATATAAAGAGCTAAGACGAGAATAGATATTCAAAAAACCTACCAGTGATATTCAGTGATATAATGACCTTTATGAATGTTGAATCTGAGGACTTGCAAAAACTTGAAATAAGAGCCGGGACAATAATATTGTGCGAAAATGTTAAAGATTCCGACAAATTATTAAAGCTGAGAGTTGATTTTGGCAGTGGTGAGATCAGAAATATTTTTACAGGTATGGCAAGATGGTATAAACCGAAGGATTTGACAGGAGTGCAGACAATTTTCTTAACCAATATAAAACCTCGAAAAATGATGGGTGAGGAATCTCATGGCATGATTTTGGCATTTGACACTCCTGATAATGGGAAACCTGTTTTTTTAATACCAAGAGATCATGCCGAAAACGGCTGGCGGCTTATTTAGATGTAATTAGATACAATTAACTTCCGATTTTACTTTAAATTAACTTGGTATAATCACATTGTGAACGATTCTAAAATAAAAACATATTCTATTAAAACGTTCGGATGCCAGGCCAATATAGCCGATTCGAATACCATTTCGGGTGTTTTGGAAGCTTTGGGATTAGAAGAAGCCGAAAAAATTATCGGTTCAAATGACGATGAAACATTTTATAATACAGCGATCAGCACCGATGTGTTAATAATGAATACTTGTTCTGTTAGGCAAAAAAGTGAAGACAAAGTTTACGGTTTGGGGAAAATGCTAAAACTTGCAGAAAAGGATGCCCGCAAAAAGCCTTTTATAGTTATGGCCGGATGTATGGTAGGTTCGGTAACCGGAGAAAGACAAAGATATGCTTTTGAAGTGCTGAAAAAGAAAACCCCATGGGTTGATGTTTATATTAACCCCTCTCAAATTATGAATATACCGGAGATTCTGCTTAAAAATTCGCTGCTAAGTGACTGGGCTGTGCAGAAATTTGACTCTGCCAAAGTCTTATCAAAGCAGGACAATCCTACTCATGCTTTTGTAAATATTTCTTACGGTTGTGATAACTTTTGTACTTTCTGTGTAGTTCCTTATTCCCGTGGGAAAGAAGTATCGCGTTCAGAAAATGATATTTTAAAAGAAATCCGTCATTTTGCCGGTCGTGGAATAAAAGAGATAACTCTTTGCGGACAAAATGTTAACTCCTGGGGTTTAAGTATGACCAAAAAAATGGAAATCAGAACCGGAAGCGACCAAAAAATACCTTTTACAAGCTTGCTTAAAAAAATACACAATATTAATGAAATAGAAAAAATCGGATTTATTTCATCCAATCCTTTTGATTTTACTAATGATTTAGTAGAAACTTTAAAGCTTCCTAAAATATCAAGGTATTTGCATATCGCGGTTCAGTCAGGAAATAATACAGTTTTAAAAAACATGAACAGAAGGCATACAGTTGAAGATTTTATAAATTTAATTGATAGAATCAAAGGAGCAAAACCGAATATTGAGCTTGGCACCGATATAATTGTAGGTTTTCCCGGGGAAACCAGGGAGCAGTTTTTAGATACCGTTAGGCTATTTGAAAAGATAAACTTTAATGTTGCCTATATTTCAATGTATTCTCCCAGAAAAGGAACTCCGGCCGAGAGGTTTTTTAAAGACGATGTTCCGCTTAAGGAGAAAAAATGGCGCCATGCATATTTAACTTCAGTTTGGAAAAAATACAAAAACGGAATTTAATTTAATACCTAATATTTTTGCATGTATAATTCGCTCATGAAAAAACCCGTTTTTATTATATTAGGGCCAACATGCACGGGGAAAACCTCTTTAGCGCTTCAGCTGTGCAGAAAATTTAATGGAAGCATTCTCTCTGCTGATTCCAGGCAAATCGTGAAATATATGGATATAGGTACTGGGAAAGTTCCATTAGAAAGCGGTTTATCAGTGGAAAAAAATGATGGTTGTTGGAAAGTGGACGGAATTAATATCCGGGGTTATGACCTTATAGACCCGGATAAATATTATTCCGGGTATGATTTTTTAATATATGCACGAGAGATTTTGAATATGTTTAAAGTAGGTAATATATTTATTGCAGGGGGTACGGGTTTTTATATTGATCTGGTCACAAACAGAGCTGTTACTGCACACGTAGGATTGGATCCAGATTTAAGAAAACAGCTGGAAAATCTAACGCTGGAGGAACTTTGCCGGGAATTGAAAAGATTGAATAAAGAAAAATTCCAATTGATAGACCGGAAAAATAAAAACCGTCTGGTTCGCGCAATTGAAATCGAATCAGCCCGTAAAACCGGCGTTATTACCGGTAAAAAATCAGTAGGAAATGAGTTTAAATATAAATATATCGGCTTAACCACCTCCCGGGAAAATTTGTATTCAACTGCAGATAACTGGATAGATAATATTTGGGAAGAATTGCTATTGGAGATTAATAAACTTAAACAAATGGGTTTTTATAATTCGCTTAGGTTAAATGGTCTGGTGTATAAAAGCGCAAAAGTGTTTTTAGAAGGTCTGGTAAAAGAGGGAGAAGCAAAACAACGGGCTAAATTTGATTTACACGCTTATATCAGGCGGCAGCAGACATGGTTTAAAAGAAACAGTAAAATTGAATGGTTTGATATTGAGTCAAGTAATTATAGGCAAAAGGTAGAAGATTTTGTAGAATTAAATTGTGGATAAAGAAATAGTCATATCAATTAAAACTGTCTTATTTACCCTGCTGCTTTTTCTGGTTGTATATATAATTTATAGAATGGGTCCTATTTTGGCCATTATTTGTATAGCAGCGATTTTAATGATCTCACTTGAAAATTCAGTTCAAACTTTAATGAAACAGACATTATTTAATAGACCTTTACCAAGAAGTCTTGCGGTAATAATGGTTTATGCTATGGTTATTTTACTGATTTTTGTAGTTTTAACCTTAGTAGTTCCTCCGGTTATTACTCAGGCTCAAACTCTGCTTACAAATTTGGCTTTTATACTAGAAAAGTTTAAGTTGAGTGAAAGCGCCGATCTATCACTTACTTCCCTATTGCCTCAGGCTACCAGTGTATCAAGCGGATTTTTAAATGTAACAATTTCAATATTTACCAACGTTGCAACTTTTTTCACCTTGCTGGTTATATCTATTTATATGTCTTTGGACTGGCCAAATTTAAAAAAGCGGTTATTATCGGTCATTCCCAGGAAATTTAAGGATTTAGTGCAGGATACGATTACCGAGATAGAAATAAGTGTCGGCCACTGGCTAAAAGGCCAGGCGTTTTTAATGTTTCTCGTAGGATCAGCGAGCGTTGTCGGATTGACCATTTTACAAGTTCCATACCCTTTGGCGCTTGGTTTGGTATCCGGAATTTTGGAGGCTGTTCCCATGATAGGTCCTTTGTTGTCAGCTATAGTGGCTGCAATAATCGGATTTTCGGTATCTCCGGTTAAAGGACTTATGGTTGTAGGTTTGTATATTATCATCCAGCAGCTGGAAAATAATATTATAGTGCCTAAAGTGATGGGGCGCGTTTCTGGATTTAGTCCGCTGGTTATTCTTTTGGCACTTCTTATCGGAAGTAATTTTTTTGGGATAGTAGGTGCGGTTCTAGCAATTCCCACTACCATTATTCTTGTAATAATTGTGAAAAGAATTTTAAGATATTCTGCGGAGTAAAAACCCTTTAAATAGGAAGCGAGTAAGCCAGATTCTGTTCCTCCGCCAATGGCGGACTAACGGTCATCTATCTATGCTCCATCTTTACACCTCGCCGAGCAAGCTCTGCGGTGAAATCGTGGATTGCTGCGGGTGGGATTGCCCGTTTCACAATTTGACCATGCCTAAGGTTTAGGTCAAATATCGTCTCTGTTGCTCTCCGGGTGCGTCAATTCGCACCAGGTACCCTAAACCTTTCGGTTTAGAGCCACCAGCGGTTACCCGTCGGAAGTTGCCTTCCGTCCCGTGCTCTATGCAGTCTGGACTTTCCTCCCCTGCCGCAAGCGGCAAAAGCGACCGTTCTGCTTCCTGTAACGCATATTTTACCTTGAAAATTGACTTTATGCTAATATAGCTGTATGTCCGAACAACTGGATCCGAATAAATATCACATTTTAACTGCCGGACTTAGACAAAAGTTATTACTAATAAGCCTTCCGATTGTTTTGGTTGTATTTCCTCTTTTAATTTATGGATATTACACTTTCGCAGTAAACCGGCCTAATCAAATCGGAAAAGATGTAACAGTTGAAATTAAAGAAGGCGATGGCGTGCTGGAAGTTTCAGGGAAGTTAAGTAGCCTGGGTGCAATAAACTCAGAATTCTTATTTAATGTTTATGTTTTTTTAAACAATAAAGATAAAAATATTCAAGCCGGAAAGTATAATATTCTCTCGGGAACAAATTTGGTCAGTCTGGTTGAAATGCTGGAGCACGGGAAAGATGATATCAAGCTTACATTTCTGGAAGGTTGGAGAATTGAGGAAATAGCGGGCTATGCAGCGGTAAATTTGGATAATATAGATTATGAAGATTTTGTAAGTCTGGCTGCTAACTTGGAAGGAAAGCTTTTTCCGGATACTTATTGGGTAAATACACAAATCAATGAGTCCGAGTTGATAGATTTGCTCAGAAAAACTTTTGATGAGAAAACAAAAAAAATATTGACACCTAAAGCTTTGGAAAACGCACAGTTAACGGAAAATGAAGCTTTTGTACTGGCTTCTATAATTGAAAGAGAAGTTAGTAAAAAGGAGGATAGGCCAAGAGTTGCGGGGATTTTAGTGAAAAGGCTAAAATCCGGTGAACTTGTTGGAGCCGACGCAACCACACAATATGCGGTAGCTAAAGGTAAAGTCGGTTGTGTAAATGTGCCTGATTCTGTTGTGTGTCCTTCATATAATCTTTCTTTGGAAATGGATTGGTGGCCCAAAATACTGGAAAAAGATGATCTGGATTTTGACAGTCCGTACAATACAAGAAAAAACCCGGGGCTGCCGCCCGCTCCCATTTCCAGTTTTGGCTTAAATGCATTGGAATCGGCTCTCAATCATGAAAAATCCCAATATAATTATTATCTTACAGACAAAGACGGAGTTACTCATTATTCGGTAACTTACGAAGAGCATTTGCAAAAAGTAAATACCTACTTAGACTAATCGCTGGAATTTAAAGCTTTTTCCAACAATTCTTTAGTAATTTTAATTCCGAAATCCGAAATTATATTTTCAGTCATATACATTTTACAATTATCAAGTTTTGCCAATATTAGTGCATCTTCTAAAGCTATGTGAATTTGGAATTGTTTAAACTTATGTTCAATATATATTTGACAGCAACTGCAGTTTAGAATAATTATTTTACTTATTTTTGCCTTAAAATATTTAATTAAAAAACTAATTGATAAATACAAACCGTATTCGGTTTTGTCATTATTTTCTATCAGAGTTTCTATTAATATTGAAGTACTTTCTATTGTTATTAGATAATTCTCTTTTTTACAGTAGAAATAGAGTGTGTGAGTTGTTTTAGAGTCGCAGGAATTGTGCTTAATTAAAATGAGATCACATTCAAAAACCCTGTTATAATTCGTTGGTATATAAATGAAATTGAATTTAAACATTCCTCGCTTTGATTTGGAAGAAACTGTATAATTAATCTGCTTATGTCAAACCTGCTCACCCAAATTAATGATAAAACTGAAAAATTAACTGCGCCAAATCTGATAAAATTGGGAATTTTAATATTTATAATTTTTGTTCCTATCGGCCTCCTTCTTGGAAATTTTATGAGTATGTCATTAAATATTCCTGAAACAAATGATGCAACAAGTTTAAATAATAATATAGGTAACTCGGCTGAAAAGTTTTATGAGGGAATCATTACTTATGTTAATCCCAGAACGTACCCTAAAGACAATATATCTTTTGTTTTAAAGGATGAAGAAGGAAATGATGTTATTCTTTTAAAATCCGATGATCAAAAGCTTGCGGTAACGGAGGGTCATAAAGCTAAAGTTTACGGATCTTTAACTAAATCAAGTGATGAGGGCAATAATATATTAATTGTAAGCAAGGTTGTAATTGTAAATGTCTCAAATTGAATTTAGAAATGTTACAAAAGAATATGAACCCGGGTTTAAAGCTCTGGACGATGTAACTTTGTCTATAGACGACGGAGAATTTATTTTTCTGGTGGGTCCTTCAGGTGCCGGCAAGTCAACATTTATTAAAATGTTAATTCGTGAGGAAACTCCGTCCGAAGGGGAAGTATTATTTAATGAAGTTCCTATAGCTGAACTTCCGTCATCGAAACTTCCTGATTTACGAAGAAAGATAGGAGTTGTATTTCAGGACTTCAAGTTGTTAAACTCAAAAAACGTATTTGAGAATGTTGCGGTCGCCCTTGAAGTAGTTGACTCATCCGAAGAAGTGATAAAAAATGTTGTTCCGAATGTGCTTTCAATGGTAGGTCTGGTGGAAAAAATGTTTAATTTTCCCAAGCAGCTATCCGGCGGCGAAAAACAAAGGCTTTCTATTGCCCGGGCTTTGGCTCATGAACCGGATGTACTAGTTGCGGATGAACCCACAGGAATGATTGACCCTAAATCTACGGAAGAAGTAGTGGAAATTTTGGAAAGAATTAATTCTCTAGGAACGACAATTCTTATGGCCTCTCATGATCAGAACATTGTTAATAAGCTGAAAAAGAGAGTTGTTAGAATTGAAGAAGGAAAAATTATGTCAGATAAGAAAGGCGGACGCTATTATGGGCAAATTATGGCAAAACTTCTTGGTTAATATTAAAAGGGAAAAATTGCTGGCAGTTTCTAATCTGGTAATTATGACCGTGACGTTTTTGGTTTTGGGGATGTTTTTAAATATAGTTACCCTTTCCCAGACGGCATTAAGGTCACTGGAAGAGCAGGCGCAGCTTACTGTGTTTTTTAAAGACGAATTTCTAGAGGATCAGATTTTGAACATGAAATTGGAATTAGAAAAAGATGAAAGAATTATGGAAATTAAGTATGTATCCAAAGAAGATGCTTACAGAATTTTCACGGAAATCAATAAAGATCAGCCGGTGCTTTTAGAATCCATATCAAAAAATATTCTGCCTGCAAGCCTGGAAATAAAAACTAAAGAATTGTCTGATTTATCGGGTTTGGTTTCTGAATTGGAAGGTGGGGAGGGAGTTGAGGAAGTTAAATTTTATAAAGATGTAATTGATAGGTTTATATCTTGGAGCAGCGCCGTTTATGTGATTGGATTGGTGCTCGCGATTCTTTTTGTAGTAGTTTCATATTCTGTTGTCGTGGTCACAATAAGACTTACAATTAGTTCCAAAGGGTCGGAACTGGAAGTGTTAAAACTTGTAGGAGCATCCGATAAATATGTTAAAGCACCTTTGGTGTTTCAGGGAACTTTATTCGGATTTATTTCAGCATTTGTGTCCTCGGTACTGCTTTCTTTGCTTTCATGGGGCGGTGTTTCCTCCGGTATTTTGCCTTCAAAGGTAGCTTTCTTTTTTATATCCGGAGCCAAACTGGAAACAGTGGTTTATATAATAGTCTTAGTTCTCGTTTTATTACTTTCCGGTATCCTGCTTGGATTTGTAGGCAGTTCTGTAGCTGTAAAGAAATATTTGAAATATTAAAGATTCAAACTACTAAATGATTTTATTGGTATAAAGTAATTTTTAACAAAATTATGAAAAATATAATACGCTTGTTTTTACTTTTAATAGCGTTTAGTGTTTTGCTGAATACAGATATTTTCATAGTTGACGTATTTGCCAGTGTAAAATGCCGGTCTGTAGATGATAAAGAATATACAGGCGAGGAACTACAAGAGATTATAAATAAGTGTGAAGATGAACTTGATAACTTGCAGGAGCAGGAGAAGACTCTATCAGGAGAAATTGCGTATTTCGACAATCAGATAAATTTAACATTACTGCGGATTCAAAATTCAGTTCAAAAAATAAGTGAAAAAGAAGATCAAATAAATGAACTAGCCGGAAATATTGAAGATTTAGGAATTAGAATAGATAAGCTAAAAATATCCATTGATTATCAGCAAAAAGTATTGGACCAGAGGATCCGGGAGAGATATAAAACAGTTGAGACTTCCCCTTTTATAATTATTTTCGGATCAGAAAGCTTTAATACTGCTGTTCAAAAAGCGGAATATTTGAGTGTTATGGAGGGTCAGGATAGAAAGCTGATTGACCAGATGAACCAGACCAAAGACAATTTCGATAAACAGAAGACATTATATGAAGAGTCGAAAAAGAAAGAAGAAACTTTAAGGCAGCAATTAATAGCGGAAAAGGTAAATTTAGAAGTGTACAACAACAGACTTGCAGGCCAGAAAAATGAAAAGAAGAAACTGCTGGAAGATACACAAAATGATGAAGCAAAGTATCAACAGATTCTCGATGAGGCCAAAAAAGAATTAAACCAAATATTGAACGCCGTCAGTGTTCTTAAAAATCAGGAATCTAAAAAAGTTAAGAAAGGCGAGATAATCGGGATTCAGGGTAATACAGGATTTTCTACCGGTGACCATCTGCATTTTGGGGTTTATAAATATTCCTCATTTGAAGAAATAGACGGGTGGAACTGGTATTACTCTAATTATGTGGATCCGGCTAAAAAACTAAAGGATAAATCTGTTTATTGGGATGACGGATGTTCATCAGAAGGATACAAAGATATAGGAAAGGGTGATTGGAATTGGCCCATGTCTAATCCAACAATTTCCCAGGGTTTTGGCAAAACCTGTTATTCCAACCTATACTATGGAGGAAAGCCCCACCCCGCATATGATATGTACGGCTCTTATGGTTCTCCGGTATATGCGGCAGACAACGGAGATGCTTATTTTTGCCGAAACTGTTTGGGCGATGGAGGTAACGGCGTTTTCATATTTCACGATGACGACTATATGACTCTTTATTGGCATTTGAGGTAAACCCATTACTTTTAAAATATTCCGTTTAAAATAGAATATTTCTAATATACCGGCAAGTGATTGCCTGATAAATTTTTTATGTGAGAAATCCATATAGACTATATAAAACCGCATTACGGAATTTATTCCTATTGATTCCACTTCTGTATTTATCGGTTAATTTTTGTTTTTTAAATATTAAATTTAATTTGGTTAATAATGTCTATTCAGACGAATATTTTTACCAGTATAAAATAAAACAAACTACTCCCCTACTCTACAAAAATATCTCTTCAAAAGTGGAATTTGCTGAAAAACCCATGTCGCAGTTATTAATCCGGCCTAAAGTAACTGGAGGATTGGTGGAATTTTATGATTTTAAAGAGCAGCGATGGGATAAATTTTCGAATAATTGGAATTTAAATATTAAAAACATTCCGTTTGTTTTGTTAAGAGTTCATGATCTGGAATTTAAGAAAATAATTTTAAGCTTTGAGCTTTTAAATATAAATAACGGAAATAAATACATAACTAATAAGTTATATTTTTGGTCTGCCTATGAATATAAGGAGTATATTAAAAAAGTTAACGTAAATATCTTGAGCCGGATTTCCGAATAATAGTATTTAAACCTGCTATGTTAAAATTAGCAAATGCGTGTTGTTTTAAGATGGTTGCCGGCTTTATTAACCGGATTGTTTATATTCTGGTTGTCATCACAGACTGGGCCTCAATTAAAACAAGTTGGGCTAGACAAAGATGAAATTCATATAGTCGGTCATTTTTGGATGTTTTTTGTATTGTCAGTCTGTTTATACAGAGCCATAAAGAATCCTTTTATTGCGGTTTTAATATCTTTTATATATGCTGTTACTGATGAGTATCATCAGACTTTTGTCTTTGGAAGGTCAGCAAGCTTGAAAGATTTATTAAATGATACTTTGTCGGCATCTGCCGCTGCTCTATTAATATGGAAATCTTATCCAAAACTACCGAAGATACTAAAAAACTGGCTTTCAGTGTAGCCGAAAAAATGCGGCCGGGTAATGTTCTAGCTCTTTACGGCGGCCTGGGATCAGGAAAAACTACTTTTACGCAATATTTAACGAGAGCATTAAACTCTACTTCCCGAATTCAAAGCCCAACTTTTGTGTTAATCAGAAGATACAAATGTAATATGAACGGCATAGAGAATATAAATCATATAGACCTTTACAGATTGTCGGATGCTGATGAAATAGCGGATTTAGGAATTGAGGAAATATTAAATGAAAAAAACACTCTGAATATAATTGAATGGCCTGAGCTGGCAGAAGGCTATTTACCTGAAAATACCTTAAAAATAATTTTTGAAATAATTGATGAAAATGAAAGGAAAATTAATGTACAGAATCTACCTTGATACATCGGACAGATATACAAAAACTATTAAATTATTAAAGTCGGAATCGGCTATTGTAGTAGATTCTGTTTATGGTGATTTTGATGTAGTTGACGCGGTGAAAAGAATTTTGATAAAAAACCACTTAAAACCGGAAGATATTACAGAATTTAGCTGCAACTTAGGACCCGGACCATCGTTTACAGGATTAAAAATAGGCGCGGCTATTACAAATATTTTTAATTGGGCGCTGAATATAAAAAATATTAATGAACTTGATTATCCGGACTACGGCCAAGAGCCTAATTTTACACTAAAAAAAGACTTATGAAGCTTAAAATTGTATAATTCCTTTAAATATTATGAAAGTTTTAGTTACGGGTGCGGCAGGTTTTATAGGTAGTTATATTTCCAGAGCTTTAGTTTGGCGCGGGGATAATGTGGTCGGTCTGGATAATTTTAATGACTATTACCCGAGAAATTGCAAAGAATTTAATGTGGATTTAACTCGGCTTTCCGACCTGCAGGCTCCTCAAATATTTGAAGAATCCGAGATCCGTCCGGTTTTTGATAAACTGGAAGATTACTACGGCGGAAAAAAAGAAGATAAGCCCGGGACATTTACATTTTATGAAGGTGATATTACGGATTATGATTTCTTAAACGGGTTGTTTGAAAAGGAAAAACCGGAAGCGGTAATTCATTTGGCTGCTATGGCAGGAGTTCCCTATTCTACTAAAAACCCGAGAATATATACTTATGTAAATGTTGATGGTACTACAAATCTTTTAACCCTCTCAAAAGATTACAACATTAGAAAATTTGTTTTCGGTTCTTCGTCTTCAGTTTACGGAAATAGAGAAGATAAAAAAGTGACCGAGCAGGATGACGTTTCCAAGGCTGTGTCTGTTTATGGCGCTAGCAAAGTTGCTGGAGAAGTTATATGCCACGCATTTAATGTAATATTCGGTCTTCCGGTGGTAATTGACAGGATATTCGGTCCTATTTATGGACCGTTGCAAAGACCCTATGGAATGTTTCACCAGCGGGCGGTTAATTACACATACAATGGGAAGAAAATAAAAGTTTACGGAAAATACGGGCTGAAGACAGCTAAAGACAGTACATATATAGATGATCAGGTTGAGGGAATATTGGAATGTCTTGACAGCAATTTTTTATTTGATGTATTTAATACAGGTACTTCCGAGCCGCTTCAAATCCAGACTTGGATAGAATCTGTAGAAACCGCCTTCGGCAAGAAGCTCGAGGCGGAAGTTGTAGAAGTTGATACTTCAGATGTTGTATCGAGCGCCGATATTTCCAAAGCGCAAAAAATGTTAAATTATAGTCCTAAAATGAATATGTACGAAGGTGTAAAAAGGCAAGTAGATGTTTTCAAACTTATGCCTGAATGGTATAAAACTATGGAGAAGGTTTAACTGCCTGAAAGGTTTAAATTATGTTTCAAAAAAAACTTGTATCAGTTGTCATTCCCTGCTTTAACGAAGAAAAAAATATAGACAGAACTCTAGAAGCCGTTTTGGAGCTCTCAAAAAACCATAAATTCGATTTTGAGTTCATAGCAGTAAATGACGGAAGTAAAGACAATACTTGGAAAGTTATCGGGGAATACTCGGAAAAATATCCAAATATAACCGGTATAAACTTAATGACAAATTTCGGCCAGAGCGCCGCTTACCAGGCGGGATTCGACTCCTCAAAAGGAGATTACATTGTAACGGTGTCTGCTGATTTAGAAATCCCTATCGAAAATGTAAACAGGGTTTTAGAGTATCTGGAGGAAGGATACGATTTTGTGAATACAAACAGAGTGGGACGCTGGGGTTCGGAAGAAGCGGAAAGAGCTCAAAAAAGCCAAAAAGCGAATGAGTTAATAAGTAGAATTTCGGGAGTTTCTATGCAGGACAGAGGCTCGGGAATGAAAGGTTTTACAAAGGTATTGGTGGATAATTTAAAGCTTTATGGAGAGATGCACAGGTTTATTCCCGATTACTTAACAGTATACGGGGCTAAAATGACTGAATTCGACGTGGAATTTAAAGACAGGGATTTTGGAGTGTCGGCTTATAAAGGACACAAAAGAACGATTAAAGTGGTGTTGGATCTTCTGACCTTGGCGTTTTTGCTGTATTTTGCTAAGAAGCCGTTCAGATCCATGCCCGGAAGATTATTTTCTTTTACTGGAGCGGTAATAACAGGCTTAGGAGGTTTAATAGGCATTTATCTGGCAATTTTAAAACTGCTCGGATATAGTATTGGAAACAGGCCCTTGTTAATAGTTTCAGTATTAATGATAATAGTAGGAATCCAGTCCATGATGATGGGCATGCTTGGAGAACTTATGCTTAGAGTCTATTTTGAATCTTCAAACAGAAAAACCTACGTTATTAGGACAGTTTCTAAAAGATGACAGAACAAAATATACAGGCGCTGAAAATGAATAAAATACTTATTGTTGAAGACGATATAGAATTGGCTTCAACATACGAAAAATTTCTGCGTGGCTGTGGGTATAATATCCGGATTGAATCTCGCGGAGATAATGTGTTGTCGGCAATAAGTGATTTCAATCCAGAATTAATTATTTTAGATATTATTCTTCCCGGACTAGACGGGTTTTCCATAATGGAAATTCTGCATAATCAGGAATCTACAAAAAAAATACCTATTCTTGTGGTTTCAAACTTAGGAGATCAGGATAAAATTGATATGGCCGTAAAGATGGGTGTTAAAGACTATATTTATAAACACGATTTGAATATGGAATACCTTAATGAAAAAATCAAATGGCTATTAAATAAGCAGTAACTAAGCTTTTAAAATATATTTTTCCACTTCTTCTTCTATTTTGTTAATGTCCCAGTCGGCTTTGGTCAAGTATTTTTTTACTTTATATTTATTGCAAGCATTTATTTCATATTCTGAAAAACTTAGATTTGACATAATTACTACCGGTACCTTACTCCCCCATTCATCTTCTCTTAATTTTGAGAGGAGGGTGATTCCGTCTAATTTTGGTATTAATATGTCTAACAGTAGTATGTCGGGATGTTTTTCGTATGCAATATTTAATCCTTCTTCACCGTCATAAGCCTTATATACAGTAAATCCGCTTTCGGAGAATTTATTGTTCAATGCTGTGATAAGCGCGATATCATCCTCTACTATTAAAATGTCATTGTTTTTTACCATATTACTCCCGATTTATTATATGCATTCTAACTTTTTCGATCACTTTTTCAATTGTTGTATCGCTTTTTACTAAGTAGTCAGCCGCCCCCAAATTCAACCCTTTTTCTATTTCGTCTTTTTGTCCTAAGTTTGAAGCTATTATAACAGGTATGTTTTTAAACTTGTCATTTAATTTCAGTTCTTTTAATGTTATAAATCCGTCTTTTATGGGCATTATTAAATCTAAAAGAATAACGTCCGGCATAAAGTTTTGGAGAATATTAAATACTTCATTTCCGTCGGATGCCGACTGTACTTCATATCCTTCTTTTACAAATTTAGCTTTATATACTTTGCCTAGGAATTTGTCATCTTCTGCTACTAAAATTTTAAAAGGCATAAGGTATTTTACTATATTAGTCCGAGATTAGTTCGAGTACGATTTTTATTATATCATCAAGCCGGTGTTCTGCTTTAATGATATATTTTTTTGCACCGAGCCCTAATATATTATGGACTTTTTCGTCGGTAGCTGAATTGCTGACCACTACTATAGGTATATCTTTCCACTTTTCTCTCATTTTCAATTTATTCATAAATTCCAGGCCGTCCATGTCTTTTAAGTGATAATCGAGCCAGATTATATCCGGCATTTGTTTGAAATTTTCCAAGTAGTCCAATGCCTGGTTACCGCTTGTACATGAAACAGTCTTGATTTTATGTAAATCGAGTTTTTTTGTGATTGCCTGTAACAAAAGGCTTTCGTCTTCTACTACCATAATAGTAGGACTATCTTTTTGCATGTTTTAATGATATTTAATAAACCAAATAAGTTCAAGGGAATGAATTTATGAGCTGATGGTAACTTCACCTTGTTTCGGCTCCATTCCTACCAGTGGCAGTGAAACCCAGAACGATGTGCCCTTTCCTTCCTCGCTTTTAAACCATATTTTTCCTTTTGAAGACTCAACAATGGCTTTTGCCAAATATAATCCTAATCCGGTTCCCTCGATTTCATATTTAACAATATTTGAACCTCTGTAAAATTTTTGAAATACTTTTGACTTTTCGGTCTCAGGAATGCCGAAGCCTGTGTCGCTCACTTGAACCAGTACTTCTTTGTCATTTTTAGATACAAATATGTGAATTTCACCTCGTTCGGGTGAATATTTAATAGCGTTAGTTATTAAGTTCAGGAATACATGTCTTATAAGCTTTGGATCCAGATTTATTTTCGGAAGATCGTGGTGAATGCTAATAATTATATTCTGTTTTTTCTCGGTATATTTTACTTTGGTTTCATTAACTACGGATTTTATTAATTCCGATAAATCAGTTGGTATAGGATCAATTATAATTCTGCCGGATTCTATTCTTGAAACATTTAATAAAGCATTAACAAGTTCTATCATATTGCTGTTTGCCTGATAAACATTTGAAACGTAGTCCCTTTGTTCAGATGAAAGTTCACCCGCGTCACCGTCCAACAGCATTTCCAAAAACCATCTCATTGCTGACAATGGAGTTCTAAGCTGGTGCGAGGCCAGAGAAATGAATTCCGATTTCATGCGGTCTACTTCTTTTCTTTTTGTAATATCCGTTGTAATTCCAACGTAATATAATGTTTTGCCGCTTTCTGTTATTGGGGCAACAGCAAGCTCAGTACTGTATTCCGATCCGTCTTTTCTTTTATTTACTAATTCATCAGTATAAAAATCTTTATTGTTTTTCAAAGCTTTCCACATTTCTTCAAATACATGACTATGGGTTTTTTCACTTTTGAAAATGTTGGGATTTTTGCCATGTACTTCACTTAATTTATATCCCGTGATTGATTCCCACTTAGGGTTGACATATATTATTTTTGCATCCGTATCCGTGATAATAATGCCGTCAGAAGATGCTTCTACTGCCTGCTGAAATTTTTTAATTTCGAATGTATTCTCTTTTACCTTTTTCTCTAAATTATCGTAATAATCTTTAAGTCTGCTTAACAACTCATTAAATTTTCCTGCTAAATATCCGATTTCATCTTTTGAATTAATGTCTACTTTTTTATCCAGATTTCCTTTAAGAAGAATTTCTTCAACAGTGGATTTAAAATGGTTTATTGGATGTGCAATAATACCGCTTAATAAAAATGCAAAAAGAGTAACCACTAATAGTAAAGGAGCGATGTAAAAAAACGATTTATTTAATGAGTCCCGGATATCTTTTTCGATTTTATCTTTTTCCACTACACTTGTCAGAACCCAGGATTCTTCTGAAGTAGTAGTGAATTGAGTAAGATTAGCATGAGTAAAAGTGATATAATTGTTTAATTGATCACTGTAAAATTGTCCTTTTGTTCCTGTTTTTACCAACTGTACAAATTCCGGAAAATCCTTAGCAACAGATGAAACTCCGCTTTTATTTTGTGAAATGTAGCTGCCTTTTTCATTGATTAATATAAGAAGTTCGCCTGATTGCTGGCTCATTTGAAGCAGCTCTAAAATACCTGCGGACTTTAAGCTTAATGAAATCACTCCTTTAAAGTTTCCTTCTGCCGTTTTAATAAGTTTTGAAACTGAAATTGAGTCTCCGGTTTCTGAAATTGAAAGGTAGGCTTTATCGCTGGCGATTTCTTTTAAACGGGTAAAATATTTAGAATCGTAAACATTTATTAGATCCGAATCTTGAATGAGATATGTTTTGTTTCCTTCGTAAATAGTTTTGATTTTTTCGAAACCAGCAGAATCAATAAAAGTAAAATTGTTATAAGCTTTCTTATTGGTTAAAAATGAATATAAATCGTTTGCCAAATCGTCGGAATACACATTTTCCTGAGAATTATTGTTCAGAGCATATTCTTTAAATGATGATAAAGAACTTAAAGATACTAAATCTTCTTTTGCTTTGTTTAAGATGCTTTGCAAGGAGCTTTCCGCCGTGTTCAGATTTTTACTTATAGTGTTTAAATTTTGCTCTTTGCTGAGATCAAATGAATCTTTGTAGAAGGAAAAAGATAAAATAGCAATAGGAATTGAATACATTATTACGAACGCCAGAATTAGTTTGGTTCTAATGCTATGAACGGGCAGCATTAGTAAAGTATACATTTCCGGCTGGTGTTTGTGTATAATTGATGAGGCTGTTGTACACAAAATTGTAGAGGAAATTGGACGTGTAGTAGTATAATCTTAGTAATATATGGAAAAGATAGCCAAGAAAATATTAGTAATTGAGGATGAACACGACCTAACCACTGCATATTGGGTTAGGCTGACTAATTTAGGGTATAAAGTGGAATTTGCCTACGATGGTTTGGAAGCTTTAGAAAAATTAAAGCATTTCAGACCTGATCTGATAGTTTTGGATTTGTTGCTCCCCCGCTTGGACGGATTCAAGTTTTTGGAGGCATTAAAAGCCGATAGCAATACAAGTCAGCTTCCTGTTATAGTTGTTACGGTAAGGGATGATCCTGCAGATAAGAAAAGATGTACGGATATGGGTGTTATAGACTTTATCATCAAGACAGATGTTTCTTTAGAGCAGATGGTTAATAAGATTCAGTCTTACTTGTAAAATTTCTACAAAATAGTTTTATAAAGCTGGAATTAACAAAATTTTACCTGCTTTATGGTTTTATTGTAAGACCTGAATTTCAACCGTGCGATATTAGCGAAACTATAAATTGCTATGCCGTAACTAAAGGTGAAGTGTCCACTTTTGCCGGTATTCCGGTGCCTTTAATTGGATTGACGGGGTATGTATTTTGATACTTTCCGTTATTTTAATGAAAGAAAGTAATGTCAGTAATTAATACTAATTACTCTAAATACTTTAATGACTTATTGAATGACAGCCCAAAAATCAGCTCACTTCTCGAAGGTTGTCACTTTCGGAATAGCACTTTTGAGATTTGGTTTAAACACCGTTCTTTTATAGCAGATGCGATTGATCAGGGGGGAACATTTCTTGATATTGGGTGTGCCAACGGTTTTTTACTTTTGTGTCTAAAAGAATGGACTAAAGTAAACCTGATACCTTATGGAATTGATTCAGATTTGGAACATATAAAAGACTGCAAGGTTCTTTTTCCTGAATATAAAAACAATTTCCTTCATCTTCCATTGAATGAGCTTTATTCAACAGGTCAATTAATTCCTTTCGGTTTGTGTCACTGGCCTTTAATAAAACATATTGAAATATTTTCCAATTATTGTTTTCCAACAAATTTTGATTATATTTACTGGAATGTCTGGGATAACTGGGAATTTAATACTATAGATTCCCTTACTCCAGTCGGGTGGTTAAAGCAGACACGGTTAAATCCGAATGGCCGATTAATACTCGGTTTTTACTGCAAAGAAAATTCGGAAAATATGAAAAAAATTAACCAGCTGCAAAGATTAGGATTGAAATTTGAAAAAGTTGTTGAAAACCCTTATGGCCAGTCTCCTGTTGTGGCTTATTTGAAAAGCTAAATAACTGTTGAGACCTTTATATGTTTGTGGAAAAAGGTCCGTTCATTTTGTGATAATTGGCATACCAAGAGTCATTAGATTCACTATATCGCAAATCGTCAAAATACTTTAGCCCACCTTTTTCATCTTTAGGCATAATTTCTAAAATATATTTTCTTAAGTGAAAGTGATGATGTGTAAAAAGTTTAAAGCTTAATATTTGTCCATCTTTTGTTTTAAAATCATATACTTCCCTTAGCATAAAAGAAGCAAGTCTATGGGTGCAGAAATAATTTTCATGTGTAAATAGATCTTCCTTCGGATTCTTAAATATACCTTGGATATTAGTTAAAGACAGCTGTGTAAATGATTTTTCAAATCCCGGATATATAGGCAACATTTCTTTCAGAGAATTAAGTTTATACACATTTGGGCTATAAGTTCCCCACTTAGCAATTTGATCAGCTTTTGAAGATATCAGGTCGCGGTATGGTGAAATTAGGTATGTTAATGCATTCTCTTCTATTGGAGAAGTCTGATAAATATAATAAAAATATCTACTATCATCTGAACTAGCCACATATTTATCTGTTTGAACAATATTAAAAGGATTAGAATAGCTTGCTTTTTCAGAAAATAGAAATTTAAAATTTGCAATTCCCGACATGGTTCCGGTCCAAAAGTGATTCCTTGGTAAAACATTTAATTTGAGAATTCTTTCAACTTCTGAATTTAATTCTATAGGAAGTATACTTGCTTCATGTTTAAATTTCGGTCTGTGAATTATTTTCATTGTATTTTGTACATTATATTTATAAACTGCGGTTTATGATGCATTTAATTATTTATATCCTCCAAAACCCCATCAAAAGTTTTAAATCTTTTGACATTCGGATAAAAGAAGAACATTGAACGTGTTAAATGGTTTCCTATTACATATATTTTTGGTGTGTTTTTTATATTTATTGACTGTATTGCGACTCCTAATTCTGTATACATACCTGCACCCTCACTATCCGTTATCAGTATAAAAATATCACATTTGCCGATTTCTTTTATACATTGGATTGCTCTTTCTTTTGCTGCTTTTTCGTACATTTCGTACGGCATAATATTTTTTTCTCTTATCCAGGTAGATATAATCTCATGTCCGTTTCTTTCCAACTTATCGTGTATTTCTTTAACTAATTGTTTGTTTTTTAACCTAGAAGCTATATAAAATTTCATATTTTGGATGCAACAACTAAGTTTATTGGTCGGGGCAAGAGGACTTGAACCTCTGACCTCATGGTCCCAAACCATGCGCGCTAGCCAACTGCGCCATGCCCCGGTATTGCTTGATTTTATCATATTGGGATTCTACTAACCGAATTAACCTATAATCGTTGTTTCTTAATGTATAAATATGTATAATCCTAGTTATCCTATAACATGAAAGTGAGAGAAACATGTTTCGTTCCAAGCTACTGATATGGTTAGTTTTCTGCTGCCTGCTTCTTGCAGCGTGCAACGGGGTTCCAGCAGGTCCCACTTGCTGGGGGGATGGGTGGGAGCCTGTCGAGGACGAAGTTGCATTGATTGAGGCGTACGAAGAGTGGGGGGTGTACTCTGTCTATTTGCGTGCTGGTGTCTCAACAATGGAAGTGTGGTTGAGTTTACCAGATAGAGAAGTACCCTTGGGCAACGGTCAAATGGCTATTCCTAAAGAAGGGGGTACACCTGTAGATGTGGAAGTGAGTCATACAAGTGGTGTTTTCCTTCTGGGGTATGGTCATATCTCTATAAAACAATGCAACGGTAGGTTGTATTACAAACGCTTACCAATTGCTAAAGAAGGACCTGCGCACCTCCTTCCCGCTCCAATTTAGTGAACGACCAAGACAGTATAGCTTGCGGCTATCCCCCACCTAGCCGCAAGCTTCATAATTCAGATATTTAATTTTCTATCAATTGAAATTCTGGTAATAAAGTAATAAGGTTCTGAATTTATAACTCCGGTAGAACCACACTCAAAACAACACTAAAAGAAGTTGATTCGTAAACAAACCTTTTATTATTTATCAAATCTATCACATGCAGTTTAAACGAATACTGGCATTCGTCTTCCGGCAGGCAGTCAATGGCTGTTTCGTCTTTTTTGTCTATTGTTCTGGAAATTTCTGAAATCACAAAAACGTCATTATCTAAAAAGTAAGCTCTGTCAAAATAGCAGTTCGCCTTTATTGAGCAGTCTAAAATTCTGGCGTCCAGTATTTTGTCTTCTCTTTGTCCGTACAATCGTGCTTCATTTGGAGCGAGTCCGTTGCGGTCTTCTGTTCTGTAATCTATGAATTCCCTGTCATTTGGGGAAAAAACTACTTTTTTAATATCCTGGTGCTCCTGAAGGGTTTTATCCAGTATTTCTTTATTTCCGGGTTCGTCAAGAGAATATATTTTTATCCATTTAGTGTTATAAACCTCATTTTCTTCTATTAAGTTGAATTCATCGGCTTCAATTTCAAATCCTTTGTTTTTGGCATTAGTAATCCATTTTTGAAATCCTTTGCTAGTCTCAACTTTTTCGGGGATTTTAGTTCTGTCTATAGAAAGCTTTTCATTAATATTCAAATAAACTCCAAAACCGATGGTTAAAAATATAAGTAACGCCGCTAAATATGAAATGACCTTTTTCATACTAATAATTTAACCAGAAATGCGGTCGTATTACTATTATTATGTAAAAAAATTGCTATTTGATATATAAAAATGCCCGGTTTTATAATCTGTATGATACTTGCCTTTATTAAATACTAATTCATAATTAATTTATGGCTTATAATAATAAGTTCATTTCCTTGTCACCAACCCAAGCGGTGACTGAATTAAAAACCGACCTCAATTCCGGTTTGACAAGTTTGGAAGTAGAAATTCGACTTCAACAATACGGAAAGAATGCATATGAAGGTAATAAACTTGAATGGTGGCACATTTTGGTAAGGCAGTTTAAATCGTCTTTTGTTTATCTATTGCTTGCAGCAGCGGCATTATCTTATATATTAGGCGAAAAACTTGACTCAATTATAATATTTGTCTTCGTGCTACTTGATGCAATTCTGGGTTTTTATCAGGAATACAGGTCGGAAAAGGCTGTAGAGCTTTTGAAGAAATATGTAGTTTCAAAATCAAAAATCAAAAGAAATGGAAAATTAGTGGAAGAATTTAGTGAGAACCTGGTTCCCGGGGACTTAATATTATTGGAGGCCGGAGAAATTATACCGGCGGATATAAAAATAGTAAATGACCACGATTTTACAGTTGATGAATCTGTGTTAAGCGGTGAATCAATTAGTGTTAAGAAAAACTCACTACCAATAAGTGGAAGCATTGAAGGAATTTTCGAAGCGAGGAATTTAGGGTTTTCCGGTACAAAAGTTTCTTCGGGAAGGGCGGAAGCCCTTGTAATATCAACAGGTAAAAATACGGAAATGGGAAATATCGCAAAACTTTCCGATGAAACTTTTAGAGAGTCTGTTTTTGATCAGGAAACTTCAAAGTTAAGCCGTTTTATTTTAAAAATTGTAGTGGTTACGCTAGCTATAGTCTTTGTTGTTAATATAGCCGTTAAAGGTACTTCACAAATTACTGATCTGCTGATATTTTCGGTTGCTTTAGCGGTAAGTGTTATTCCAGAGGCGCTTCCGGTTGTAACAGTTTTTTCGTTATCCAAAGGTGCACTGGATTTGGCGAAAAATAAAGTTATAGTTAAAAGACTTGCTTCTATAGAAGATTTAGGTGGCATTCAAATTCTGTGTACAGATAAAACGGGAACTTTAACTGAAAACAAATTAACGGTTTCGCACTTTTACGGGCAGGATAACACCAAAACATTATTTTACGCCGGAATGGCGAGCAATTTGAACGCAAAACACAAAGATTCTAATAATTCTTTTGATTTAGCAATATTGGAGAAAATAACGTCTGAAAAAAAGCAGATTCTTGAGAAAGTGCAGAAAATAGATGAAATACCGTTTGATCCTGAAAGAAAAAAGAACAGTGTTTTAGTTAAATTAAACGAGAATTACGAGTTGATACTACGCGGCGCTCCGGAAGAATTATGTAAATCATGTGAAATTGCACCGGATGAAGCGCAGAATATATTAAATTGGACTAAAGAAAAAGGATTAGAAGGCAGAAGAACCTTGGCTTTGGTTTCAAAAAAATTCGAGGATGCCCAAAATTATAGTGAAGACGATGAAAAGAATAATTTTACTTTTATTGGAGTAATAGCTTTTGAGGATCCGGTAAAGAAATCAACCTATCGAGCAATTGAAGATGCGGAAAATTTAGGAGTTCAAATAAAAATATTAACCGGAGACAGCAGAGAAATAGCAGGCGCTGTCGGTTTTAGAACTAAACTTATAAATGCTTCTTCCAAAGTATTACTTGGTTCAGAAATAGATGAGCTGGATGAATATGAGTTAATAAAAAAATGTGATGAATATAATGTTTTTGCCAGGCTTTCCCCCGTGCAAAAATATAAAATTATTAAAGCACTTCAAGTCAATTATTTAGTAGGATTTTTAGGTGAAGGAATAAATGATGCGCCGGCGTTAAAAGTTGCAAACGTCGGAATTGTTGTACAGGGTGCATCTGATATTGCCAGGGAATCTTCCGATGTAATTTTACTTAAAAAGAGTTTGGAAGTTATTATTGACGGTATTAAAGAAGGAAGAAAGGTATTTGCCAACACCAAAAAATATATTAAAGCTACTTTGGCATCGAATTTTGGAAATTTTTATGCTGTAGCAATTGCTACTCTATTTGTTGATTATCTCCCGATGCTTCCTGTTCAGATGCTTTTGTTAAATTTACTGAGCGATTTTCCGATGATTTCAATTGCAAGCGATAACGTTGATGATGCAGAGCTTAAGAAACCCCCAAAATTTGATATAAAAGAATTTGCTTTAATTACCTCTCTTTTAGGTATAATTAGCACAGTGTTTGATTTATTGTTTTTTGCCGTATTTTCAACTAAAGGACCGGGCATACTGCAGACAAGCTGGTTTATAGGCAGTGTACTTACTGAATTGGTATTTATTTTCTCTGTAAGGACAAAACTATTTTTCTTAAAGTCTAAGTTTCCTTCAAAGATGATACTTTTATTAAGTATTCCTGCTGTCATGACAACATTAATTTTACCTTACTCGGTTTTCGGCAATAATTTCTTTAAATTCGAAGCCCCGAAAACGGAGAATTTGATTTTAATATTAAGTTTGGTTATGGTTTATTTTGCTGTGACGGAGACAGTTAAAGTGCTGTTTTATAGCCGCTCGTCCGGTGCTAAATTAGAATCGTTATCAAAGAAAGCAAAATTGTAGAATTGCCGTCATTAAGTTACGATATTATCTAAGGAGCCGAATATGGGCAAGTTTTTTTTAAAAACCTTCTTTTTTATAGTAATTCCTGTAATAATCATCAATTATCTTGTATCGGGGTATCTAAAAATAAATTTGCCACTTAAAAATAAAATTCCGGTAGCAGGGACAGGTTCTATGTATCCGACATTTCCAAAAGGCAATGGAAATGATGATAAGAATCTGGGAGATCAAATTGCAGGATTTGCCTATATGACTGCATATCCGTCGGGAATAAAGTTCGGGTTTAATGAATACCTAAGCTACAAAATGCAAAGAGGCGATATAGTATCGTTTAGCAACGATAAAGTTGCACAGATTACCAAAGAAGTTTACGGAAATGAATCCGGGTATATAAAGCGTGTAATCGGACTTCCCGGCGAGGAGTTTTTAATAAAAAACGGATTGGTGTACATAGACAACAACCCTTTAGTAGAGCCATATACCAACTTAGCCCATTCTACTTTCGGCGGAGAATTTATTACAGAGTGTAAAGGGATTAAGATCCCTGAAGACAGCTATATAGTATTAGGAGATAACAGGAAAGGAAGCTCGGACTCCAGACATGGTATTGGTTTTGTAAAGGCGGAAGATATAGACCATGTTGTACCGATTAATGAGCAGAAGGGTTCTTTAGACAAAAATTGGAGAAATACTTCTCTTGATCTAAGCGAAGTATCTAAAATCAGACTTGACGGAAAAAAGTTTTTAGAGCTTTTAAATGTGGAAAGAGAAAAAAACGGATTTTCAAATCTTAAATATGACACGAGGCTTGAAACTTCTGCGAGTAAAAGAGCATTCAATATTTTAAAGTACAATGATTTTTCAAGTGAAGCGGTAAAAAGCGGTTATACATTGAAGACAGCTATGTCCGAGTCCGGATATGAAAACGTTTTATGGGGAGAAGTTCCGGTACAAGGTTATTATCAGGCTGAAGAACTGATCGAAAATTTGTTTGAATTTCCTGAGTCGAAAAAGTTTGTTATAAACGGGGATTTTGACGACTTCGGTGTTGCTTCTTTTGAAGGGGAAATCGAGGGATGTCCCACTCAGATTATTGTGCTTCATTTTGGGGGATATGTTCCCCCCGAATACGGTAAAGATGTAATTGATTCATGGAAGCAACTGCTGGCAGGATTACAGGATATACGCCCCGGTTGGATTGAATTAAAGGATTATGAAGAATTTTACAGAGAACATAAAAAAGATATAGATAGAGTAATTGAAATAATTAATTATAGAACAGAACGCGTAAGAAGAATTGTAAACAAAATGGAGAACCATCAATGGCTTGATGACTCTGACAGGAGATTTATAGACGAAGACTCAAAATTAAACGATGAACTAAGCGCATTGTCTAAAAAGGTTAATGAGGTTATTAATTAGACAAGGATAGTAATATACTATTTATAAATATGAAGTCTGACTTAGGGCAAATTCTTAAAGAATCATATAAAATAACTCTTAAAAACAAATGGTTGTGGGTGTTCGGGATTTTATTAGTAGGCGGATCAAGTTTTAACTTTTTTTCCAATTCGGATTTTTCCGATTTTTCCAAAAAAGATGAGAAGGAATTTAAGAATATAAGCAATAGTGTTTATGATATTCCCGGATTTCCGATGTCAAACGATGAGGAAACCAGATTAAGAGAAATAGATGATTACCTCTCTAAATATTCCGATGATTATGAAAAAAACCCGTTTTTAGATGATAGTGATTTTAGGGGAAGCAGCTTTTCGAATGAATTATCTAATCAAATGGAAATTGCCTCTCTTTTGGCAGTTACAAATGTTCCTAAATATTATTGGATGCTTCTGGCGCTAGCTTTTGGATCGTTTTTGTTTTTGATGGTAGTACTGGGACTTTATATAAAAAGCTGGGCATCCTGTTCATTAATTAAAGGAATTGAATCCACATCACTAGGTGTTAATATTGGTATAAAGGAAATGTCGGACTTAGGCCGGCCACACACAGTTGAATTGATTAAATTAAATATATTTTCAACTCTGCTAGCAGTATTTCCAATAGGTTTATCCATTTTAATCATAGCATTGAGTTTTGCTCTTCCACCCCTCACGATTTTGCTTGGATTAATAGGTTTTATAATGCTGATTGCAAGTTTTATATTTATGCTGCTTATTTACGCTGGTGCAGTGCTGGGCAAGGTTTCTATGGTTTTAGGCGGTAAAAAATGGAAAGATGCCTTTATTGACGGTTTTAATACAGCCAAAAAATATATTTTAGATGTTGTTGTTCTGGGAATAGTTAATTGCTGTATTGGATGTTTGGTCACATGTTTATCCGCAATCATAGTATTACCATTGGTGTTTGCTGTAATATTCGGAATGATGGGAGCAGCTTTAGTTCCCTCGCTGATATTTTTAGTTTTGTTAATAGGCGGATTGGTATTTGTGGGTATAATAGTTTTGTTCTCGGCTTTTGGAGCAGTATTTGCCGTATTTAAACAATCAACATGGGTATTAATGTATAAACAGCTAACTCAGACGATCGAAAGTAATGTAATTAAGGAGGAAAATACAGATGGAAAATAACAAATACGCTTCCTTTTTCAGAAGACTATTAGCGATTATACTCGATATATTTTTGTTATTTATTTTAGGTGCATCGGTTTTAATTATTTTATTGAATTCAAGTAACGATGAAAACTTTATCGCGAATTTAATCTTGTTTATAATTTATCTTTTAGTAATTCATGGAATATTACTGATATTTTTATATTCTTATCTTGTAAGCAAATTCGGCGGTACTCCCGGAAAACTTTTATCCGGAATAAAAATAGAAAATGAAGACGGCAGCAAACTTACTTTTAAACAAGCCATTTTTCGCGAATATATAGCAAAATCCGTCTCTTTTGCATTTTTAGGTCTTGGGTTTTTCTGGATATTTAAAACTCCTAAAAAACAGGGTTGGCATGATATGATTAGCTCTACTGTAGTAGTTAAAAAGAGAAATATAATTTCAGGCTTACTATCTTTACTTTCTGTAATTATAATCTCAGTATTATTAAGCGCAGGTCTTTTAAAATCAATAAACCAATTAAATGAAAAAGTAATTTATATAACTAATATTAATACGAATATTAATAAGTTCTATTAAACTCCAATTAAATGCCTATTGACACTTTCTCTAAATATTATTTAATTAAATAATGACTAATAAAGAGATTATAATTATATGCAATACTATGGAAGGCGAAGGCTGGACTGAAGAAGAAACTAAAGATGGATTAGATAATGTTAATACTTTAGAAAAACAAATATCAGAAAAAGGAATTAATGTTACAACTTATTTTGTTTCAACTTCTAAGGAGTTGGAGAGATATTTAAAAAAGCATGATCCTGCAAACACAGTGGTATTTAACTGGTGTGAAGAGCTAGACGGGATGAAAAACAGCTTTCATTTAGCTCCGCAACTGCTTGAGAAAATCGGATTTGTCTATACCGGAAATGATCCTGAAAATCTGCAGTTTACGCTTGATAAAATAAAAGTAAAAAATACTTTAATTAAAGAAAAATTATCTACCCCTGCATATAATGTTTATACATCATTAGATGAAAAGATAAATCATTGGAATGTTTTTCCGGCATTAGTAAAACCTGCTTTAGAGCATAGTTCTTATGGGATTACCAAAGAATCAGTTGTAGATAATCATGAACAGTTGGAAATGCAGGTTAAAAAAGTAATTGAAACATTTAATGGCCCCGCATATGTTGAAGATTTTATTGACGGAACAGAATTCAATATCGCAGTTTGGGGGAATGATAATTTAGAAATTCTTCCTATTCGTGCAATTGATTATAAAGAATTTGAGGATTATCATGACAGGTTGTGCAACTATGATTCTAAATGGATTCTAGATTCGGATGCATATAAAAAAACACAACCTTATTTTGTACGTGACTTAGATCTCAAGTTGAAAAAAAATCTTGAGAAGTTGGTTATTAGAACATACAGAGTGTTAAACTGTAAAGATTATGCACGTATAGATATAAGAATGAGAGACGGAAATCCTTATATTCTGGACGTAAACAGCAATCCTGACATTACTGAAAACGGCGGATTTGCACAGTCTGCTATGGATACAGGAGTGAATTACGGCGGGGTAATAATTAAATTGTGTGAAATTGCTTTGGATCGTGTTGAGTCATATCAATACACTTCAATTAAAACAAACCCACTTTATTACAACTCCAATTAACATGCATTAACATAAAAGATATTGACATAATGTGAAAATAATATTTAATTAATCTAATGCCCAATTTTAATAAAATAAAAGATAAAAAAATATTAGTTCTTTCAGTGGCTATGAACGGATGGACTGAAGATGAAAAAATAAGCACTAATCTCTCATACGATTTATTAAAGAAACAAATACCCGAAAAAAACTTTGCACTCCAAATTGAAGAGTTTTCTAAATCATTTCAACTTGAGAATTTTTTAAAAAGCCACAATCCCGAGAACTATGTGGTATTTAATTGGTGCGAGGAATTGGACGGAATTGATAATAATTTTGATGTTGCTGCTAAGCTGCTTGACAAATATAACTATATATACACCGGGAACGGACCGGAATCGTTGGAATTTTCAATGGATAAAGTAAAAGTTAAAAAACTCCTTACAGAACGCGGAATTTCTACGCCTAAATATTTAATTCTCGATAAACTAAAGGATGTTTATAAGTGGCATATCTTTCCGTGTATTGTAAAACCCGCGTATGAACATTGTTCCTATGGAGTTACTAAAGAATCGGTTGTTGACACACCAAATGCGCTGGCTATTAGAGCGCAGCAGCTTTTTGAAAAATTTCACCAAAGTTTAATAGTTGAAGAGTTTATCAATGGAACTGAGTACTTTATTTCACTTTGGGGCTACGAAAAACCCGAAGTACTTCCTTTTATGTCGTTGAATTATGATTTCACTAATGATTATCACGAGAAGATATTCAGCTTCGGAGCTAAATGGGACAGAAACTCAAAAGAATTTAAAAAAACGGAATATATTGAGCCTGGAGACATGGATCCTTCCCTTTTGAGGAGAATAAAAAAAGAAGTAGTTGAATGTTATGAGGAGGCAAAGTGTGAAGGCTATGCAAGAATGGATTTGAGAGTGAGAAATAATATTCCGTACATTTTGGACGTGAATGCCAATCCGGATATGACAGTTGAAAGTGATTTTGTTATAGCAGCCGAAAAAAAAGGGTTTAATTACGGAGAGACTATTTTAAAGCTTTGTGAAATGGCTTATATTAATGCTCAAATTCCCGCAAGCCTGCAGGAGAGTGAAACTAAAACCGAACCCCAATTAAACTGACGCTACTCTTTGCAGACTGGTTCTCAAAATACTGATTGATAAACGTCTAACTATCCTGCTCTATTAATCTGGATTTTTTGTATAATTCCCCCACTATGATTAAAATTAAGAATTTTTGGCAGAACATAAAACAACCTTTATTGATTCTGGCCCCTATGGATGATGTGACCGATTATGTGTTCAGGGAAATTATCTGTGATGTCGGAAAGCCAAGCGTTCTTTTTACAGAGTTCACCAATTGTGACGCTTTATTCTCTGCAGGCAGAGAAAAACAAATAACAAGACTTAAATATTCAGAAAGACAAAGGCCGGTTGTAGCCCAAATTTGGGGGTCCAATCCGATAAATTATTTTAAAACCGCACAATTGATTAAGGAATTAGGATTTGACGGTATAGATATAAATATGGGATGTCCCGACAGGACTGTAGTAAAAAACAAATGCGGCGCAGCCTTGATGAAAAACCACGCTTTGACTGCGGAGATAGTGAACGCTGCAAGAGAAGGCGCTCCGAATCTGCCACTGAGTATTAAAACAAGGATTGGTTTCAATAATATTGAAACTGAAACCTGGCTGTCATTTGTATTGCAATGCAGGCTGGAAGCATTGACAGTTCATCTGAGGACGGCAAAAGAGTTATCTAAAACCCCCGCACATTGGGAAGAATCCCTTAAAATAATAGACTTGCGTAACAGCCTCTCGCCAAACACTCTGATAATCGGTAACGGTGATGTGAAATCGTATCAGGAAGCCGAAATTAAAATAAAAAATTACGGTGTGGACGGAGTTATGATCGGAAGGGGTGTTTTTAATGATTTATGGATATTTAGCAAGGAAAGTAACAATAAAGAGCATAACATGAATGAAATGTTAATTATTATGAGAAAACATGTGGATATGTTTAAAGAAGTATGGAGAGACTCAAAGAACTTTAATATAATGAAAAAGTTTTTTAAGGTGTATATAAATAACTTTCCCGGAGCGGCTAAACTCCGGGAAAATTTTATGAATTGCAGAAATTATGAGGAATTGAACAAACTATTAATCAGCCTTTTTTAATTTCGGTGTAAACCTTTATAGTTGTTCCCATTATAAGTGATAATGCGCCAAGAACCGATAATAAGTTTCCATCCGGGCCGGTTTTGGGAAGTTCGATAAGTTCTTTTTCCTCAAAGCAAACTGTAGCTTCGTCTGATTCTTTGTTATCATCCCATTTGGCTTCAACTTTGTTTATTACACATTTTCCAGCTAAATTAACTCCGTCTTTAACTTTAACTACTATAAATAAGTTTTTAGCCTCACCGTCTTTTACTTCACCGACTTTATCTTCTAATTTACCCGAAATTAACTCAAATTCTTCCGGCAGATCATCTACCACTTTAATGTCCTGAATGTTTTTTTCTCCGGTGTTTTTTAATTCAAGCAAAAAGGTAATTATTTCTGACTGATCTACGCCTACAACCTTTGAGCTGTATTTATCGTTATCGCCGATTCTTACCTTTTTATTAACTTCCAGATTCTCGGATTTTTTGTCTTCGCTTATTTTTTCTTCTTCTTTACCGCCTACTCCCCCGCCGTTTTCACCTTCCTCATCCCCATTACCGTTTTCGTCTTCCCCACCATTCTCTTCTTCTCCGCCGTTTTCATCCTCGTGATCTTCTTCCTCATCTTCCTCTTCTTCATCCTTCTTGCAGATTTCATCTGAATGTCTTGAGTATTCAATATCGGAGCCTTCTTCTCCTGATGACCAGGTCATTTCAAATCTTATCCTTCCGGCTTCAGTATTATGGATTCCTAGATCAATTATTCCTACTTTAGTTTCGCCAGGATTAATTTGTCCAAGATCAACCGATTTTCCGGTATTTTCGTCAAATGCTACAACGTTCATTGCTTTTGATTCCAAATTTTTAAAAGTAACCCTGACTTTAGCCCACTCACCGTCACAAATAGCCGAAGAGTGGTCATCATTTTCCCAGGCATATACGCTAGCGGGATAAGAAACAACTACTAGTAAAACAAGCACTATTATAGGTTTTAGATATTTTGTCATATATTTTTAGTTTTTTGGCAGGGAGGCAGAAGTATATAAACTTCCTAAGAAGTGACCGCATTATACCAATCTAAATTTGAGAGTGCAAATGCTTATAGGTTATGTTATGTGCGGTGTGCAGAACGGTTGAGGTCTATAATAGTTTTGTTTACCGTCATGTCTAAAAACTTTTCTAAAGGAACCGGGATAGCAAAAGTCCAGTTGTTTCCGGAAATGGTTCCAGGAATATTAATTCTCGGTTCTGATTTTTTTATATTATTGAAAATATCGCCTAATTCCAGCCAGTCCAGAATTAATTGGATAGAAAAGATAGTATTAGAATCAAGTGATTTCTTTAATGCGTTAAATAATAATGTTTTTGAAGCATTTTTTTCAGGTAATTCTTTGAATTGTAAAAACTCCAGAAATTTCTGTTTTTCGCCATAAGAATTTAAATAAGCATATTCAAATCCTCCAGATTTTTCGAAAGGCAGGTTTAGTGTTTTTAGCATTTTTTCTTTTGTATTTATATTTTCTTTCCATCCCAGTCTTTTTCCGGCTGAATTATTAATATCAAATAATTTGTTAATGGTCGATTTATAACTTAGTTCATTTTCGTCACAAAGTTTTTTTATAAAATCGGAGTTAATTGTTCCGCATTCATTTCCCCACCAATCGATAAATGTGGAAGTATCGTGTGTTGATAGCATTGAAATATTATTATATTTATTTGCTATATGTTTGAATGTCCATCTTTGAATTTCTAATCCGGGAATTAAATAGTTATTTAAAACATTATTTGCACATTCAGGCACATCGCCGAGATTTTCACCGCATGGAAGCATGCTTGTTGATTCAAGCATTTTATTTAAAATATTTAGTCCTTGCGTTTCCCACAACTCGGGGTTTTCGGGAATGTATTTACCTTCAAAGCCACCTAATTCTATTGGTGACTTATTATCTATTACCCATAATCTAAATAAGCCCATAAAATGGTCTATCCGGTAAATATCATAAAAGTTTTCCGCGTATTTAAGCCTTTCTTTAATGTGATTAAAATCCCGATTTTCCAGTTTTACCCAATTATACGGCGGCATTCCCCACCTCTGACCTTTTATGTATTCAAAATCCAGCGGTGTTCCTGTACATTTATCTAATATGTAATATTCCTTTTTAGACCAAACGTCTGCGCTGTCTTTAGAGACCAGTAGAGGCAGATCTCCCATAATAAAGACATCTTGTTCGTCTGCATATTCTTTTAAATCGGTCATCTGAATGTACAGCTGCCATTGAAGCCATTCATAAAATACTACAGTTCTGTATTCGGTTTTTATTAACTGAGTTGAAGTATTATTGTCAAGATTCTTGTATGGATCTGCCCATTTTTCCCATGAATTCTGTTTAAATTTATCCTTTATTGTTTTATAAATAGCATAGTCTCTTAGCCAATATTTATTTTTTTCTTTGTATTCCTCAAATTCAGACGGCATTTCATAGGTTGAGTCAAACATTTTTTTCAATAATTTTAGTTTTTCGTGTTTAATTTCGTAATTTACGCGATTGTTTTTTATATTGAATTTTCTCCTGAGTTTATCAATTTCATTTTTAAAATTATTAGTTTCGAGTCCGTATATATTTGAAAGACTGAGGTACATTGGGTCGAGCGCATATGAACTTTCAGCGTCATAAGGAGAAAAATTGTAACCAGTGTCATTCAAAGGTAAAAGCTGAATAATACTGATATTTACTTTTGTGCACCAATCCACTAGTAGCTTTATGTCAGGAATCTCCCCTATTCCAACGGAATTTTGACTATAGATTGAAAATAAAGGAACTAATACTCCGGCTCTTCGTTTTTTGCCTATTTTAAGCCACTGATGAGCAGTTTTAGAATTGGAAAAATCAGTTTTTTCCTGCGGCATAATAGTGGGGGTGTTTCTTTATTTTATCAGATTATTTAGTTAAATGTTGTGTTATATCCCTCGCTAACAGTTACTACTTTAATATTGTTTGTTTTTAAATAATCAACTATCTTTTGTAAGTCAGCCGGGGTGCTGCTGTATTGTGTCCCATTGTTTAATATTTCGTGGAATACTATTATCAGCCATTTTTTGTTTGCGACAGCGCCGTCAATCCAGCTTTTAACCGTTGCGAATGTAATACTTTTTTCGATATTTTTAGTTTTTAAAAGATAAGGGCTGGTGTTTTTATCATTATATGCTTCGTCGTCAACAGACCTGGCGTATGAATAACCGGCGTTTTTAACAGCGTTGATAACAGTGGTGTTGTATTCCCCAAATGGATAGGCAAATGATCTTATTTCTCCAAGGCCAGAGTTGATCAAAGTTGTTCGTGATCCTGAAACTTCGGTAAGAAGTCTAGAAGAACTCACGTTAGTTAAGTGTGCATGTGATTTTGAATGACCTCCTATTTCGTGCCCCTGATTTTTGAGTTCCAGAAGCTGTTGAAGGGTCATAAAGTCTTCCCATTCATTAATATAAGGGTCGGTATATATATATTGGGTGCTCTTGAACCCGGCTGCGTTCAATATTGGTATGCCATTGTCGTAAATAGAAGACCACCCATCATCAAAATCCAGTGATACCATACCTACCGGTTCATCTGGAACAGGAGTAGGAGTAGGTGTAGGAGTGGGGGTTGGAGTTGGGGTAAGTGTTGGAGTGGGGGTTGGCGTTGGAGTGGGTGTAGGTGTTGGGGTAGAGGTAGGAGTTGGCGTTGGAGTAGGTGTAGGGGTTGGAGTCGGTGTTGGAGTTGGGATAGGCGTTGGAGTGGGTGTAGGTGTGGGAGTTGGAGTCGGTGTAGGCGTAGGCGTCGGGGTTGTTGATACTTTAGTTAAAGATGTTGAATCCAAAGTTAATTTACCAACTCTTGAGAGTAAAATAAATATTGTCATTTTTTTAGCACCGGAGGGCATCGTAAATTCTTTTGTAAAGGTTTTCCAATCGCTGGAGGCGCCCGGATTGGCGATCCATGCATAATAATATCTACTGCTTCCTTCTTTCTGATAACGAATGGTTAATCCGCTGGTGGCATTTGATTTATATACTTGTGAATATACATACTTCTCACCTCCAGAAACATTGATTTCGTTAAAATGCCATCTGGCGTCACCGCTCGAAAAACTCTTTATTTCAATCTGAATGGCTTTTCCACCGTTTTGACCAGTAACTGGGTATGTAAAAACTCTAGTATTTGTTCCGTAGCCGCTTTTGTTCCAATTCAGGGGGTTGTTATTCGTTCCTTGAGTTTCAAATGAAGGGTTGGGTATTAAGTTTTCCGCGGCGGAGACTTTATTTTGTATAAAAAAGGTACTTAGAAGATATGTACAAATAATGATATAGGTCAAATACGGTCGTCGTATCATATAGGTAATTGTAAATGTTAAAACATATTATGACAATAGTTTTTGTCGGGCTGTCTGTTAGGATGTGGGAATATTATACAATTATGCAAATGTTTTATTTGGAATATAATAAGATTGATATTTGGTAGAGGTAGTTTGATCAAAATGCTTCCTTGTGTGGAAAAGACGAAGGTAAAATCCTTCCCTCTACCCCATAAATATGTCTCTAAAAGAATTTTTAATATCAAGACTGCAAAATCCCAGCGGATATCAGTTATCCGAAGAGGAAAGCAAAACCATTAAGTATGAAGGTATACAGGAATTTATATATAAGAAACTAACTTCCACAAAATTTCGTAAAACTTCAGTTGATCCTGAGTCTGAAAAGCAAGTAAGGAATGCAATCAAATTAAATGTTGAGAGTAATTCACCCATTAAATTTACTTATCCCTTTGGCGGATACAAGATATGGCGTGTTCCCAGTTATCCGGAAGTTGATTGGGCAGAGTTTATGGTAATTTCATATGTATTACGCTATGTAGCGCCTATTTTTAATTCTTATCAACCCGGAGTCGAGTTTTATTTTTCTTCTGATGATGTTGTTATTGAAAAAATAGACAATTATCCCCGAGCAGCATTGGATTCATACATTAATTCTTTCAAATCCTTAATAGAGGAATATAAAAAGCATTTTCCAGCTAATTTAAAGATGGAATTAATTCAAATATACCCTGATATTTATAAATCTTTATCAGAATATGAAGTGGAATTAGATAAAATAGTTTCTAGATTGAAAAGTGATGGTTTAAGTACAGAAAGAAAAGAAAAACTGAGAAATATCGGTTTCGAGTTTAATTTTAACCGAATTGGTAAAGTTGATTATTCAAATACTCCGACAGATAAATTCGTGAAATTGATTGAAGAATTGATGTATATAAGCGAAGGGTATCTTAAACTCACCAAACGAAAAGAATTTGTCCGGGGGGCGGACAAGATAGTTTTATTCTCGAATAAAATATCAAACGCGATTGACATCGGTTCCACTAGTGTTTCGAAAGCTAAATTTTGGGCCGGAATAGGTGTAATTGAAAAAGATGGTGAGAAGTATTTTGAGCGAATAATGTCACCTACTCAATGGAATATAAACAAGCAAAGAGCTTCATACTTTGATATGGATATCTTGTCAGGCACTAACTTTAAAACAATCCCGGTATTTAACGAAAGATTTAATTTCTTAGTAAAGTAGTTATTTTAAAATCAGCCTTCAGCTTTATGAATATCTACTTTACTATCCTCATCAAAAAATCTCTTTCTGTCTTTTTGTCGAAGATATAACGGTGTATACTTTTTATATTGTTTGATACGGCTGTCCCTATCGTGCTTTTCTCTTTCCACCCAATCCAAATGTTTTTGGAAATATTCATATGTGGGGAAACGACTCAAAGCATCCCTAAATAACTCCTCACCTTTGTCTAGTTCACCTGAAAGTAGATAAACCATACCAGCAGTATCCAAGACGTCTTTATGATCCGGGTCATCTTTTAGAGCTTTATTCACTATTTTCAGTGCTTCATTTACTTTTCCCGACCTTATGAGGGATAAACCTAAACGGCTTTTATATTCGGCATTGTCGGGATTTAATTTAACTGCCGTCTCTAAATGTTTAAGTGCTTTTTCAGGTTCCCGATTTATCAAATATATTTCTGCAAGGTTTCGGTAATAAACTGCACTTTCGGGAGATAGCTTTATAGCTTCCTCCATATGTTTTTTAGCATTTAAGTAATCACTTCCGCCCTTGTGCAGATAATAGTAGTACATCATATCGTGTACCCATGCTTCATTGGGAAACAATTTGAGAGCATTTTTACCGGCTTCATAAAGTTCTTCATACATATGCCGGTTTATAAGTGAAAATAGTAAACAGCCGGTAGCATAGCGATGCTCTGGATTAAGTACAAGAATTTTATGAGCCTGTTCCCCTATTAGATCCATCCTATGGCTGTCCATTAAGACACTTAGAGTATTTTCTAATTGCTGAATCGTGTCTTTTTCCATTATTTAACACTTAAATCAAGGTAATCTTTTACATCGTTATAAAGGCCTGATTCATTGCTATACTGAATATAATTTTTAACTGTAGAAAACCAGTCAGTAATTGATGATTTTACAAGTTTAATTCTTTCTACAAGAGATTCCTGTGTAATCTTTTCCAGTTGTCCGGTTTTGATAGATTTTTTAAATGCTTCATCTCCGGCTTCGTCGCAAATTCTTCTTACGTCTGCTGAGGAATATCCTTTTGTCATTTCAGCTAATTCTTCATAGTTGATATTCTCTTTGGGTTTATCCTTAAGCTCCAATTCTATAATTCTTTGCCTGGCCTTAATGTCCGGTGGTGTAACAAACAAAACTTTATCAAATCTGCCGGGTCTTCTTAATGCAGTATCAACTTCCCATGGTAAATTAGTTGCACCCATAACTAAAATATTTTCATTATTACTTCCTAGTCCATCTAATTCAGTAAGGAATTGATTTACAAGTGTACGCAAAACGCCCGAGGTTTTACTTCTGCTCATCCCGATAGCATCTATTTCATCAAAAAATAGAATTGCCGGTGCATTAGATCTTGCCCATTCAAATATATCGTGGAGAGCTTTTTCTCCCACACCTGCGAAAGATGACATTAGTTCATGAATCGAGACACTTAAGAATTTAGCATTGATCTCTCCGGCTGTTGCTTTAGCAATAAATGTTTTACCGCATCCGGGAGGTCCATATAGCAAAATACCTCCGCCTGCCTGTTTATTATATTGTTTATAAATTTCTGGATGTTGAAAAGGATAAATTATTAATGTTCGGATTTCGTCTTTCACGCCTTCCATTCCGGCAACGTCTGCAAAAGTTATTACTTTACTTGCTTTAAATTCCGGAATCATTTCGATTAATTGTTCTTTTGTAGGAGTCTCTGAAATAAATCCTATATGAGAAGAATCCTGAGGTGTTATTTCCTCAATATCTTTAAGCGCTCTTTCAATATTTATATCCTTATCTATAGCGTACACTTCTTTTAGAAGTTTATAGGCCTCTTTTAATTCACCTTTTTTATATAATTCTAAACCGAAGTACTTTTTGAAATGTTGATCGTCAGGATTTTTAAGAAAAACTTGATACAGCGATTCCAAAAACTGATCTTTATATGTAGCCATAAGGGTATTGTAATTCCAACCTGGTTATTAGTCTATATGCGGCTGGTGGGCGAGGAGGGAGTCGAACCCTCACGTCCGGTAAGGGACAACAGATTTTAAGTCTGTCGCGTATACCATTCCGCCACTCGCCCGAAATGCTAGGATATTATCTACTTTTTAGGTTGTGATTTCAATATAAAATCAAAAAATTCGTTCAGTTCTACTATTTAGCAATTTTGAAGCAATTTCCAACTGTTCAAATGTGTTTATACCTAATCCTTCTGAAGATTCAATTTCAACAGTATTTATTCTTTTACCTTGTTTTATTGCTAATTCAATTAGATCAGTTAAATAATATTCCTTTTGTTTATTTTCATTTTTCAGCTTATCAAGGTTTTCCCATAACCATGATGCCTGATAACAATAAAGGCTGGGATTTACTTCTTTAATATTTTTTTGATCCTCCGTTGTATCTTTCAATTCCACGCTTTTTATCATATTTCCGTTTGAATCTCTTATTATTCTTCCGTAGTCATACAAGCTTTTTTTCCAGCCTTCAAAATCATCAGTTTTTATAACCGCCATGGTGAATTCACTGTCACTGTTAATATGGCTTTCGGTCAATTTTCTTATTGTATATGATGAAATTAAAGGGTTATCGGCGTAAATTACTAATATGTTTTCTGCTGAATTTTGTAAATGTCTTTTGGCGGATAAAACCGCTGAACCTGTTCCTTCAAGTTTTTCCTGTAATATATATTTACAGCCGGACCCCATAGCGTTAATTATTTCTTCTGCTCTATGTCCTACTACTATAGTAGGCTCTTTATCTATACCAGATTCCAAAACGTTATTTACAACGCGTTTAAGCATGGATATGCCATTCAATGGTAATAAGGCCTTAGGTAGTTCTTTATTTTCAAGTCTAGTGCCTTTTCCTGCAGCTAATATTAATGCTTTTATTTTAATCATATATGGCGCTCCCGGGGTGATTCGAACACCCGACCTTTTCCTTAGAAGGGAACTGCTCTATCCTACTGAGCTACGGGAGCATTTTGTCACTACCTAAAGGACAATTCGTATTTTACCTCACTTATGCTTTAAAATGAAGTTCAGAACCAATTGCTTGGGCTAAATTCGCAAGGTTATTTTTGTTCAGCTCTTTTTCCAGACCATCATTAATTTGTCCTATTAATTGAGGTCCCTGATAGATCATTCCTGTAATCAATCCTACTAGACTTGCCCCAAGTTTTATTTTCTCATAAGCGTCTTCCGGTGAGAATACTCCTCCCACTCCTATTATTTTCAACTTGTCTCCGCTGTATCTGTATGTCTCTCTGATAAGATCGTTGGAAAGTTTATATGTTGGTTTGCCGCTGATGTTTCCTTTGATGTATTCGGGTATTTCATCTTTTATATTAGGGTCTTTTCTGTTTTTATTTAGGTTTCCGATGGTAACGCCGTTAATCCTATATGTTATAGTTACATCCAATAAATTTTTAAATTCTTCCCAAGCTAAATTTATTGGCATTTTGAGAAATATCGGTTTTGAAATGTTCAATGTCGTTAATCTTGATAATAGAAGTTCTAATTTGTCTGGTGTTGTAAAAGGTTCGCCTCCAAAAGTATTCGGGCATGAAATATTTATTTCGTAAAAATCACCAATTTTATTATCGTTTAATACTTTTAAACAATTTAAATAATCTTCCGCTCCCCTTTTGGTTTCAGATGTTTCCGGGCAGTTGGTTTTACCAACGGAAATACCTAGAATAAATTTTTCTGGTTTTTTGTAGTTTTTAAGTTTTTCAACAATTTTATTAGCTCCGATATTTTTTAAACCATAATTAACAACCAATGCCTGTGATTTCTTAAGCCTGTAAAGCCGTGGTTTTGGATTTCCTTCATAAGGTTGATACGTCACCGTTCCTACTGTTATAAAACCAAATCCTACGAATGGAATTATATTTACTAAATTAGCATCCTTATCAAATCCCGCTGAAAGTCCTATTGGATTGGCAAAATGTATACCTGAAATGTCCTGCCCTAATTTATTGCTTTTATAAAAGAAAATATTTTCGGTTATTTGCTGTCCGGGTTTAGTTGATCCTATTAATTTTCCTAAATATGTAATTGTGTCGTGAATAAATTCCGGATCGAACAAAAATAGAATTTTTCTGAAAAGATTTTGATACAAATATCCAAGTATTTTTAATTTCATTTGTTGTTTGTATCCAATTTATTATCAGGATTAGTGCTTATAGCAGAGTCTTGCTTAGTTTCAGGTATACTTTCTTCTTTAGCATCTACTTTAAAGTCAGGTCCCAAACTCCCCTGCTCTTTTTTCACGTCCATAACTTTTGAGCGGTTTATTTCCTGGGTTGTTCCGTCGGGGTTTTTCTTATGTGCCACAATTTGATAAGTACCTTTTCTGACCAGGAAGTTATACCTACCATTGTCCTTTGTTACAGCTATTGCTCCGCTTATCTTGGGGAATTTCACATGGACAAGACGCATAATAATTCCCCCTAGAGGATGATTTTCAAGGTTGGTAACTATCCCCCATGGTTTGTGGGATTTTATGTAATTGTGGTAAGTATATAAAAAGATAAATAACGAGAAGATGACAATTTTTTCTAATGAGTAACTTAGCGATAAAGATAAAATATTTAAAACCAGAGTAGCGTTAAACATATAGTCTACAACTTTATACAAGCGGACATTTCTGTTTACTATGCCCATTCTTTGTTTTTCCAGCTGGTTCCAGTCAACATTTTCTCTATCCATGGGTATATGAGCCTGTATTTTTTGGTCTTGCTGTATATTAATTGGTTCTCCGAAGTACAGGTTATCGTAAATACCGTCATCTTTTTTACCTGCCAGGAGCTTTGACGGGAAGGAATAGTTGGTTTTAACTGCTGAGAGAATATATACACCGGGGTCAACGATAAATTCAAATCTTCCGTAAATATCAGAAATTGTTTGATAAATTTTCCCGCTTGGGTCGGTTAGTGTGAGAATTACAGGATCCAGGGGCTGTTTGGATTGGGAATCATAAACGACTCCCCAGGGATTTTTCTTTTTTCTAAATAAACCAAATAGCAAACCTAATATATTTACATGTTTAATTTTTCCGAGCATGGAAATTATTTCTCGGATGTTTGGTAATACAGTGACGGCAGAAGCAATATTACCGGCAATAGCGGCAAAAGTAATAATTTTTTGAGTTTGAGGGCTTTTAATTACATCTATAGTTTTCTCGGCGATTTCTTTAATAATTTGAGGTATGGGGAGATCTCTGATTAATTTTTTAATTCCAACAGCAAATACAGTATCAACAGGTTTGTTAAATTCTTCTGTCCTTATGATTTCAGTTATTTTATCAACAATATCTTTTACAGTGTCTATTATTTCATCTATTATATCTTTTATAGTATCGGTTATTGTATCTACTATATCCTCGATAGTTTCAACAATCTCGTCAATAGCCGAAGTGCTTTCGGTGGTTTCCTGACTACCTGTGCTTTCGTCGACAGGTTCTTCAATTATTTCTTCCCCTGGTGTATCAAAAGTTCTGAATGCATTAACAGCAGTGGTATTACCCACACTGATGATTTCATAAAAATATGTTGTTTCAGAGGTTAGACCGGACAAAGTCATGGAGTGGATAACCACTTTATCTGTTGAGATTGTTTGATCAGTAAAGTTAGTGGTAATTCCGTAATCAATTTCAGAGGTAGCTGCGTGGTTAGTTTTCCAGTTGATGGTTGCGGATGTTGGGGAGTTGATAACCACATTGATATCAGTTATTAAAGTTGCCTCAATTGTACCAAGGGTTTGTCGTTGGAACTCAGCTTTGCCGGTGTTTAATAGCTCATCTTTGGAGGTGATTTTTATGTAGTATAAAGTTCCCTCTCTAAGACCGGTAATATTGTAGTTGTGAGATTTAGTTAATGAATCATTAGTATAGCTTCTGCCGTAAGAACTATTAGTCCCCCACTCTATGATAGTTTGGCTTTCCTCATTTGTGGTCCATGAAATACTTATTGAGGTTTCGGAAACAACAGTACTTGTGATAGTAATAGTTGGTGCGGTAGTATCTATTTCAACTGTACCTCTATTTGAATAATTTGAATAATTTCCTGAGGAATCTCTGGCTTTAACTCTGAAGTACCACGTTCCGTCGGAAAGAGTACTGCCGTGTGTATATGAGTTATCGTCAGAGGTGTCAACTTTTCCGTCGCAATTTTTGAAGCTTTTATTAGTACACCATTGAACGTAATACGGGTTATCGCTATCAAGAGCTACATTATCAGTTGATTCATCCCATTTCCATTTAGGTTTGTTGTTGTTGGTTGGGCTTGTGGTTTCAGGAGTACCGGGTTTGGAAGGCTTTGTTCTGTCACCCGTAGAAGCTGATGCTATAGTAAATGTTCCGCTTGTTGAATAGCTTGATTCATTTCCCAAAGTATCTTCAGCTTTAACTCTGAAATACCATGTGCCTGCAGCAAGAGCTGTGGTGTGTGTAAATGAATTGGTGGAGGAGGTATCAGTATTAGCAGCGCAACCTGAGAAACCGGAATCAGTACACCATGCCACTGTATATGGAGTGGTTGCTAATCCCACACCACTATCTGTAGAAGCAGTCCATGTCCATTCAGGAGTGGTGTCGGTAGTTAAAGATGTTGAAGCGGGAGTTCCTGGGGTAGTAGGACCTGATGAGTCTATAACAACAGTACCGTTTGAAGAATACAATGATTCATTTCCCACTACATCGGCGGCTTTAACTCTAACATACCAAGTACCATCAGCAAGTGCAGTGCTGTGAGTAAATGAATTTGTTGATGAAGTGTCTGTGTTGGAGCCGCATCCTGAGAAACCCGAATCCGTACACCACTCAACAGTATATGGAGTTGCTGCAAGTCCAGAACCTGAATCAGATGAAGCTGTCCAAGTCCACGAAGGGGTTGTATCTGCGGTAGGAGTCGTAGTTGAGGGGGTTCCGGGGGTTGTGGGGCCGGTAGCGTCTATAAGTGCAGAACCATTTGAGGAATATGATGATTCATTACCTACTGCATCTGTAGCTTTAACTCTAAAATACCAAGTACCCTCAGCCAAAGCTACACTATGGGTATATGAGTTTGTAGAGGAAGTATCGGTGTTTGCACCACAACCTGAAAAACCCGAATCCTGACACCATTGAACTGTATATGGAGTAGCTGCGAGCCCGGAACCAGAATCGGTTGAAGCAGTCCAAGTCCAGGTAGGGGTGGTATCGCTGGTTGGAGTTGTAGTTGATGGAGTTCCAGGAGTTGTAGGGGCCGTTTGATCTACAGTGAAGTCAGCGGCGGACTCAGCATTTCCCCCATATGAAACCCATGATGAACAGGAAAATTCTGCATCACATGTTTGTACCTGCCAATGATATGAAGTAGCTTCGGTTAAAGCAACTTTGCTTTGTTCAGCACCAGTGGAAGTAGAAGGTTCAGTGGTTGCATAAACTCTCACGAAAAAGAAATCCCAATAAGCTTCGTATGTCTGTCCTTGGTTTCCATTATCATATCTTCTACCAATAACAATCGGCTCGGATGAAACGGTATTGGCAACATTAATATTTTGATAACTTGTGCCGTCAGAATAATTGGTAACAGAAAGATTAACCTCTGTTGTTGATTTTGTTGATATTCTAGTCAGGTAATTTGTAGATGTTGGCGGACCTGAAGAAATTCCCGTAAAAGTACCATTATTACGATAAAAATCATTTCCGTTGATATTTAAATATCCAAATGCATCGGTTGTGGAGAGGAAAAATCCACTATCTGTATATCCATTCGATGCATGAGTGACTACTCGACCTTTTGATTGTAGTACAACCCCATCGCTAAATGTGGAGACTGATGTCAATCTGCCGGTAGTGTTTGTTCCTTTCAGTTCACCTCCGGTTACACTCCATCCGGTAGAATCAGTTTCAGTCCACTTGCCACTATCAATTGCTACACCTGAGAATTCATCGAAAAAAGTGAAGGTATTATCTCCGTTACTGGCAGTTGAAGCACCACCGTTGCCGTAATACATAAATACATACCCGGTATCGCTGGCAGAAATACTAGGTACCTCTATCCATACTACGGCAGAAGTTGATGCCGTATATGTTTCTATCCAATGATCAATTAATGTAGTGCCGTTAGAACTTGTAAATCGCAGATCTTCAAAATCATCCTGCATATCAGAGTCGTATGTGATAGATATTTGTACCTGGTAATTAGTTAATGTTGAAGCAGTATTATTAACTATAGCTATTAGTTTTCTCTTTGCCCACGAATCGTTATACCAGTTATTTGAAACAGTCACCGGCCCGGTGACAGCTGTACCGGAATACGAAACACCAGCTCCGAGGTAATTTCCTGTATTAACAAAAGATGTTCCAATTGGTTGTATTTCTATGTGAGGTACTAAAGTGCTGGACGAATCAGTATCAGTCATGCTGGTTTTAAGCACTACTGTTGTTTCTTCGGTACTTCCACCTGTAGATATAGAAGTGGTACTATCGGATTTAAATTGAGCCGGAGAGGTCGGATCAGGTGGAAATGTAGGTAGTCTTGATGATTGAATAATTAACCGTGAGACAGAAGCTGATGTAGTATTAGTGGCTGAATTTTTAATTAGGGTCTCCATTTCGCTTGAAGATGCTGGCCAGTCGGCGTTTCCACCAAGAGCACTGCTTCTTACTCTTGTATATGAAGTTGAAATTACTGTTACCTCTGAAGTTACAAGGTTATTAATCTGGTCGTTGCTATTATCATCATTTTCAAGTATTGCATAAGCAGTTCCAGCTGTAGCTTTTAAGGTTGCTTCGAAGAAATAATCAAAAGTGCCACTGCTAAAATTATCTGGATTAAAAGCGTTAAGATATTCTGTGGCTGTATAACCGGTGTCTGAATCTGTAATTAGTGTGTTTATTTGGTCGTGGACAAGTTCAACATTTTCAATGCCATTAGCTTGTGATTGAACATGAACTATCTTCGCACCTGATAAAATTGCTGATTTTGCGCATACAATGTAATCTGTGCCGTTGGATAATGAAACAGAAGTACGTTGTCTGGTGAAATTTGCATCGGCAGTGTAAGTAACTTCAGCTGCCTGTGAGCTGCAATCGGTAGCGTGATCTGGATATAATCCCACGCTTCCAGTTGGACCGGAAGTAGGAATATTAGATAACTGGTATACAATCCAAGAGGATGAAACTGAGGTGGTCACAGTTGTTGAGTTTTTAATTTGTGTATCTAAGTTGGCCGTACCTACTTGAAAATCATCAATTTTTATTGTTGATGAACCTCTAACTCGTGTATAACTAGTACTAGTTGTTGTGATTTCCGAATTGGTAAGTGAACCTCCTCCAGTAACATTATGAATGAGCTTAGTAGAACCTGTACTGGCAGAAGCAACTTTCATAGTAGCTTCGTAGTACATTAAAGGTTGAACACCAAAATTAGCTAGTTGAAACTGTTGTATAACATCCTGGTCGGTATAGCCTGTGTCAGCGTCCGTTTCCAAAGCGTTTATATATTCATGAACCAGCTCAACATCTGATATTCCTCCTACTGCAGATTGGTTAAAAATTATTTTAGCATTTGACAAAAAAGCGGTTTTTGCACATACCATATAATCGGTGCCGGTACTTAGAGTGACTGTTGTACGCTGTCTTGTATAATTAACATCTGTTATGTATGAAACCTCTCCGACTTGTGAAGCACAATCGGTAGCATGGTTAGGATATAATCCCACGCTTCCGGTAGGACCGCTTGTAGGGATACCGCTTAGTTGTATTACGAACCACGAGGTAGAGACTGCTGTAGTATTAGTCGTCGAGTTTCTAACTTGTGTTTCAAACTTTTGTTCTGCGTTATAGTATAAATTATCCCGCAAATCTGATGCACTTCTAACTCTAGTATAACTTGTGTTTGTGGTAGTCACTTCAGATCCGGTAATTGCTGTACCTGAAAGTTCATCTTTTAACCGGTTATAAGCTGTACTTGAAGTATTGACTTTAAGTGAAGCCTCATAATAAATAACAGGTTTTACACCGAAATTTCCAGTGTCAAACAAACTATTATAATCTTTATCGGTGTAAGTTGCAGTAGCTTGTGTTGAGAGCGTATTTATGAATTGATGTACTACCTCTACATCAGTTAAGCCCGTACCACCACCATCTTGAACATTGATTACTTTGGCATTTATTAAATCAGCGGTACCAGCAGAAGTTTTTATTTGAACCGCGTAGTTAGCATCATCCGTCATGTTAGAGAAAATGTTACCGCTTCTAACTCGTGTGTAGCTGGTTGAATTAGTGGTAATTTCCGAACCTGTAACAGCTGTTCCACCACTGCAATCGGATACGGAAGTACACCTTAGAAGCTGAGCGGAAACCGTATCTTCTTGACTGTCAGAATGAAGAGTAGCTTCAAAGTATATTGATTCTGTACCGGAAAACTTATTAGTATCGTAAAGGTATATCTTATGATCAGTTAGTGTTGAATAGGTTGTGTTGGCAAGATCAGTAACATAGTTACCCACCTCTACTTGGGTTTCAGTATCGTCAATTCTTGTATTATCCGATTGAACAACAATGATTCGAGCAGCTCTCACTTTTGCATCACAACCCGCATTGGATGATTTAACTCTTATTGTGTAGTCTGTACCGTCAACGAGTGTAATAGAGGAAGAACTGCGTTTTCTAACCGCGGCATCTAGATCTGTAGAAATTTCAGAATTAGTTACTTCAGTTCCACTTGAGTTGTAAAGTGCAGCATATGTAGTACAAGATCCTGCTTCTGGATTTAGAACAGCTTCGAAGTAAGTAGTTGCACCTGTGTAAGAACCGGAAGTCCACCGAATCAAACCTAATGAATTATCTGTAGGTGCATATGTAGTTGAAGTTGTAAGGTAAACCTGGTCTATTATGTTTATTTGCTGCTCCAGCATTGGTGAAAAAGAGCGGAAACTGGCTTCAAATGACATCGTTGAAGGATCCGGAGTAAATTTACTTGAGTCATAATTGTAGATTTTTTTATCGGTCAGTGGTAAATAAGAAGCAGAAGTAATTGTTTCTCCGTTTCCAACTTCGATTTGAGTTTCACTATCCGTTAGCTTTGTACTATTTGATTGAACGATTATAAGACGGGCAGATTTTATACCAGCAAAAAAGTCATCCCGGCTAGCCTTAATTCTGACAGTGTATTCGT
>MEVD01000013.1:46726-94665 GCA_001772865.1 candidate division WWE3 bacterium RIFCSPHIGHO2_02_FULL_38_14 | reverse complement strand
CAATTATGCTTTTAAATTGGCTGAATGAATTTAATGCTCCGGAGGAAATGCTGGATGTATTTAGATCTCACAACACAAGACATACACATTTAAGAGAGCTTGAAACTATATTGGAATGGACATTGGAATGCTGCGACGAATTAACAGGATTTATAGTTGCGGCTGCTTTGGTTCAGCCGGATAAAAAGCTTAGCTTAGTTAGCACCGGGAGCGTGCTTAAGAAGTTCAAGCAGAAAGAGTTTGCCAGAGCAGTTGACAGATCACAAATTGCCCAATGCGAAGAAAAACTCGGTATAGAATTGAGCGAATTTGTAGGAGTGGCTTTAAAAGCAATGCAGGATAACTCGGATTTGATGGGTTTATAGTTTTAATGTTTTATTCGCTTTATATTTCGGAAAACTTTCTCCATTTATTTTTGCTGTAAAAAACTACCAGCAATATACCACCTAAAATTGTGCAGATGCCCGAAAATATGATCGGCAGATCAATACTGATGGAAAAAAGAAATCCGTTAATAATAGGAGGGAAGATTTGAGAAAGCGAGATCAGCGACTGATTTATTCCCAACACTTCTCCCTGCGAGTATTGACCGGCCTGGTTGGAAATTGCAGCGTTTATATTAGGTGTTATTATTCCCTGGAAAATAGCTACAAAAGGCAACAGCAAAAGCATAAATGTGTATCTTTCGGGCAAGGTTAATATAATTATTGAAGTTGCCAGCAGAAATATTGCGGGAGGTAGCACTTTTACAGCATCTAATTTCCTGGAAACGTATCCCGCTAAAATCCCCTGCGATACTGCAATCCATATTCCTACATAAGCAAAAAACTTTCCCACCTGGTTTTGGTTCAGTTCAAATTTACTAATTAAATATATTGAAAAGAATTGAACAAACAAATTAAATCCGAAAGCCAGGATAAAAGACACGGTAAATAATGTTCTCATGTTCGGGATTTTAAAAGCCCTGGCGGTGTTTTTAAAACCTATCAAGAGATCCATTTTAATGTTGATTTTGTTTTTGAGCGTTTCAGGGAATGTATAAACAACAAATAAAATGTTTATAAAGCATAATGCGGCGACAAACCAAAAAGGCATAGAGTAATGAAAAAAAGAAAATAGGTTTTTGTCGGCGAGTGTGCCTCCTATGAACGGACCAAGAATAAATCCTAAGCCAAAAGCCATTCCCACATATCCGAACCTTCTGATTTTTTCCTTTTCGTTACTGATATCGGCGATAGCGGAATAAATAGTTGAAATATTTCCTCCTGTAAAACCGTCAAGAAGTCTGCTGAAAAATAATATCCACAAATTGCCGTATATAATTCCCAAGGCAAAAAGTATGTATCCGATTAATGTTCCGATTAAAGATAAAACCAGAACCGGTTTTCTGCCTTTTCTGTCGGATAGAGCACCTATAATAGGCGCTCCTATAAATTGTGCAAAGGGGTATGATGCCATAAGAAGGCCTAGAATTATTGCCCTTCCTGAAACGCTGAAATTTTGAGGGAAAATGCCGCTGGAAAGATCCAAGAACAATGCCGGAAGCACCGGTATAACAATCCCGACCCCCAGAAGGTCTATAAACGCGGTAAGCAGCATGGGAAAAAGTGGGATTTTGCTTTTATCTAAAGATATAACTGCCACAATAAAAGTATACTATATTTTTAATTTTAAGCTGCCTGACGATTTGCCTAGATCCAATTTAGGTGAGATCATATCGATATGAATGAACGAATGCCGGATCTTAATGAAGCTGAATTACAAAAAGGACAGGGATTTGAGTTTGTGGTTCCATCTTCGGAAATTGGTGCAAGATCAACCGCGGAAAACAACCATAGACTTGAGGTTAAATCATCATATGAAGCAATGTCGAATAATTTGAGAGCTAATTTACTTGTTGCCGTGGCGGAATTGCATAGAGGAATTAGGCAGCAGCTTCCGGAGAGTATTGTTAGTAATGCAAGAGCCAATATGGAATGGACACTGGCACCGGCTGTTACAGATTTACTGGTTGAAGTAGGGGATTATGTTAATCCTGATGAAGTTTCAGAAATAATTAATGAACATTTGAAGAAAGTTCCGGTGGAAACCTCACCGCATTCACAGGCAATTGCCTTATTATACCGGGCTTATGACTCAGTGATTTTAGACAGTCCGGACGAAGCATTTAATCATGACAAGGTTGATGCAATGTTAGTTGCTCTACTCACAGTGGACGCGTTAAATGAAAGTACTTCAAGAGGAGATATAAATGTGCGATTAGCTATAAAAAATAGGCGGAATATTTCAGAAGGTGCTGATGCGGAAACTCTTGCGGCATTGATAAAATTGATGGAAGAATTAAATACTGTTCCTCCAGAAGTGGACTTATTTGACTTGAACAGAAACTCTAATGCGTTTGATCATGCAAAACGACTGGCGCCTTTAATAGACAGTGTTGTGGAAGTGGCTCAGGGAATGATTGGGGGGGTTGAACCAGAGCCAGCAAGTTACCTAGAAGCTGTTAAAAGCGGAGGGAAGCCGGTTATGACCAGCGGAATTGATGTGATTTCTTACAGATTATTAGAAGATGTTAAAGGACAAGAGGGGTTGTCTGATGATGTTGAAGAAAATGAGATGTTGGAGAGGGGAAGAAAAACTGCTCAAAAAACAAAAGGGGCAGCCATTCCGAGTGATGCCTCTGGAATGATCACCAGGGCTCGTGCCAGAAGTGAAGAAAAAACTGCTAGAGAAATACGCACCAGACAAGCAAATTTAGATCTAGCCGAGGCTGAACAGCGTGATGAGGAAGCAGTCGGGCGTCCATTGAGGCAAAGGCAAATAGAAATAGATGCATTGAGAGCTGAAGCTCAATTTACGAATCCTGTAACGGGAGGCAAACAATCAACAGTAGAACATTATGGTCACGATATTGTTCAGGGAACCGGAGAAAGCCCCGCTGCTAAACAGAAAGCCGCCGGTGAGGGTGCTATTGAAAGAGCTAAAGTGGAACTTGCCGGATTGATAGCAGAAAGAGGTAAAGAAGCAGAAGCCGCCCGACAGAGGAGACAAGAAGAAAGCAATGAAGCCTTAAAGCTATATTTAGAGCTCAAAAGGAAAGGGAAATTGTAGCTCTTTTGTGAAAATTTATTTTGAACTGTATTTCTAATTTCAGCTTAAATCAATTGAATCTTAGCTAAAATCTTCATTTTTTCGGATTTGCTTTCTCTCCCGAATAAATTTAAAGTAGTCGTATTAAATACCCATTTAATATTTTCGGATTCGGATTTTAACTTTTGTAATAATTCTGAGTTGTTTACATTAAATTTCCGGGATAAAGTTAAATGTGGAACAAACGGCCGTCTTTCAAAATATATATTCTTCAAGTTTTTTTCCAAACTAGTATAAAGCCCAGAGAGTTCCTTTGTTTTACGTACTTTTAAATAAGCAACGGAATCATTCTGTTTTTTAAACATACCTAATCCGTCGATTTCGATTTTAATATTTTTTAATATCAAATCCAAATCTGACAAAGTCTTGTTTATTTTGTTTATACCCTCCTCGGATTGATCGCCGAGGAAGTACAAAGTAATGTGTGGAATATCATTTTCTAAAGATTCAAGTTCTACGTCGGAAATATTTCCGGAGCCTTTTAACTTTTTGAGCAGGCTGATATATTTCTTTGCTATGTTATTCGGCAGGAGCACACCAACAAATGCGTTTCTATACATAACCTAATTACTTTATTCCAAACTGTGCCATAGTGCAATTGAGCCGAAACTCTTATACGGGGTCCATTTTGAAATCATCTTTTCTATTTGTTTTTGAGTGGGGTTTTTAATGCCATAAACTTTTTCAAATCCCTTTTTTAAGCCCAGGTCACCAAAAGAAAACACATCTTCCCGGTTAAGAGTAAATATCAATACCATTTCTGCCGTCCAGTTTCCAATTCCTTTAACTTTAATCAATTCTGTTATTACTTCTTCATTGGTCATATCGTATAAAGACTCGAGATTTATTTCGCCATTCATGTATTTTTGGGCCAGGTCCTTAATATATTTTATTTTAGCCCACGAAATGCCTGCATCTCTGATTTTCTGGTCTTTTATTTTTAACAGATTTGCAGATGTAATCTCTTTACCTTTAAATAGTTTCAGAAATCTGCCATAAATTGTATTTGCGGCCTTTCCTGAAAGCTGCTGCCCTATTATGGTTCTGCATACGTTAAGAAATAACTCATTATTAGTCAGTTTTTTAGAATCAGATTCCAGCCATTCGTCAAAGTTTACCGTTAGTATTACTTTATGTATTTCAAGATCTATTTTTATAAAATGTTTTAATATTTTTTCGTTTTTTAGCTTATCCATTTTCCAGTTTTCGATTGCTTTTCCTTTTTATATTCCATGTCGTCGTCAAATTCCGAGTAATCGCCGGTTATTTCCTCCCCCGGATTAATGTCTCTGAGTGCCTTGGTTACCCCCATTCCGTCTTCGCTTTCCACACCTATCGTATTTGGAGTGTCCGAATGATTCATATACCTTCCGTTGTCGGAGCATAAAATGTAATCGCCGTCATTTATATATGTGTAAATAAGCAAATAATCCTGAGTTGTTTTAGGCAGTGATTTAAACTTTTCCGGAGTAATTACTACGTCGTAACCCGGTTCAAATTTCCATATTATTGTACCTTTGGAAATATGCTCGTCCGCAAACAACCCCAATCCCTGTATTTTGCTAGGACTTACATGATTTTTCACCAAAAGCATACTAGAAATTTTAGCATTATTAATCAAAAAATGAATAGTGTCGTCAAGCAAATATGCTTAAAAAGTTACTGTTTCTTTTTGCTTTCCCAAATTCCCATTACTACACCTTCGGGGTCAACAAACCTGGCGTAATATCCCATATCGCCCACTTCTGTTTTTGGCATAACAATTTGGCAGCCAGCGTCTTCTACTTTTTTAATATATTCGTCCAGATTTGGAACATCAATTACCAATACAGGAAAAGATCCGCCATTGTCCTTTGCTGACATCATACCGCCGTTAACTGCGCCGGGTTTTTTAGGCATATAATTTTCATCAACTTCTGACGTGTACACCATTGTATAGTTCATTTCAGGATAGTCTTCCATTTTCCACCCGAAAACTTCGGTATAAAATTTTTTAGCTCTTTCTTTATCTTTTGCAGGCAGTTCAAAATGTGTAATGGAATTCATAAGTTCTCCTTATTTTGATAAGCTTGCAGAATTTATTCCGCAAACATAAATAACTTTGTACTAAACAAATTTTATCTTATTTATTTATATTTATCTATATATACTGTGAGGTTTTATAAGGCTGTATACTATTTTTATGCAAAAAAAGCTCTCGGTTAAAAAAATTATTCTTTTCCAAAAAGCTTTCTTAGCTCATCTTTGGCTCTATTTAAAGTTTTTATTCTCTCCCCACTAAGGTTTTTTCCTGCACGGTTGATATAAAAATTCAACATTGACATTGCAGACTGAAACACTTTGGCTTTGCGCCTCTGGCTTTTTTGGGCTGATCTTTTCAGGGATAGTGCGATTTTTCTGGGGTCACTCCAAGTGAAAACGCCTTTAGCCAAATCCAAAGCGTTGCTTTCTTTTGTTACTTTTGCCGACCACAGCTTATTTTTATTGTAAGACATAGACACATCTAGAAACCTAAAATAAGTAATATTAAAATACATCACTATGAAAATGATTTCCAGCTATTATATTAATGATACTATATTCAAAGTATAGATTTAGACTATGAGTAAATTTATTGTAATTACTTTTTTTATAATCGTGTTTATATCAGGAGTCTTAACTTACAAAGATTTCGGGATATCCTGGGATGAACCGATCCAAAGAAAACTCGGCCTGGCTGTTTATAATTACATCTTCAACGGCTCAGACCAAATGTTTAAATCTGCTGACAGATATTACGGCTCGGTATTTGAATTTATATTAGTGGCTGTAGAAAAAGTATTAAACTTCACTTCGGAAAAAGAGATTTATTATACAAGACATTTAATTACATTTATTTTCAATTTTATCGGTTACATATTTTTTTATAAAATCTCCCAGTTTGTTTTTAAAAACAGATTTTTGAGTTTACTGGCAGTATCTTTTTTAGCTTTTTCGCCATTGATATTTGCCCACTCTTTTTATAATTCCAAAGATTCGGTTTTTATGAGTGGAGTAATAATCGCGTCCTATTTTTCTTTAAGGTTTTTAAATAATTCAAGTACTAGAAATGCATTTATGGCCGGATTTTTTTGCGCGTTAGCAATAACCATTAGAATTCCTGGATTGTTTATACCTTTTATTTCAGTAATATTATTTGTTTTTAAATTCAGGGCGAGTAAGAATAAGTCATTAATATTTTATATTGTGTTTTTAATAATATTCACTTATATTTTATGGCCTCTGTTGTGGAGTAGTCCTCTTAAAGAATTTGTGTCGGCATTTTATGCTATGAAAAAATTTCCCACAGCCGCATCAACTATATTTTTTGGAAATACAATTCCAGGAGATGAAATTCCATGGTATTTTATCCCAATCTGGATGGGTATTACTATTCCTTTTACTCAGATTCTTCTTTTTATTTGCGGTGTTATTACAATTTTTAAATACAGGATGGAAGATACATATAAATCATATATCATGCTTTGGCTTGTAATTCCCCTGGCATCTGTAATATTAATGAGATCGGTGCTGTATGACGGCTGGAGACAAATGTTTTTCGTATATCCCGGTTTTATTTTGATTTCAATTGGCGGATTAAAATACTTATTGGATTCTAAATTAGCGTTTGTTAGATTTTTTGTAATATCCGCAGTCCTAATTAATTTAATGCAAGCTGTGTATTTTATCTATAAATGGCACCCAAATCAAAGTGTATATTTTAATTTTCTTGCCGGAGAAAAATCGGAGATATCAAAGAAATTCAGCCGTGACTATTGGGGTTTGGTGTACAAACAGCTTTATGATTACCTGTCGGAAAATGATGAAAGGGAGAAAGTTACGGTCTTTGTTGACACTTACCCCGGAGAAACCAATATAGCAATGTCAAAGTCCCCTCAAAAATTTGAGTTGTCCCAAAGTTTGGCTAATTCAGACTATTTTTTAACTAATTTCAGGACGGGTGTTATATTGGAAAATTCAAAGAAGGTTTATAGCGTGGTTGTTGACGGTGTGGAAATCGGCGCGGTTTATAAGGTGAACTAATAATATTTATTTGAACAATTGTTAAATTAGTTTTTTCTTTAACCAATTTAATGAGTATAATACCAATATGTCAGAAGTACTAATAGTAGGATCAATAGGATACGATCTGGTTTTTGAAATTCACGGTGCAATAAAAGATAAAATCGTATTGGAATCCGGTTCGGTGAAAAATCTGGATTTGCTGTTTACGGCAAAAGATTTGAGGAAAATGTACGGGGGAATAGCAGGAAATATAGCATATGGGCTTGGCAATTTGCATACGGATTGCGCGGTTTTCAGCGTTGTCGGAGCCGACTATAAACTTGATTACGGAAAGTATTTAAGCGATCTGGGTGTTAAGGATTATACAGTTGCATTAAACGATAGATATACTGCAGCGTATTATGCCGTTTCTGATTCCAATAAAGATCTTATTGGCGTGTGGCAGCCTAATGCGCACGACGAATTTCATAAATTTTCTTTGAATGATACAATTCCGGATTTTTCTAATGTTGAATATGCTATATTCTCTCCCGGAACTTCCGCCAGTATGGCTAAACATATTCCCGAACTTAGGCAGTTAAACAGCGGAACAAAAATTATATTTGACCCAGGTCCTGTAATAAATTTTTTCGATTTGGAGGACTTGAAAAATTCTCTTAATTTTGCGGACATTATTATTGGAAATGAGATTGAAATTCCAATTCTTCTGAATAAGCTGGGTCTGAGTATTTCAGATGTTATTAATATGAGTAAAACTATCATTGAAACTTTAGGCTCTAAAGGCTCAAAAATTTATACAGATAATGGGACAATAGTTGTTGCTCCAATTAAAGTGGATGCTATGGAAGCAACCGGAGCCGGAGACGCCTTCAGAGCAGGATTGCTGCATGGTCTGGCTAAAGGAAAAAATATCGAAGATTCAGCTAAAATCGGATCGTATCTTGGAGCCCTTAGCACTAAATTTCACGGGGGGCAGGGATATTCTATTTCGGAAAATGATCTAAATTATATTAGACGTATTTAATAAAACGCGCTAATATAAATTTCATGATAAACAAAAAACAAACAAACCATAGTGACTTTAAAGTTGCCGATATTACTCTTGCCGATTTGGGAAGACATGAAATCAGAATGGCTGAAAATGAAATGCCCGGATTAATGGCCACTCGGGAAAAATACAGCAAAGAAAAACCTTTAAAAGGAGCGAGAATTGTAGGTTCTCTCCACATGACTAAAGAAACAGCAGTGTTAATTGAAACTCTTGTGGCACTCGGAGCTGAAGTACGATGGGTTTCCTGTAATATATTTTCAACTCAAAATCAGGCAGCAGCTGCAATTGCCAAAGCCGGTATTCCGGTGTTTGCCTGGAAAGGGGAAACTCTGGAAGAATATTGGTGGTGCACTAAACAGGCTTTTGTATTTCCGGGGGGTGTTGGACCGAACTTAATAGTTGATGATGGTGGAGACGCCACACTCTTTTTTCACAGAGGACATGCAGCCGAAGAAGATAGTTCTGTTCTAAAAAAGGATAATGACCACAAAGAGCTGAAACACGTAAATAAGTTTTTGAAGGACCTTTCAAAAGAGATTCCGGATTTCTGGCATAAGACTTTAAAAAGCTTCAAGGGAGTTTCCGAAGAAACTACAACGGGGGTACACAGGTTATATCAGCTTAATGAAAAAGGAGAGCTGTTGTTTCCGGCAATGAATGTGAATGATTCTGTTACTAAAAGCAAATTTGATAATTTGTACGGATGCAGAGAGTCATTAGCCGACGGAATTAAGAGAGCCACTGACGTAATGGTTGCCGGCAAAGTTGTTGTTATCTGTGGTTACGGAGATGTCGGAAAAGGCTGCGCCCAGTCTATGAGGGGATTTGGAGCAAGAGTTGTTGTTACTGAAATTGACCCAATTTGTGCACTTCAGGCAGCTATGGAGGGTTTTGAGGTTTCTACTATAGAAGACAATTTAGCTGAAGGAGACATATTTGTTACAGCTACGGGGAATTGCGACATAATAACCTTGGATCACATGAAAAAAATGAAGGATAACGCGATTGTCTGTAATATCGGACACTTTGACAACGAAGTCCAAGTCGACGCTTTAAATGCATACAAAGGCGCAAAGAAAGTGAATATAAAGCCTCAAGTTGACAGGTATGACTTTGATACCGGAAAAAGCCTTTACGTTTTAGCCGAAGGCAGGCTGGTTAATCTTGGCTGTGCGAAGGGGCATCCGTCTTTTGTAATGTCCAATTCTTTTACAAATCAGGTTTTAGCGCAATTAGACCTTTGGAAGCATGATTATAAAGTAGGTGTCTATACATTACCCAAGAAATTGGACGAGGAGGTTGCAAGGCTGCATCTTAAAAAGCTGGGAGTGAAACTAACTAAATTAAATGCAAAACAGGCAACCTATATTGGAGTAAAAGTAGAAGGTCCTTATAAGGCGGATCATTACAGGTATTAAAAAAAGACCTGAGTTTGATACTATAATTTGAGACTTTGTTAATAACTATGCTAAAGTCGGCATCTTATAGTCATAACATCTTCAGTTCATTTTAATCTGGAATGAGGATCTTTTATGTTAGGCAATTGATTTAAAAGGTCCTGAAGCTGTTGTCTTAATACTTGTTCATTTTGTGAGAGATCTATTTTCTCGAAACTCTTCTGGAGTAATTTTACGGTTGAGAATTAGTATCATAAAGTGATTTTATCATGGTCAACTATAACGGACGACGTATGCAGAAAATCCTCGCGCTAGATTTATAAGTTTCTATATATTCGGATCAATCATCACAAAGTCTATTTTTCCAGTTTCTGGATCGTAGTTTTCAATAAATAAATGTTTTCTCAAAACAGGTTTATGTCCGGTTACTGAACCGGGATCAGTATATGACAGGTTCTCATAAATACCTTTTATATTTTTTTCGGTAAAAGTTTTATATATAACTGCATCAATTCTTTCACCGGCTTTAGATATTGTTTCTTCTAATTCGGGGTATTTTTCTATAAATTCGTCTATGGTAGTAAGGCCTTCTATATTTTCCATGATAACTAAATCTTGTGTTGCCAAATATATGTCAGCCATTCTAAATGAAATATTTTGTGAGGATTCTGATTCAATAGCCTCGTTAATTCTCATGTGAGCTTCTGCTTGTTCCAATCCTCCTACGTGTAGTTTTCTTCCGTCTTTATATCGTTTAAATCTTTTTACTGCTACCGAATCCCCATTATCCAGGTCGATAATACCTACTTTTCCGGAACGACTTTTTTTAGTCCACATCGTTTCGACCTGTGAATCTCTTTCATCAATTAAGCCTTTGTCTATAGCTTTCAATAAACCCGGATTCTGCCTGAATATCTCTTTGCCTTTAGCGGTTATCAGCATTGTTCTTGGAACTTTATTTCCCTCCAAGTCCTCAACATAATTTCTTTTAGACACATACAGCGTCCCGTCGGGAATCATTTCAATGTTAAATGCTTCATTTAAATTAGCCGGAGGAGTGGTATCTCCCAAAACGGCAAACTCCGTATAGAGTGGTGTTTTTGATTTAACTATTTCCAAGGTATCAGGCTGTTCTTTTGGTTCCCAAGCCTTTTCAATAAGGTCTTCCGGTATATAAGCATGTTCAACTGGTCTAGACATATTTGATATATTATCAGATTTTTATGTTTCTCTGAATCATAGGTATAAATTAATGCAAGCACTCTAAATATTTATATCAGCCAGTAACATATTGTGATCAGATCCGAATCTGACTTTAGAAACCTCTTTATATAAAATTGAAACATCTTTTGGAACCAGGATATGGTCAAATTGAAGTAATAATTTAGGGATTACAGAGGTAGAAATATCTTTAAAAAGGTTAACCATGTTATATTGATCGCAGAGTTTTTCGAACGCGTCCCTCTCTGAAAAATTATATTCATTAAGCCTGAATCCGCGGGTCCAGCCTGTTAGAATATTGAACAGCTTGCTGTCTACGATATTGAAGTCTCCGCACAAGATGTTTATGCAATTTCTGTTCATTTCTTTTAAAATATTATGAAATTGTAAAATTCTGTCATTAGGGCCTATAGCACAGGATAATCGTGCATTTACAATTTGTATGTCATTTCCGTTTCCTTTTATTTTTATAGTTACGGCATTGTGCTGCTCGGAATTATTGTTGTATATTTTATATACAATATTATTAAGAATTGATTTTACATTTTTTGAAAAGTATTCAAATTCACCGCTTTCCTCCGGTTTTATTTTTGAGAGCGTACAAATATAACCATTATTATATTCATTTGGATTTATGAAGTCAGTTGTATAATAAACAAAATATTTTCTGTCGTTAATGAATTCATTTAGAACATTAAAAGATACTTCCTGAAAACAAATAATATCCGGATTTAAATTATATGCGTAATCAATTAATTCTTTTAGCCTGCTGTTTTCTTTTAATACATTCCAAGTAAGTATTCGCATATTACCAACAGTATTTTAATTTTATCATGGTTGACTACTGTTTGGGTTTTACATGGGTATTGCAACATTTGCTTTAATTATATCTGATCCGCAATAAATGATTTAATTAAAACCATTAAATAAAATGTGATTTAACTAATGCGGAAATTAGTTTGTACACAGAAATAGCAGTGATTCCCCAGGCTAACGGGAGCCAATAAGGTATGCCTAGTAAAGTAGTGCCGTGATACGTCCAAAGTCCTGATTTAGATACGATGATTTCACCAAGAGGATCTGTTATGCCCGCGATGATATAGATGAGTGCATCGTTTTTACTTTTGGTGAGAATAAAATAAGATAATGAAAGTGCTGCTAGTGTAGTGAATAAAAGTATTGGGTAAGGCCATAAATTAGAAATCAGTAATAGCCAGAATGTGAAAAACAGTAGAAAGATTGATAGAGGTTTAATCTTTTTCATGTATTAATATTATCAGAAGATTTGGCAAGCTAAAGATGACGAAGTTGTTGATTATTTCAAATCATCCAAAATTTTAGGAATAGCTCTCTTAATTGAATTACCATTAATATACTTGTAAAAAGTGTCGATAAATACCATTCCATTATTGTTTTTTTCTTTCTCTAAAGCTTCCAAGATATTGTAATTGCTAATTATTTTAGGATTTAACAGTCCGATTTGCACGGCTCTGATTAGGTGTTCTTCGAAGCATGTATTCCAGGCGTTATATGCTTTAGAATATTTCGGATGTTTTCGGGCTTGCTCTAATAGTCCGGTTTTTAAGGCAATTACTTTTTCGAATGGTTTAAGTACTTCTTTTGCCAAAGGGTGCGACCCTTCATGTAAAAGGTTGTTGATTAGGTAACTATCGCTTATTTCTCCAACTACTTGATAATTAACACTATCAATCTTTGGGCCAAAACTTCCTTGTGTAAAAGGATTTGGAATTAATATCATTTGCTCATTTATCACTATTTTCCATGCAGATTCTAAAACATTTACTATATCAAACTTTGAAATAATACTTTCATATTCAGACTTTATTTTGTTTAGTTCGGGAAGTAATAATGTATCATAGAAACTTTTAAAGTCAGTGTTGTTGTAAAAGTCTATAAGATAAGGTTTAATGCTACTCCCCTTATTAAAATGCCATTGTAATTCTTCTGAAATATCGTGATTTATTTCAAAAGCAGGCGGTTCGCTCACTGATAATGCCCATATTACAACTTTATGCTCATGTATATAATCTTCTACCTTGGGTTCACTTCCCGCATAATTTCTAAAATGATCTATTATTTTTATTCTTAGAGGATTGGTGGGTTTACCATATGCCTGGTTAAATCTGTTTAAAAGGGAATACAATAATGCAAGATTTCTACTTAGTTCCACATTTATTTTCACGATTGAATTCTAACATTTGTTTAATAGGGAAGTAAGGTTTGATAAATTTTAGAAGTGAGTATTTTATACGGTTAAATTAATACGTTAAGCTTTCGTATTTTAAATCTATTTCAAATATTTCCTTGAAAAATTCTACCTATAGTTTCATCATCACTAACGGATTTTTCTGAAAAGTTTATATATGTGTCGTTTTTTACTAATACCCGATCGATGTCAAGTAATAATACTTTTAACACTTTTTAATTGTAGCAAAGTGGTATTTTATGACCGGTGCGTGGAAACGATGATTTAAGTTATTTTAAGAATGCACACGATATACTTTCATTGTAATCACCGGATAAATCGTCGGAATCAACAGCTTTACCGGATTCCTTACATACAACGCAATCTTTATAGTAGCCTAAATATCCCGATACTGTTGCGCTGCCTGAATTATATATATCATCTTGTTCAAATCCTTTTTCTATGAAGTGTTGGTGTATATCATCAATTACTTTTGGTTTTACAATTGTATTGATATTAATGCCATTTAGCCTTACTACTTTAGAATTGGTATCAACATACCATTCCATTGACGCAGGAGTTGGATTAGTAAAGTCTGTGCTACTAAGTTCTTTTTTTAGCTCAAACAATACATTGGTCGGATCTAAAGTTTGAGGATATTTGTTGGACAAGCATGCTGTGTATTTATTTAATAAGGCTTCCTGAGGATTATTTGGCGCAGTAGTTTGTTCTGATGGGGTTATAGAATCAGCTACTTGATTTTCGGTTTCGATACTATTATCCACTATATCTTGAAGTAGATTTTTGTTTAGTGTAATGACACCAAAGATGATAATTAGCAAAATAAAACTAAGAAAAATTAATCTGGTATTCACTGATAAATTATATAATAAAATTTATCTTTTGTACTTTTCTTCACCTAACTCACAAAGATTTTCCATCTTTGGTACACATATGGTATTGGATATAAATGGACTGAAATAGGAATATGGGTATACTTAAACAATGAATTTTACGATTGCAGAAACTTTGCTAATCGATTATCCGGGTTTGTTTATTGGTGTTATTGAGTTGACTGGAGTGAATAATAGCGGAAATAATGCCGAAATTGAAATGTTATTACGTAATATAGAACAAGAAGTAAAAGAGAAATATACTGGTAGTAATGTACCCGAGCATCCGCATATAAAACCCTGGAGAGAAGCTTACAAAAAGTTTGGTTCGAAACCTAATGATTTTCGTTGTTCTTCCGAGACATTGTTAAGAATGGTTTTAAATGGTAAAGAAATACGGCATATAAGTAAAATTGTGGATCTTTACAACTATATCTCTTTAAAATACATATTAACTTTGGGTGGTGAAGACATGGATAAAATAAAAGGAGACTTGGTTTTGACTTATGCTAAAGGTGATGAAAACTTTGTTCCGTTAGGTTCTTCAGAAAATGATTCTCCGCAGAAGGGTGAAGTTGTATATAAAGATGACTTTGGAGTTATTTGCAGGCGTTGGAATTGGCGTGAGGGGGACCGTACAAAACTCACTGAGCACTCCAAGAACATTGTGTTAGTGGCAGAAGCGCTTCCTCCAATTGAAAATGAAATACTGAAAAATGCAACAAAGGAGCTTGCAGAGCTAGTTTCTAAATTCTGTGGTGGAACTATTAAAATCCTTTTTGTTGACTCAGCTCAAAATAGTATTTCTCTCAACGATTAATACCTACAACTTAGAGTTTGTAGTCTGAAATAAAACTTTGTAAAGCATATCTGCCAATATTGGACCTTCTGATGAAATGTATTCTAAATGGTCGGGGTGAGAGGACTCGAACCTCCGGCCCCCAGTACCCCATACTGGTGCGCTAGCCAACTGCGCCACACCCCGACGTAGTGAAAAGATAATAACATTAATCTTTATTTTTTGCCTACGTCTAGTTGCCAATAAATAAAATGTTTATTACTATTGGAATATCACATGAGAGGTTATTACCTTAACGTAAATACAATCATCAAGATTTCCCGCCAGCTTAAAAATCAAGGACGCGATGTAGTTTTTACTCACGGATGTTTTGATTTGATGCATGCAGGGCACTTGCATTTACTCCAAGCTTCCAAAAAATTGGGTGAAGTGCTCGTTGTCGGAGTTGAATCGGACGAAAGAATCAGAAAATACAAAAATCCCAACGGCCCTATTATTAATGAGAACGAGAGAATTCAGCTTTTAATCGGTAACAGAGCAGTTGATTTTGTCTTTTTAATAAAAGGAAAGATGCCGTGGGCGGATAGCTATTATTTAGATTTATATAAAAAGATAAATCCCATGTTTATTACTTATGGAAATACTTTCGGTTATAAAAAAAGATTGGAAACCAGAAAGGCTAAATTAAAAGGAATTAATTTTGTATTGATTGATGAGCTTCCCTTAGATATCGGATCAACATCTAAGATCATAAATAAAGTGCTTAATTTGCCAAAGAATCGCTAAAACAGCTTATCTGCAATTGTATAAATGCTGAAACCCCCATAAATCAAAAATGCGGCAGTCATTATAGCAACTCTCCACGCCGAAGGTTTTAACTGTGGTGCCAGACTTGTTTTATTTAGCCACAAAGTAAGACCGACGTGTACAAACATAGCAAAAGCATTTAATACCGCGGCGGTAACTACCAATTGCAAAGGTTCGGTGAATCCGAGCAATAGTACAAAAATGCCGGCAATTATCTGCAGCCACAGAACAGTGTAATAAGTCATTCTAATATGTTTTTCCCAAAGTCTCCCCCCCGAAGCTAAAATTATATTTTCCGAAAGTATTCTGCTTGTAGCATCAAAGACTGTAAGCTGTGTGCCGAATAAAGTTAATCCCGTGATCAGTAGAAAGAAAGTTCCCATAAATGGTGCCAGTTTTTCTGCAATAACGTTTGCCTCGCTGATTACAAAGTTTATATTTGAAACGCTTTGTCCGGTATTATAAGTTGTGGAATAAGACAACAGCGCCAAAAGCAAAATGGTTGCAGTTCCGGTAAGCCAGAATACCAAAAAATGTTCGATGTTTATATTTTTCCACCATCTTTTAAATTCAGTTACATTTTCCGGATTAGCTTCAAAAGTGGAGCCGGATAAAGATACTTCTTCTTTTTTTCCGGTCAGCAGACTGGTAATTTTTCCGGAATATTTTCCCATACCGTAGCCTTTTTCTTTTATATAATATGATTGTGCTAAATTCAGGTTTCCGCCCGCGCCGGAATATGCAAATGCTGCTAAAAATGTGGCTAATGGTATACCAAGTGGAAGGAAGAGATAATTTTCTCCGATTCCTACCACGCCTTTTGCTAAATTACCCCAGGCTGATTCGTTGGCAAGTATTATTGCCAGAATAAATATTGAGGGAACACCAACCGCTATAAGAATTTTTTGGAGACTTTCGACAGTTTTATACAAAATAGGACCGAGGGACAAAATGAGTCCTATTAAAACCAGCAGGATAATTGTAAGTCCGCTGGTATTTTCAATCCCGATAATAGCACCGAATAATTTTGCGGAAGAGGCAGCAATTCCCGGCCATATCCAAGGTACAAAAGAAGACAGAATAAACCAAAAAGGTAGCCATTTTAATTTTCGCGCAAATCCTACAAATATACTTTCACCGTTTATTAGAGCATATCTTTCGATTTCCATATTCATGAAAAACTGAAATGTAATTCCTACAATTGCGCCCCAGATTATGCCCAAACCAAAGTTAGAGGCAAGGAACGGCCACAAAATAACTTCACCGCTTCCCAGACCCAAACCTAATAAAATAAAACTGGGTCCGAGTAATTTTTTTAATGGTAGAGCTTTGGGAAATTCCTTAATATTCAAAGGTTTCAGGTTCATTAAATTAGTTTAACATCTTTTTAAACTTTAATAGATACAAAGGACGGTCTTTACCATAGCTTAATTTTTTGCTCCAAGTTGTTTCAATAAGTTTTAAATCGTTCTTATTTAATGATTTAATTTCCGTAAGATGCAATTTGTTCTTCTCGAAAATCGGTATTACTGCGCTTTTTAAATATTCCTCCGAAAGATTTTGGAGATCGAGTCTTTCGGTTTCGGTCGGTTCGTGTTCTTGAGAATAACCCAAAACTATTTCACAAATTCCACCACTTTTTAAAATGGTTGATATTAGGGGTGTCTTTTCATAGTTTGGGTTAGTTATACTTTGCAACAGGCTCCCCCAAGGAAGAATAACTGTCAGCTTATCCGCCGTTCCAATTAATTCTTCAGGAAAATATTCTATGGATCCCAGCACAAACATAGCATTTGATAACTTTTCCTTTTGAGATTTGCGCGAGTAATTTTCCACCTGTTTTTGAATGGGTTCAACCCCTATAAATAAAGTTTCTATATTTTCATTGGCGTTTTTGTATACATACCGCCCGTCGCCGGTGCCAAGGTCTATTTCTACTTTACGGTATGCCCCCAAAATTCTTTTAATCTCACTATCGTTTAAATCTTTTAAAGTTTTACCGCTAATGACTTTCATTTTCACAATAATACCAAACCTTCATTATGCCACCTAAGTTTATTTTCTATACAAACAGGTTTATGTTTGTGATACACTATTTTGGTGCTATGAACAAAGATGCAATTGATAAAAGGTTAAAAATTATTTCAGACTTGCAGATGGAGTTAAACGGCTTAAAGGTTCATCTTGACGAAATTCTGGAGAATGATTCGGATTATCAAACTGTTTTAGAGGAAGTCGCAAAAGTAAAAGAAGAGTCTCAGGAGAGAAAGGCAAAAATATCCGAAAATAAAATGTTCAGAAATATTAAAGAGCAGATGAAAGAAAAAAGGCTCGAAATTACGGATAATAAGGACGCTCTATCTCAAGAGTTAATGGATTATTACAGAGAGAGCGGAAGAATGGAAATTGAAGATGAGAACGGAAAAACAAGAAGGTTGAAGTTTTCGGTGAGGCTGGTAAATTAATTCTTTCGGTATATTTTATAAGTGCCAGTTTCCTTGCCCGTATCTACTTTAATATATTCCTCAGTCATTCTGCTTTCGTCGGGAGTTATAAAAAGTGCATTCGGGATTTCTTTAGGTGCAGAGCTTTCGTACACGAACCACCACCATAAATATCTTTCATTCGGGTTTTTAGGATCCGATAGTTTAACTTTTTCATAATCGTTAAAGTAATATCTGGCGATAGTGTAGTCTGCCGGAGATGTAAAAATCAGCTCTCCGTTATAATCTCTAAAATTTGCATAGAGGCTTTTCATTCCTTTGTAATAGGTATTTACGGGCTGTATTTTTGAAACCGTAAATAAATAGAAAAGTAAAATTAAAGCGGTTATTTCAAACTTGATTCTATAAGTAACTATGTAAGAAACACTGATAATAAAAAAGAGCGAAGATGGGAAAATATATCTTTCCACGTACACATTTTTATTAGTATGCATTCCGTAAATAATTAAAATGAGCTGCGGAAGTAGAAATAGCAATGAACTTGCCAAAAACGGCTCAATACGTTTTTTGTTTCTTATATTTAAAAAAAGAATCAACGTAGTGGTGGAAAAATATAAAACCAGAATAATTCTTCCCAGCTTATTTTCGTCCAAAATAAAATCTATGTGGTTGGCCTGGCTTTTCCCCGGCTGCTTTACCTTTACTCCGTAAGAATAAGATGTAAATGTGTCAGGTATATTGTAAAAAGCACTTATGTCCGCCCACTCTATATTTTGGTTCCGGATGCTGGTTAATATTCCGTTGTTGTAAATATAGATATAAAAAACTATAAAAGGTATTAATCTTATTATATTTTTACCGATGATTTTTACTTCAAACGTTTTGTTGTGAAATGCATCCAGACCCGTTTCCTTTAAATAATAAATCACATACAACAGGATAAACACCAAACTCATGTAATGGGTGTATATCATGACACAAAGACCAAATATGAAAAAATTATATTTTTTGGTGTACAAAGCATAAAAAGTTAAGAGAGCTATAAGCCCATATAGAGTATAGGATCGGCCCTCATATGAATAACCTACGTTAAATGGATTTATGGATGTCAAAAACGCCGCGATTAAAGCTATTTCTTTTTTGGAGAATAAAACCAGCACAAGCTTGTAAACAACATAAATAGTAACCATTCCAAAAATAAGGGAAAGAAACCTTAAGGAGAAATCCGTAACTCCGAAAAGAGAAGACCATGCCTTGGCAACATACATATAAAACGGTGGATGGACGTCACCGATAAGTATCTGTTGGAACTCCTGTGGGGGAGCTTTTATCAGCAAGCCTGTGAACGCTTCATCATACCAAAAATCATCCCTTAGAAAGTCTTTTATTCTTAATATAAATCCTAAAATAAAGACCAGAATAAGGTCAGAATGGAATTTAATCATATTTACGAATTTTGTCATTCCACTAATTATACCTGCTTAATGCGTTAAAATCTGATAAAATGTTTGGGTTATGCCAAATAAAAAGAAACGGGATGCACAAAAAAATAAAGAAAAAAGAAGATTGTCAAAAAAACGAAGCAGGGTCTGTTAATTATAGTTATTTACTTGCAAGTGTTGGGTTATTGGCTGTTTACCTGTTCGGTTGAATTTCCACCGTACCTTCTGTCCCGTTTAGAAAAGCTTTCCAATGCCTTTTTCAGCTCCTCCGGTCCAAAATCGGGGAATAGTGTGTCGGTGAAATATAATTCGGCATATGCGGACTGCCACGACATAAATCCGCTAAGTCTTACTTCGCCGCCGGTTCTTATTATTAAATCTATTTGGGGCATCTCACTGGTATCCAGATAGTTTTCTATATTTTCGTCGTTTAGTTCCAAACCTTTTTCCCGGATTTTAGTTAAGGCTCGAATTAATTCGTCGTGTCCTCCGTAATCTGCTGCAATTCCAATAATAAAATTGACAAAACTTTTGGTTTCTTCGACCATTTCGTTCATCAGTTTAGTTAAATCTGGAGGAAATCTGTCTTTTCTACCTAAGTGTATTAATCGAATTTTTTCGTCGATGCACTTTTTACTGAACTTCTTAATAAGTTCGCGGGCTAAGTTAAAAACATTTTCAACCTCGTCTTCGGTTCTTTTCCAATTTTCGGTAGAAAAACCCCACAAGGTAATACATTTCACTCCCAAGTCCTTTGCAGCATCGCACAAAATCTCAAAATTTTCAGCGCCTTTTTTATGTCCCAGGATTGGGGGAAGTCCTTTGTTAGTAGCCCATCTTCTGTTGCCATCCGGGATTATTGCAACGTGCAAAGCAGTGTTTTTAATATTTTCATCTAATTTTAAAGACATCAGTCGTTTATTATAATATATGAATCTATTAATTCAAATTCAAGAATACCCGGAATTCTGCCGGGCAATGAAACAAGCCATTTTCCAATTATTACTGATATGTTTGTTCTATATCGGACAAATCAACTTGTTCTAGTTCATTCAAAGCATTGTCCAGGTCCTTTAGGTCGGAATTCTCATCCATTATATTTAATTCTTCCACCATTTGTTTATTGGTGTTTGTCGGAACGTCATCCGAATCGTCTGCTTCGGTTAAGCTGCCGGTTACATTAGACGGTCTGTTTCCCATATTCCTAAGTTTTGTGGAAAATATACTAGGTCCCGCAGAAATGTAAACCCAGACTACAAGGACTCCCACAAGCACTAAAAGAAGGACGATAGCAAGCAAATGCTTTAAATCAGTGTGCTTTTCGGGTTTTTGAAGATCCATATTATCCATTTTTATCTCCTTTTTATTTCGCTAGGGGCATGCGAAAAAATTAATAAATTATCGGGTGATCAAAGAGTTTTTTGGTCTCTAAGATCGGAAACCGCTTTTTTAATTACATCTATATAATAACTATGTATGTCTCTGGTGTCCTGAAGAACAGTCTGAAGTGCGGTTTTAGATGCTTCCAGGGCATTTAAGAACGCGCCTTCCGATTCTCCGCAGGCGTAATTTTGAGTGTTCTTTAAAGCGTCAATAAATGCATCATAGTCTGAAGCGTATTTCTTTATTTTTGTGTCAAGTTCATTTAGAGCGGTTTTTAATTCTGTTACTTCATAACCCTTTTCCTCAAGGTTTGCAATAATTTTTGAAACGAGGTTTTTGAGATTTTCATATCTTTTTAAATGGGCGTTCTTTTTGTTGTTGTAGGCATTTATTCTGTTATCTATATTGTTGGTAATTATTTCGCATCTTCTGGCAATTCTATCCTGAAAATTATTTTTCAGATTATCCTGGAGATTACTAAATTTATTTGTGTATGGGCCTATGTTTAGCCTTTTGGGATTAGATGGAGAACTTTCAACCGCATATACCGGTAAGGATGAGAATATATACAATACTGTCATGACAACTAAAAGGGCACTAACTTTGTGATTCGACATAAATTAATGATACCTTTGGTTAAAATTTATGCAAGTGGCATGGTTGTTTTTGGTTAGTTTAAACGTTTGTACCGGTATTTTTATGTGATCTGGTAAACAATACCAAGAACCAGCTTTATGTTAAAATCTTGTTGCATTTATAACTTGAAAAGCCTTGGAGGGATCGCATAGAGGCCTAGTGCGCGGCTCTGGAAAGGCCGTTGGGGAGTAATCCCCTCGTGGGTTCGAATCCCACTCCCTCCGCCAAGTGAAGTAACCGTTTATACTTCCGCGCGGGCATGAACAAGGTCCCGCTCGACACTTTTTTCTACTGCGCGGGCATATCCAGGATATATACCAAGTTCCTTCATACCTTCTTCTCCTCTCATATAAGAATGTAAATCTCTTAAATGATCTATCCTAATAGGATCGGTTGCTAAACCTCCTATTTCGTTGGAAATAAATCTTAAATGTCTTGATGCTGAAGCTGTGGTCAGGAGTCCGATACTGCTAGGATTTTGACGTATAAATTGTTTTAATTCTCTCATAACATATTCCTTCATTTGTTCTCTGCTCAGGTATCTTAGTGTTGATAATTCATCTAGTTTTCTTTGTATAACAAAATTAGGTTCCGGATCTGTAGCAACAAGCGCTCTTAATTTCTGACCTATTGTTCTTTTACCGGTATATTTAGAGGTGTAGTGTTCTGCTTCTAATTGTATTGTATTAGTAAAATATATATCTAATTTGTTTTTTAAACTTAATATATCACCTAATAAATCATCTCTGGCTTCTTGTAGCATGACTGCTTTTCCTTCGGCTATCATTTCAGGAGTTGTACGATTAATGTCTATCATAATAGGTAATCCTGATTCTTTTATTAGCTCTGGATCAAAAGTACCCAAAGTTGCCATTTTTAACTGCTCGTCTAAAATTGCGGACTTAGATAATACTCTAATATATTCCGCCGCTCCCGGGCTACCTCTTTCTTCTAAATGTCTTGAAATTCTATCTGTCAATTCAGTAGATTTAATTTTTTCAGCGTCGGACAGAACTCTAAGATCTTTTTCAAAACCTTCTAATCCTATTCCGATTAATAAACCAGAGTCTAATAAATCTCTTTCGGCAGGGCTGACAATAGTATCTATGGTCATGATTAAATTATAAAGGAAAATCATTTAAGTTATTGAGCCTATTTGATTTCCCCGGAATTTATTTTACTTAAAACAGTTAGTGCTGTGTTGTTGTCCGGCTCAAGTTCTAATACTTTAAGAAGATATTCTCGCGCTTTTAAAATATTGCTCCTGTTAACTTCAATTTCGCTTAAATTTAAATAGGTCTGAGGCATGTCTGGGTACTGCTGGGCGTTCATTAATAGATACTTCTCTGCCAGGTCAAAGTTGCCAAGTCTTAAATAACTCATGCCCAAATTGTTCAGCGCGCCTGAATAGTCTCCTTGTCTCAATTCAACAGCTTTTTCAAATTCAATCGCGGCGTTTGTGTAATCTTTTTCTTCAAGATACAAATCACCTAATACTCTGTGCGCTCTTGGGCTGTTTGGTACGCTTGAAACAGTTGATTGCCACAGTTTTTTGGGAGTTTCCCATTCTGTGTTTCTTGTCACTACTCTGACTGAATATAATAAGATTAATGGTATTGTAATAAATAGCGATAGTTTTTTAATACCCGCCAGTTTTTCAAATTTTAAAAATACCAATGCAAGGAGAATGCAAAAGGCAATATTTCCCATATAAAGGTATCTTTCCGAAAAATAAGATGAAACTATCACCGGGCTGAAAGTGGGGGCTAAGGAAATCGGAATAAATAACATCAATCCGGAAATATTGCGATTCTTTTTCCAAAAATAGATTATAAGGGCAATAAATATGATTGTGACCACCCACATAATCAAAAGAAGAGCGTCCGTAATCACATCTCCTTCGTGAAAAATCGACAGAGTTTTAGGAAATAATAAAAGTTTTAGGTTGCTGTAAATCGTATAAGGCACTCTATCTAAATAAGGCATCGTGTTTTTAGTGTTAGCTTCAGTGGAAACAGACAGCTCTCCCAGTCTCTTTGAAATCTGATTCAATACAAATAAAAAATGTAAAAATGTTATTGAAAGCAGCGGCAATTTACTGACCAAAGTCTTAAATGTAATCTTTTTTTCAAAAAATGCCAGATCGATTAAGATTAAAAGCGGTAAGAATGCTAAAGAAAAATGGTTTATCAGAATGATAGCCCAGAGAATATAAACAAACACTGTTGAAAATAAATAGATCTTTTTCTTTGAATTTTTGTATAGAAAATATGTAATTGATAAGAGCAAAAATCCCGTAGTATTAATAATATAATTCGATGCGGAAATCCATGCCACTGCCTCGGTATTAACCGGCGATGCCGCAAAAATTAAAGAGGTTAGAAAGGCTGTTTTTTTATTAAACAAGGCAGAGCAAAATATAAATATTAAAACCACAACAAAATAATGAAGCACAACGTATCCGAAGTGCAGAGGAGTCGGGTTTAATCCGAAATATTTAAACGATAAATAATAAGTAATTTTCTGAATGTTCAATGACTGAAAAGATGCTTTTATATCTCTGACTTCGGGATTATCTCTAAAAGCGAAAATATCATCTGCAACAAACTCCCCCTTAAGCGAATTAAAATAAAGGGTGAATACTAGTAATGCAAGAATAGATATAATTATTCGATTGGAATAAATAAATCCAAAAATATCTTTAACTGATTCAAATTTAGCTCTGTTATTTTCATCAATTTCCTTGTCTATAATTTTATCTACATCTCTTCCTGATTTTTCAATATAAGCGATGATTTCAGTTTCAGATATTCCGGTTTTTGCAGCTAATTCGGTTAAAGGGATTAATTTGTAATTGCTTTTTATAAACTTTTTTTGATTTTTAGTTATTTTTGGCATATGGATTGTACAGATACATTATTTATTCTTTATTTCCTCATAGTCTGTTTTATAATATATTTTATATAATAACACCACAATTAATATAAGTTTTGTTGTGTTTAGTTTAATTTCATGGTAATACAAATTAAATATGACACCGATAGAAGAAATAAAACAAAGACTTAGCATTGTTGATGTTGTAGGACAATATGTAACCTTAAAAAAATCCGGCAGGAACTACAAAGGCTTGTGCCCTTTCCACGGCGAGAAAACCCCATCTTTTATGGTTTCCGAAGAACTTGGGATTTTTAAGTGTTTCGGCTGCAACAAGGCCGGGGATATTTTTAAATTTATTCAGGAAATTGAAGGGCTGGAATTTCCGCAGGCACTAAAAATTCTGGCGGATAAAGCCGGTGTTCAATTAGAAAGCGAGTTTGAAGATAAGTTTGCAAAAAAGAAAAAAATTTTATATGAAATAAACCATCTGTCGGCGGAGTTTTACCATTATTTTTTGCTTAAACATAATGCAGGTAAAGCAGGGTATTCGTATTTTGTGGACAAAAGACACTTAGCTATAAGCAATATTCAGGAATTTAAGCTTGGATTTGCACCGAACAGCTGGGATTTATTATTTCAATATTTGTCAAAGAAAAAGTATTCTTTAGAAGATATGCTGGACTCCGGAGCCGTAGTTAAAAAGAGTTCGGGGGAAGGGTATATAGATAAATTTAGAAATAGAGTAATTTTTCCTTTGGTAGAAACTGATAATAAAATAGTCGGTTTTGCAGCCAGAACGTTAGGGGATGATCAACCTAAATATTTGAATACCAACGAAACTTTGGTTTTTCATAAAAGCCAGTTTATTTACGGACTGGACAAGGCAAAATTATCTTTAAAAAACGGTTCAGCGGTTTTTGTTGAAGGGTATATGGATGTAATAAGCGCCCATCAGGCCGGTTTTAAAAACTTTATCGCGTCTTCAGGAACTTCAATAACTCAAGGGCAGCTTAAAATAGTGTCCAGATATACCAAGGACCTTATTTTTTGTTTTGATACTGATGCGGCAGGAGTTACTGCCACATATCGTGCGGTAGAACTTGCGGAAAAAGAAGACATGAACGTTAAAATAGCCACTCTTCCGACTAAATATAAAGATATTGATGAATTGATAATGAATGATAGAAAAAGTGCGGAAGAAGTGCTGAAAAACAGCGTTCCTGTTTATGATTATTATTTGTCGACTACGCTAAAAAAGCATGATAAAAACGGCGCCATAGGAAAAAAGAAGATAGTTGAAGAGCTGACACCGCTATTATCAAGAATTAAAAATAAAGTAACTTTAAATCATTATATTAAACTTCTTTCAGAAGAACTTGGAATAGACCAGGAGGTAATAAGCGATATAATTTTCGGAAAAACAGCGGTTTCCGCTTCCGGTGAGGGATCCGTGTTCGGAGAGGACAGGTTATTAAACACTTATAGAAAGACTCCAGAGGCTTATACGCTGGCGCTTTTGTTTAAGGCACCACTTGACAATATTGAAACTTTTATGTATGTTGATGGGCAAAATACCCTTAATGAGAAATATTTCAGCAACGACACTTATAAAGAACTTTACAGAAGGTTTTCCGACGTTTTATCTGGTGAAAAGGGTGATTTTGATATAAAATACTTCAGTAGCAGCCTGCCGATTGAATTACAGAAATCGGCTGAAGAATTGTACCTTTGGGACTTGGATTATGTGGCAAACGATGACAAACTCTTAAAAAGGGAGTTGGAAATCTCGTTTCAAAGGCTCAAAGATTTATATATTAAGAAAAAAAGGTTGGAAATCAGCCAGAAAATAAAGCAGGCCGAGCTGGAAAAAAATGAAAAATTGATTCATGAGCTAATTAAAGTGTTCAACGAGCTTTCGTGAAAATTAATTACATGCAAAAACATACTAAACAAATGAAGCGAGAAAGGAAATCCGATCCTATGAGCGAAAAAATAAATTCAAAAAAAGAATCAAAAGAAATAAAAATAAAAATGCCGATGCCTAAAATAAATAATCACGCTCCAAAAATCGACAGAACCGTTAAACCTGCAAGAGTTACAAGAGCAGCAAAAGCAGTTAAAGTTCCGAATGTTCCCCAGGATGTTGCTCTTAATAAACTGGTTACAAAAGGGAAAAAGCAGGGATATCTTACTGTAAACGAGTTATTGGAGTTTTTTCCCGACGCTGAAGAAAATATTGAACTGTTGGACCAGTTATATGAAAAGCTTTTGGACGCTGGTGTTGATGTTTTTGACGTAGACTCGGCCAAAGAAGCCGAAAAGCTGATGGGTGCGGACGAAATAGATTTGTCTAAAATAAAAATGGATAAAACGGTTTCTTCTGATCCGGTAAGGATGTATTTGAGGGAAATAGGAAAGGTTGATCTATTGACAGCCCCTCAGGAAGTTGAGCTAGCAAAAAAAGCTGAAAAGGGAGATAAAAGGTCTTCTGATATGCTAACTAAAGCAAATTTAAGGTTGGTTGTTTCCATCGCTAAAAAATATATGGGAAGAGGGCTTTCATTTCTGGATTTAATTCAGGAAGGAAATATCGGGCTGATGAGGGCAGTTGAGAAGTTCGACTGGAGGAGAGGATTTAAGTTTTCCACATATGCTACATGGTGGATTAGGCAGGCAATTACCAGAGCAATAGCCGACCAGGCAAGAACTATCAGAATTCCAGTTCACATGATTGAAACAATTAATAAGTTTAAAAGGATTGAAAGAGAATTGGAGCAGAGACTTGAGAGACCTGCTACACCTTTAGAAATAGCAACGGAGATGGGAATAGAAATGGAAAAAGCTTTGGAAATTATGAAAATTTCCCAGGAAACCACTTCGTTAGAAACTCCTGTAGGAAAAGAGGAAGATACCAGATTGAAAGAATTTATACCGGACGAAGTAGGATTATCGCCATTTGAATCAGCCAGCCAGGAACTATTAAAAGGCCATATTGTAGAAGTTTTGGATACACTTAATCCCAGAGAAAGAAAAGTCCTGGAGTTGAGGTTTGGTTTAAGAGACGGTAGATCCAGAACATTGGAAGAAGTTGGAAGAGAATTTGGTGTAACGAGAGAAAGAATCAGGCAAATAGAGGCCAAAGCATTAAGGAAACTACGCCACCCTTCGAGAAGCAAAAGGTTAAGAGACTATTTATAAAATAACTTTAATTTCTAATAATCCCAGTCTATAAAATACAGCTTGTCACCGACTATTTGTTCTCTCACACTCTTTGAAAATGTTGCTAACTGAATTGATGTGTTGTTTTCAATATTCAGTTTGTGGGGAATCATACTTGCTCCACTAGACTGCATAAAATAAACATAATTATCTTTATAAAAAACAGGGTATGAGTTGTAAAGGAAACTTGGTGCTTCTTTTTTACTGTCTTCAGTCCCGCAATCAGAATTTTCCGGACAATCTTTTGAGATGCTGCGTTTAAACAGCGGCAAGAAGTTTTCTAAAATAAAGTCATTTTTATTTAAATCAAATGTATATAGAACGTCCTTTCCTAAGGTATTTGTAATAGTGAGAGAATCCTTTTTTGCATCGATAATTCTGATTGCAGGCTCGTTTAAAGTTTTGTCATCAGATAGGTAAACTTTTTTAGTAACCAAATCGTTTTCTATAACATATACTTCCAGTTTTTTGACTTTTTGTCCGGTGATGTTAGGGTTAAAGTCCTGTGCAAAAATTAAAGTGTTACCATTTTCAGAATTAAATAGCCGCTTGTAAATCGGATCGTAACAATATTTATTATAATCGGTAAAGATTTGTGATATTTCTAATACTTTTTTAGTATCAAGATTAATTTGTTTATAATAACTTCCTCTACAAGCGCTTTTTTGGTCAATGTCCGGCGTAAAATAAACGAAGGCCTTATTGTTTTTGAAATCAAATGATATTAGATTTAAAAACCCCTCATATTCCGAGCTATACAGTTGTTTTGGTTCAATAGTCTTTTTGTCTTCTTCGAAATCCTTTAAATTCAAGTGTAAGAAGGTATATTTGTAATTTCTTAATAAATAAATATCAAAAGGTTTGGAGCTGAGCATTTCGCTTGTTAATAAAATCAGCTCTTTTCTGTCTCCGGAAGGTAATGTACTTGTAATGATTGTTTTATTTTGAATGTAATCTTTAAGATCGGATACTAAATATTTTGATTTTGTAATAAAATCATAAAAATATAATTTACTACTCTCAAAATAATACGCGCCATTATTAGACACGAAATAGTCAGATAAATCATTGAAGGTTGTTTTGTCTTCTAGATCTACAACGGAAATTTTCATTCCATTTTCATCATAAACAGAAAACGTTTTATTTACATTAGAATAATATTTGTCCAGCAGATTACTGGTTTCCCGATCTACTGGGGTACCAGAATAGCTTATACTCGTTACTTGGAAAAATTGAGAAGGCGAAAGTGCTGAATTAAGGTTGTTTGTTGAGCCGTTTACCAAGAACATGTTCGAAGTATTTTGAATATTTTTGCAAACGCGGTCTTCAAGAGTTATTTCGAAACAACTGTTTTCGGTTTCCAAACCACATAGTCGTGCTTTTTCCGGACAGTCTGTTTTAATTTTATTTATATCCGAGAATTTACCTATAATGCTGTATTTTGATTGCTTATCTGTTGAAGAATAGATAATATCTGGAGAGACAACTAGTCTAAATCCATCTTTGTTACATATATTTGGATTTTTATTCGCAAAATCTTTATCGGTGCATCTGTGCTTGTCTGTATTCATTACCTTACCTATAACAATTATTTGGCTTCCAAATGGAATACTGTGATTTAAGTATTCTTTTTCACCGCTAAATTTTAAATTATTTCCAATAAAATTTAGATTTTTCACATAAATTGCATTTTTAGTTTTTATATAATTTGAATTAGGAGTGAGCCTATAACCCGCTTCTGCATAAGCATATGTGTCGTTTATAGTTCCAATTATTTCCGTAACTTCATTATCGCAGTCATTCGATTCGGATATTTGACAGTATCCGGAGCCATTTCTTTTTACTAATGAAATTACTATTAGAAGCAGAAGGAGAATTGCCAATATAACAATAATACTTACTAATACAGCACTTTTATGATCCTTTGTAGAATTAAGTTCCGGGCTTTGTTCCATATGTTCTGAAAATAATATAGATTAAAATAATTGTATTTACAAATGGTTACAATGCATTAAGATTTTTAAATATATAAACATCTGAAAGATTGGTTAAATTTGGCTTTGTCAGAGTAAACTCTTTTATCATTTCAAAGTCCTTTGAGTTAAACAGTGAGATTTCGAATTCATTCCATCTTTTGAAATAAATCGGATATTTTTGTTTTACCACCTCATTTTTATAATAAGACATCGGCTTTGATGCTATTACAATATATTTAAATAAATTCGCGTCTGGAGGATAAGAATATTGCGCGCTGTCGGCTTCGTATACATTGAACTGAATAACAGTTGAACCGGGGATTTTATTCATCGGGTCCAACCCCTCCTCAGTTATTGCTAGGACTGTATCGGTTATTTCTACCTTATCTTTCATCCACAAGTAAGCGGCACTTTTTGGTGTATCTTTTTGGTATTGAGATAAGAGTAGCAGTGTAAAATAAAAATAGTGAGAGAGAATAATCCCGAAAAAAAGTGTCACTGTTGCTATTTTTAACTTATGATAGGGCTTTAGTGAGTGAATAATCCATGAAAAAAAGTACGAAGAAAATATAATGATAAAAGGCAAAACAGGAATGATCCATCTGTCAATCTTTCTTGATTGTATTGTAAAAAATATCAAATAAATTATTATATTTAGTATTAATATCAAGGTGGTTTTATTGTTATACTTTTTAATTGCCAGTACCCCACCAAACATCGAAGCCAGAAAAACTCCTGTTGTCGTCAATCCAGCGAGAGCCGAAATATATTTAGTTACCGAATAATCGGCAGAATCAAAAACCAGACCACCCTCTCTAAATAGCATTTCAATTATTCTGTTTTTAAAATCTCCTACCAGAATTACAGAAAAAGGATTGGATGCCGCGAATGCACCGAAAGATATCAAAAGGAAACCCAGGAGAGATTTGTAATCTTTTTTTAAAACAAATGGCAAGGCAAATGCCGGAAGCGACATCAAAGCGGTAATTTTAGTACCTAAAGCAAGCCCGAAAAAAATACCTGATAAAACGGTAAATTTGGTGTCTCTGCCCTTTTCATAATATTTAAATAACATCAATACGCACAATAAAGTTAATAATGTAAGGATAGTGTCGTTGTTTACGTAGTGAGAAAGAACTATCAACTTCCAATTAAATGCCAGAAACAATGCGGAAATTAGAGCACCAAGTTTATCCTTAAAGAGTTTATAATAAAGCAAAGTGCCTATAGGAACAATTAAAAATGATACCGTTGAATTAACAATTCTCAGGAAAATGAAAATACTTGTTTTATCAAAAGGCACATTTAAAATATTTAATGATTTGCTGAAAGCCATTGTGAAAACTGTAAAAAAATAAACCGGGAAAGTACCGTAAACAAATGAAACCGGTATCAGTTTGTACCAGTCGTTGTTTCTTATTATGTTAAAGAATTCGTAAGTGTATTTGATTGCGGGTTCGGTTATTTCCGGTTCATCCGCGTGAAAACTGTGGGGAAGACCAAATTCGATATGATAAAGCCTGAAAAACAAACCGATTGATCCGATAATTAAGAATAGTAGAACTAACTGTTTATTAATATTTAAAACGGATTTCATGGGCTATCAAATTTTAGCATTTTTGTTGTTGTGCTATGTGCTTATTTTAAGAGTTTTAAAGCTTCTTTTTTATATTCTTCAACAGCAGGCTGGTCGAATGCATTAATGTTAAGTAGCTTACCAAGGAATATGGTTTCGATTTGTTTGAACATAATAAACTCACCCAAAGATCTGGCGTCTATTTTATTTAATATAACTTCGGTATATGGCATATTGTGATTATCATAGGATTTTTCCACTCCTTTTAACAGCGCGTAAACCTTTTTTTCTTTCTCAAGTTCTTTAGTGAATACAAAGGAAGTGTATTTATCTTTAGGCCCCCCCAAATACAATTGCTCCATAGAATGCAAGTCCGTTGTTCCTACAGAAGTTATAGGTGTTATACCTGTATTTACGGTTTTTCCATTCAAATCTTTTTCTTTTCCGAGACTTTCGGCGACCAGCTGGCTGCAGTATTTACCTATTGATTCCAGTTCCGGAAGAAAAAAGAATAAATTGTATATATCCAAGCCTGTTTTGTAATTTAAATACACACAAGCACCTGAAAGCGCGGCAAAATTGTTTTCAGCGTTAAGGTCTATGCATGCTTTTCTAACTTCCATTGCGCCTTCCAAAAGCTCTACTATGTTGATTCCCGCTCCTGCCAATGGAAGTAGTCCAACCGGAGATAGAAGAGAGTATCTACCACCAACTTTATTTTCTATTCTTAAACAGACATTGCTTTTTTCGCAGAAATAGTTCCACATTTCATTATTTTTTGATTCTGTAGTTATACATATAAGTCTGTCTTTAGCATAACTAAGGTTTTCTATTATGAAATCTAAATTATCTCTGGTTTCCATGGTGCTTCCGGATTTGCTAACAGCGTTAATCAACAATTCATTGGGGTCTTTTATTTGGTTGAATAGCTGCATAAGTTTTTCTCGAAAGGTAGAATTAATTGTGTCCATGAAAATTAATTTCGGATATCTGTCTTTTTCAAAAACGTCATAATTTCCAAGGAGAGCGTCATATATACCTTTAGTTCCCAGGCTGTCGCCTCCTATGCCTATCACTAAGATATACTTAAGCTTTGGCGATACATAAGTATTCTTGAGTTCCAAAACTGATTTAATCATTTGTTCGTCAAAAGGAAGGTTGATAAAACTTTCGGGAGTTTCGTAAGTGTTATTTTCGGCTGTTTCCGCCAAGTATTTTATATATGGTTTCAGTGATTCTGCAGTTTTAATTACTTCACTGCTTTCAAACCGGCAGGTAGAGAGAAAATTGAATTCCATAGTGTTTTTATAATACGTGGGTAGTAGTTTCGGCGCAAGATTATTCGGATTGTTCCACGATTTCAGGATATTTCTCTTTAAAAGAATCCGAAAAAATGCAGCCGTTCAGGCAATCTGGCAGCCACCATTCCAAAGGTGAATTCAGTCCAAAGAGCATGCCGCCGTTAGAACCTCCTTTGTTTATATAACTTATTTTATATTTATAACCGGCGTCCTCAAGACTGCTTTTCTCAATTTCCAAAGTAAGAGTCAGAATATTTGAATCTTTTTGAAAATCGAGAAACGGCTCTATTAATTTATTGTTTAAATCTGACTTTTCTTCTTCAGTAAACAGACCGCTCGGAACAAAAACCACTTCAGTTTCCACATCTGATGATGAAGCCATGTCGAGAGATTCTGCTTGTGATGATTCGGGAGCAGCGGCTGGGTCCAAAGAAGTTGATGTTATGCCCGCGACATTATTTTCTATAAATTTATCTTCTTCTATTGTATTTTGTACCAACAATTCAGTATTTGAGGTTTTTGACTTTTCGTAATTCTGCCAAAAGTGAACAGCGGTGCCGATTAATACAATCAAAAGAATTGTGGTTAAAGTTATCCTTATATCTTTGCTTTTATTATTATCCATTTAATTGATATTACTATTGTGTGTAAATGATTACAAATTAGATGTAGGAGCAGATCCGATTTTACCATCCGGAATATTCTACAGTTGATCTTTCGTTGGATACGCTGGTCATAAAAGGATTATCTAATTAATAGATCAAAAATCTGGTTTTTAGGTTATTACCTGCGGATTCCAAAATATCTTTAACTTCATTCTCATTCAACATTTTTCTGATTTTCCATATTTCATTTCTTATTCTGTCCAAGTTTTCCTCTGTGAATTTTTTGTCATTTGGAAAGTTTATACCCGAGCCCGGAGGTAATATCACGCGTTCAATGTCTAATACTCTTTCTGCTAAAACCAGAGAAAGAAATATGGTTTTTATATTTTCATTTTTTTCAGATGTATCTTTAGTCAATACCAGAATTTCGTCTATGACTTGTATTGTGTTTTTGGTAAGTTGATATGGGTTATTCATTTACTTATACTTTAAAACCATTCCAGCATAATTAGCATGCCTCGTGTATTTTGAAATTTCAAGTAGTTCATTAATCCTAAAACTACATCTCTTACTTCTTTTATGCTTATTTTTTCCGGGTTTAAATTATCATTAATTATTTTTTGAATAATTTCGTCGCTAAGGTTTTTAAGTTCCTGAAAGACATCCAGTAGCTTCTCCGGTTCAGTGTATTCCATGCGTTTGGTGTTTTCACTGTCATCGAAGGCTTCTCCTGAAATCATACTAATTGTATTTATTAAATTTGTACTTATGTTGTAATCTTCAGGTTTTTTTATCATTAAAAACGCTGATAGATAATAGGCTAACACTTTAGGGTCGTGATTAAGAAAATCCCACAGGTTTTTATCCGCAATTAGTAAACTCTTTAATTTATTAAAAATTCCGGGTTTTAGTTTAAGAGAAGAGGTAATAGATATCACTTGTTCTATTTTAGTCTGCAGTATATCTAATAGCAATTGGCTTTCTGCTAAGAGAATTATAGATTGGTCTTTAGTGCAAAAAGTATCAAGAACATGTTGGTGCTACAATTTAGCTAGTATGCCGCCTCAGGAATTTACTACACCAATGATGAAGCAGTATATGGATATTAAGGCACAATATCCTGACTGCTTATTGTTTTTCAGGCTCGGCGATTTTTATGAGCTATTTATGGATGATGCCAAAATAGGCGCTGAAGTTTTAGATATTACTCTAACTGCCCGCGACAGAGGGCGCGACGGGAAGATTCCCATGGCGGGAGTTCCGTTTCACGCGGTGGATTCTTATTTATCTAAACTAGTAAAAGCCGGATATAAAGTGGCAATCTGCGAGCAGGTGACTGAGCCTGATGGATCCGGGCTGGTGGAGAGGGAGGTGGTTCGAATTGTTACTCCCGGCACAGTGCTGGAGGAAGGCTCCCTTGAAAAAAAAGAAAATAATTATTTAATTACTTTAACTTTTGACGACTATAACTTTGCGCTGGCGGCCGCTGATGTATCTACAGGATTTTTTCAGACATACCAGATTGAAAGGGGAGATTTGGAACAGCTTTTGGTAAACGAGCTGGCAAGACTGAATCCGTCGGAGTGTATTCTGTCTTTGCATTTATATAACCAGCCGAAAATTCTGAAAATATTAAAAACCCTTAAAAATCTAAATGTTTTTCTGTTTCAGGATTGGGTAGAGCACGCCCAGAATGCGGAAGAAAACCTGAAGAAGCATTTCGGAGTTGTGACTTTGGAGGGATTTGGAGTCGGAGATAAACCTTTAGCGCAAAAAGCCGCCGCGGCGCTGCTAGGTTATTTAAAGCACACGCAAAAAGATAAGGTTGATCATATTAGAGAATTAAGTAATTTTTCTTCAAGTGAATATCTGGAGCTGGATAGGTCAACAATCGTGAATCTGGAGCTTTTTTCTACTATCAGAGAGGGAAATAAAAAGGGATCTTTAATCCATTTACTGGATAAAACAAAAACTTCCATGGGCGGCAGGATGCTGCGTCAGTGGCTCCTGAAACCTTTAATTAATAAAGAGCATATAGAAGGGCGCCTGGATTCGGTTTCGGAGTTTTTAACTAAAAGGACAAAAAGATATGAAATGGAGGAAGTGCTTTTGCGAGTTGTGGATATAGAACGGTTGATTTCGAGGCTTTCGGTGGGAATAGGAAACGCCCGCGACTTGGTGAATTTAAAATTTTCGCTGGAGGAAGTAAAAAAAGTTAAAAACCTCTTGCGTGATAATTTTGAATCCGGTTTGCTAAATAGTTTAGCTAATAACATCAGCTCAGAATTGGAAAACGTAATTAAAATCGTAAATGAAAGTATTGTGGAAGAGCCTCCGATTGATGTTAAAAACGGAGGAATGATTAAACAAGGGGTAGACAGCAGTTTGGATGAAATAAAAGAAAGTATTAAGGACAGCAAAAGGTGGATACAGGAGCTGGAATCTAAGGAAAGAGACAGGACCGGCATCAACTCGTTAAAGGTAAAATTCAATCAAGTATTCGGATATTATATTGAAATTACAAAGTCCAACTTGGAATCGGTGCCGGATGATTATTATAGAAAACAAACTCTTGTAAACGCCGAAAGGTTTATTACCCCGGAATTAAAACACCACGAAGAAATAATACTGACTGCCGAAGAAAAAATTAAGGATTTGGAGTACAAGCTTTTTTTGGAAACAGTTCATAAGGTTTTGGAATTTACCATTGAAATACAGCAAGCTTCAAAATCTATCGCAGGTATTGACTGTCTGATTTCGTTTGCTCTACTGGCCGAGCAGAATATTTACTGCCGCCCTGAAATTGCCGAGAGCGGCGAATTGAAAATAATTAACGGACGCCACCCTGTTGTGGAAAAGCTTTTGGAAGAAAAAGAATTTGTTCCGAATGACTCGGAGCTTAATGAAACCGACAAGCAGTTATTAATTATTACCGGGCCGAATATGGCCGGAAAGTCTGTATATATAAGGCAGACCGCGCTTATTACATTAATGGCTCAGATGGGAAGTTATGTGCCTGCAGGATCGGCTTTGATAAGTATTGTTGACAGGATTTTTGTGAGGAGCGGAGCTGCCGACGTAATAACAGCCGGACTTTCGACTTTTATGGTTGAAATGGTGGAAACTGCGCACATTTTAAACAACGCCACAAGTAAAAGTTTAATTATTATGGATGAGATAGGACGTGGCACAAGCACTTATGACGGGGTCAGCATTGCCTGGGCAGTTGCGGAATATTTGGTTAGCAATACAAAGATTTCGCCGAAGACAATGTTTGCTACTCATTATCATGAACTGCAAAAGCTTGAAGACGAATATCCTGAAAAGGTGAAAAATTTTCAGGTAAGCGCAATTGAACAGAACGGAGAATTGACTTTTTTGCATAAAGTTGTGCCTGGAGGGGCTTCTCACAGTTATGGTATCGCGGTTGCAAATTTGGCGGGGGTTCCGAAGGAAGTTACAGAGAAAGCCATGAAAGTGTTGTCATCTTTGGAAACGCGGGATTTTGATTTTGAGGATTGGCTGGAGGGTGGAAATGTTACGGAATCAAAAAAGAAACTTCAAATTAATAAAATGAGTGAAGAAAAAAACATTTCATTAATAAAAGATTTAAAGAATATTAATCCGGATAAATTGTCTCCTTTAGAAGCGCTGAATTTTCTTTCTAATCTGATTAAAAAAGCTAAATAGTGTTGCCCGCGCCGCAGTTCCTTGGATCGGTTTTCTTTGATCCGGGTTTCTGTGGCTCGGGCGTGGGTGAAGGCGGGAGGATGTTGGTGTCACTGTTATTTCGATCTATTGCGTTCGCGCTCCATATTCTTTTTGAAGTGCCGTCTTCCAAAAAAAACAGCTATGGATATTGCAACAGCGAGCGCGATAGGGAAGACTGCCAAAACCTCCCTTAGTCCGGAAAGCATAATAACCTCCTATAAACGTTGGGTGTCAATATTATAGCACTATACTATAAGGTGTATATTTTAGCTTGGGTAACTACTTAGTATTGGAATAACTACTGAAAAGCTCATAGCTGTATAATTCAATTATGCCAAAAATAAAAGAATTACCGGTAAAAGTAGTTCAAAAAACATCTGCAGGCGAAGTAGTTGAAAGACCTGCCTCGGTTGTTAAAGAACTTATAGAGAATTCCATTGATGCCGGAGCAACTATTATAAAAATAGAGATAGAAGATTCGGGTTTAAAAAAAATAGCAGTTTCCGATAACGGAGAAGGTATGGATACGGAAGATGTATTGTTAAGTTTTTTACCTCACACTACCAGCAAAATCTTTTCAGAAGAAGACTTAGCTTTTGTTAAATCTCTAGGTTTCAGAGGGGAAGCACTTGCCAGTATTTCCGCGGTGTCCGAACTAACAATTAAAAGCCGCCTTGTTAGCGAGGATTTTGGCACTCGAATAATTGTATCATTCGGAAAAAACGAGAAGAATTCTACGTTGGGAATGGACATCGGGACGCAGGTAGTAGTTAAAAATTTGTATAAAAATGTTCCGGCACGCAGAAAGTTTTTAAAAAGCAACCGTACCGAAACAAAACATATTTTTAGCATTGTAATAAAATATGCATTGTCCTATTTGGATATCGGATTTGTTTTATTTAAAGACGGAGAAGAGTTTTTTAATTTAATACCCGGTCAGTCAGCGGAAGAGAGAATAAAAGTATTATTGGGCGGGGAAATATACGAAAGTCTAATTAGATTAAATGACGAGCAGGAAATGATAAAGCTGGAAGGTTTTATTCTCAAACCGCAGATTTCAGCTGAAACAAAATCCAATCAATATTTATTTGTGAATAAAAGAAGCGTTTCACATAATCTGGTTTCTAATGCAATAAAAGAGGCATACGGTTCTTTTTTGGAACCGCGATCTTTCCCGGGTTTTATATTAAATATAACAATTCCTTTTGACATGGTAGATGTTAATGTTCACCCGCGTAAGGAAGAAGTAAATTTTTGGAATGATAAATACATTTACGATTATGTTTTTAATTCTGTTAAAAATTTATTGAATTCCGAAGATTTAACCTATAAAACCGATATCAACAGATTGAGTTTAGATAAAAAGCCTTCTCTATTTTTATTCCAACATCTAAAGGAATCGGTGCAGTATTGGGATGTTAGAAATGTCGGAAATGAAAATGAAGAAATAATTCAAATTGCAAACACATTTTTAATTACGGAGTCAAATAATGGATTGTTGATAGTGGATCAGCACGCCGCACATGAACGGATTATTTACGAACAGTTTCTGGAAAGTTTTAATAATAGCGAGTCGAAAAGAGTACAGTATGTATTGGATAAGCCTAAGTATATAGATTTTTCTATACTAGAATTGGAAGCGCTGAAGGAACATTATTCAACAATCGAAAAACTGGGATTTAATCTGGAAGAGTTCGGCAGGAACCAGTATAAAGTGAATACCATTCCGGAATTATTTATTGGCCAGAGTATTTCTGAGGTAATCAAAGAGATAATCTCAAATCTGCAGGAAAACAAAAAGGCGGTGGAAACGAAAAAAGTTAAAAAAACCTTGTCATATCTTGCTTGTAGATGTGCTATAAAGGCAGGAGAATATCTAACAATTGAACAAAGAAAGAATTTATTGGATAAATTAGCACTAACAAAAACAGAATATACCTGTCCTCACGGCAGGCCTGTGAAAGTGGAAGTAAGCTTAAAAAGCTTGAATAAAATATTTAAAAGGATTAAATAAAGTTATGAGAGATGAATCAACTCAAGCTGTTTACGAAAGTTTACCATTAATTATAAGGGATCATGAAAAGGAAATAAGAGATATTTATGAGAGTATAGGTTGGGATGTTCCCAATGAAGAGCTGAAAGATTTAGACAAAATTGAGGCGAATGAACAGTATTTTATGATAATTGCTGATTCAGCGGCAGAACTTGTTGACAAGCTAAATGAAATAAATTTTGAAGTAGATGATAGGTTTGGAGATGATGTTAAGAGTGCATTTAGATTTCTTGTTGAAAAAAAGTCCGTATTGGTAGATTATCTTCAAGCAGCACAGCTAGGAACCGGTAATGATTCAACTTTGAGATATGAAGACGATGCGAGAAAATATTTAAGTTGTCTTTTACTAATTGAAGAACTTTTAACTGAAGATGATCTGCTGCAAATGTACGAATTGTTTGGGAATGGTGAGAAGGAAATAGCACACGAAGATGCTGGATTAGGAGATGAAGTTATGGGGGATTTAGAAAACGATGTCTATTTAATAACAGTAATTATAAGGGCTGATTTGTATATAACCCAGAGAAAGTTACGATTGTTAAGACAATAAATAGCCGAACTCATTTTGAGTATCAATTTTCCTTGTAATATTTCTGCCGGTCAATTCTATAAATTTCATTAGAATTGTGTTTTCTTTTTTGGCAACATTTTCTTTTTTAGTCATGGATTCCTTATTCGCCGTGACTAAAATTGTTTTTCCCGGAACATTTGCAAGCTTACCAATTAAATTTCGTTGCTGCCGCCAGATTACCGGAATGATTTTTAACATTAAAACCAAATCCGGTTCTTTATTGCTATATTCTTTCCATTCTCTTTGTTCAAATGATTCGTTGTAAAGTTTTATTTCCGGTATACCCGATTGATTTATTATTTGATTTGAATTTTTAGGCAGATGCAAGTTTTTTTTATATACCTTCTGAAATCTTTCCAGAATTTCGTAAGACTTAGTATCCGTGTCTATCCAGATATATTTTTCTAATTTAAAAGCATTTTCAAAAGGAAAGGTTAAGGGGTAAAGCCCTCCCCCGATATCCAAAATAATTTTGATTTCTTTTATTAGATCCTCAAATTGTGTGTGAAAATGCTGAATATGCTCTAATCGTTCGTTAGTGGAAACGTGTTCTCTTACGGCTTCATCAAAAAGTCCTGTAACTTTTTCTAAATCGTTTTTTTCCAAAGCTTCGTCAAGCCTACTAATTATTTCTGTTGTACTGTCGCCCGAACTATTTTTTCTGTACTTTCTTAAATCGTAATAAATTTCTTTTTTAACTTCTTTCAGCATGTTTTTAAATGCTGTGTTCTTTTCGATTTTCCGGAGATCAGCTGCGTTCATAGTTTTCTTCAATTCTGAATTCCTGCTCATTTTATCTTCAATTCTTTTTGTAACTTCATTGAGGGCGATTTTATATGTTCTTGTTATTTTGTGAGCATACACTAATATTAGATGCGAGGAAGTAGTTTTACCGGCAGCCTGTTCTGTTGGATTATTTTCGAATGTGCTGCTCATAAATTAAATATATCATTTAAATTGTATCGGCACTCGCATTCGCGGGTAAGCAACCTCTTGACACTCATGCCCTTAGAGTGCTATATATTTTTACGCTTATATTTTTTGAAGTTGTAGAAGGTTAAACCTTAAAAAGTAATTTTATTTTGAAGGAGGAATTTTATGTCAAAAATTAAACCGTTAGCCGATTATTTACTTATTGAACCTTTGCAAAAAGAAACCACATTACCATCGGGAATTGTTATCCCCGATACAGCAAAAGAAAAACCGCAGGAAGGAAGAGTTGTAGAAGTTGGACCAGGTAAGAGAGATGAAGACGGAAAAAGAATGGAAATGGAAATAAAAGTCGGAGACAGAGTTATGTATAAAAAATGGGGCGGAACAGAAGTAAAAGTTGAAGGTAAAGAAATGCTTTTAGTTAAAGAGGAGGACGTCCTCGCAATAGTTGAAGAATAAATTTATCAAAGGAGGATTTAATTATGTCAGCAAAAATGATTATTTATGGAGATCAGGCGAGAGCAAAACTCAAGTCAGGAGTTGACAAGCTTGCCAGAGCAGTTGTAGTTACTTTAGGACCAAAGGGAGGAAACGTAGGAATAGATAAATCTTACGGAGCCCCTCAGGTAGTGCATGACGGTGTTACCGTTGCTAAAGAAGTCGAACTGGAAGATAAGTACGAAAATATGGGTGCTCAATTAGTTAGAGAGGCCGCCTCAAAAACAAACGATGTTGCAGGAGACGGCACAACAACAGCTACAGTTTTAGCGCAGGCTTTGGTTGATGAAGGATTGAAAAATGTTTCCGCGGGGGCGAATTCGATGATTTTGAGAAAAGGTTTGGAAAAAGCCACTAACTTGGTTGTGGAGGAAGTCAAAAAACTTGCTAAGCCTATTTCTAATAAAGAAGAAAAGGCTCAGGTTGCTATTAACTCTGCCCAAAGTGAAGAAATTGGCAATTTAATTGCCGAAGCAATGGAAAAAGTAGGAAATACGGGGGTAATAACAGTAGATGAATCAAAGGGTTTTGACTTAGAACTCGAATATAAAGAAGGAATGATGTTTGATAAAGGCTACGCTTCAGCTTACTTTGTAACGAATCCGGAAAAAATGGAAGCTGTAATTGAAGATCCTTATATACTGGTTACCGATTCAAAGATTTCGAGTCTGCAGGACTTGCTTCCCTTGCTTGAAAATTTTGTGAAGGTTTCAAAGAACTTGGTGCTGATTGCCGAAGATGTGGACGGTGAAGCATTGGCAACACTTGTTGTAAATAAACTGAGAGGCACATTTAACGCGCTCGCAGTAAAGGCTCCTGGATTTGGGGACAGAAGAAAATCGATGCTGGAAGATATAGCGGTTTTAACCGGTGCAACTTTACTTAGCGAAGAAATGGGCAGAAAACTTGAATCAGCCACAGTTGAGGACTTAGGTAGAGCAGAAAGAGTAATTTCAGATAAGGACAATACAACAATCGTAGGAGGAAAAGGCGACCAGGAAGATATTAAAAAGAGAATTTCACAAATCGAAAAACAAATCGAGCAAACTACTTCCGATTATGATAAAGAAAAACTGCAGGAAAGACTTGCAAAGCTGAGCGGCGGAGTTGCGGTAATAAGCGTAGGGGCCGCTTCTGAAACAGAATTAAAAGAAAAGAAAATGAGGGTTGAGGATGCAGTAAATGCCACCAAAGCTGCTGTTGAAGAAGGAATTGTTGCGGGGGGCGGAGTTGCATTTTTGAGAGCCAGGGAAGTATTGAACAACTTGACTCTTGAAGGAGATGAAGCCACCGGAGTAAAGATATTATACGAATCACTTGAAGGTCCGGCAAGAATGATAATAACCAACGCAGGCGAAGATGCCGGAAAGGCTTTGGGAGAAATCGAAAGAAGATCAAAAGAGGAAAAAAATCCGAATTTAGGGTTGAACGTTTTAACCATGAAATATGTAGATATGGTTAAAGAAGGATTGATTGACCCTGCCAAAGTTACCAGAAGCGCTTTGCAAAATGCCGTAAGCGTTGCCACAATGATCTTGACCACAGAATGCTTGGTAACAGACGCTCCCAAGAAAGAAGATAAAAACATGAACGGTCCGGGAATGGGTGGTATGGGAGGCATGGGTGGAATGGGCGGTATGGACGATATGATGTAATACCGAACTGAGTGGTTTGGATTTTAATTGTATAGGTCTGATTATTAACGAAATAAAATAAAAATTATTTGTTATAGTGTGAAATTTTTTAACCCCTGTGAAAAATACAGGGGTTTTTTATTTTCTTTTGATTATGTATACTGCGGTTAAGAGAACTGGTGAAAGGAGAACTACAATGAACGGAAGTTTTTTGATCTCCATTCGAAATGGAGAGAGGTTCATGGTAAGTGGGCTGCTAGAGCATGCTCTGGCATCGTTTGAGCGTGCTCGAGATCTCGCACAAAACCAAGCAGAAAAGTCGTTGGCTTGGGCGAGGATAGGTCTAACTTATCTGGGATTGCGAGAGAGTTTAAAGGCTGATGATGCATTCGCATTGTCCTATTCCAATGCCAAAGCTTCTGGAGATCAAAACAGGATCTTGGAGGCTGATAGGAATGAAGCCCTAATGTGGCTTGAGAAGGGAGATGCGGAAACTGCCAGCAGGAAGGGTCTGATTGTGTTGGGGGTAGCCGAGAAAATGGGTAGGTTGGATATACCCGCGTTTGTACACGTGGTGACGCGTGCACAAATTCGGCTACACAAGGCTGGGAAGCTCGACAGATTTGAAGCCTTTTATTGGCTTTATCGGGAGATTGTGGAATATCTCCTGATGGAAACGAAAGCGGATGAAGTCTCCTTGCGGACTTGGAGAACAGGGATTTATAAATCCCATCAGGAGATGTATAGAAGACTGCTTGTGCCATTCGCTTTTCTGGTCAACTTCCATCGAGTTCGAAAACAAGTGAAGCGTCATGTGACAATTCCTTGATAACAGTAAAAGTAGAGGATTTTGGGAAGCTCACATATTGTTGCCCATAGCAGTGTGTGCTCTACGGTCCATGCATGCAACGCGCATTGGCTGCTTCCCGACCCAAGATATTTTTAATCCAATATTTATTATTATCTTTTAAATGTGTATACTGCGGTTAAGACCAAAGAATGAGGGAGGTGTAAGTTGAGTACCTTCAATGTATGTATCCAATGGGGAGAACAGTTCCGAGAAGAGGGCAAGCGGGAGCAGGCGCTGGACCTTTTTGAGTTAGCGAGGGACATGGCAACTAATCGTTCAGATCGTGCCATGGCGTGGGCGCATATCGGTCTCACGTATTGGCAGATGAGACCTGGAGCAAAAACAGATCTCGTAGCTGAGTTAGCCAGGCGTGCCGAACAGGCTTTTGAGATTTCACTTTCGCTTGCTCGCGAGTCGCGGAATAGAGATCGCACGATCGAAGTGATGCGCCACATCGCCCGAATGAGATTAGATATGGGCTTTATGAACGAAGCCCTTAGGATCGGGCTTGATGCCATGGGTCATGCGGCGGAAATGCAGCGACGCGACTTAGTGTGGTTCACACATCTAGTGGCATTGGCTCAAATCCGTCGGCATCTGATAGGTGAACTACCCCGAAGCGTGCCTGTGCAGTGGGTCAGACGCGAACTCAATGATTACCTGCAGATAGGTGTTCTTGACCCCAATGTGTTCGCTAAACGAGCCTGGCGCCGTGGGATTGTCAACTCCCACCAGGAGATGTACGGAGTCTTATCTCCAGTCTATCTCTTGGTACATTATCTCCGTGCTCGGGCGAGGCTCATGCGTCACAAATCAATACCTGCTAGCCACTAACTCCGCTCTCTAAACATTCAAAGTAGGGTTCTATGGGAAGCTCGCACATTGTTACTCCCCGGCAATGTGTGCTCTACGGCTTGCGCAATTGCACTTCCGGTGCATAATACGTAGGCTGCTTCCTGCAACAAAAAATTTATTCATTTCTTGTATTCCCGATTTTTTGTAACTACAATTACCTAATGAATATAATAAAACCCGAAGACATAGATAAAATCCCCGAAACGGTTGAAATTAACTTAGGAGCTCATGCATTTGGGGAAAGGTTTAAAGGTCAAGGATTATACGAGCCCCCTGAGGTAACGCGTATTAAACAATTTAAAGATTCTTTTCCAGAATTAGCCGAGCATATGGGTAAGCATATTGTTGCAGTCAGACCAACTACGCCGGAAATGTGCCGACAAAATATTGAAGTTAATAGTGAAATCGAAAGGCAGTTTGGTGAAGGTTCCAGACATAGAGATATTGCTTTGGCAATTATTAAGAAATCTAATGATTATCTTGATAGCTTGATTAAAAATCCTGACAGACTTGATTTATCTACTAAAGCCACAAAAAATCATGAAGAGATTCACAGAGCATTAAATATCAGAACTGGAGGTGAAGTAATTCCAATAGATATCAGGGAAGTTCCGGAAGAGAGACTGTCCGCTTCAGAATTTAGAGAATGCCAGGATTTGAGTGACGCCCACGAAGAGGCTCTAGTGGAGCTTTTCGTGCTTAAAAATTTAAAAAATTTGGATCGCGGGTTTGCTGAAGGATACTTAGCGGAATTTTATGGAATGTTTATGGTATTTTATTTGTCCCAGAAAGAAATAAACGGACCTGAAAGACTTTATTCAATAGTGCAAAGTATCCGTGAAAATCAACTTCATAAGCAACCAAAACCTGCTGTGACACTTGTATCAAGATTGTTGTTGTTAACTCATGATCCGAATATTCTAATAAAAATTAAATCAGGTGAAGTTGATTACGAGTCGCTTCTGGATTCAGTATTAGGAGGATTAAAATCAATAGCTGAAGATCCAGAAGGTTTTATTGATAGAATCAGTTCAAAGAATAAAGGAATAGAGTTTGACCAGGCGTATCAGCACCAAAAGTCAGAACTGCGAAAGGCTTATAATCGGGTATTTTATTAGAAAATATTTAAATTTATACAACTCGCGGATTGTGATATTTTCACTGGTGTGAATTTAAATTTTAATTAAAAATGCCGCCCTTTTAGAGCGGCACTTTGCTCACAATATTTCATTCATTCAGGATTGGTCCCGGTAATTCACCGGAATCTACCTCATTTTCGTCCATAAAACACTCCTTTCACAGATCACAGAATTTTCTTCCTGACTTCTATTTTCTTCGGCTTTTCCTCTTCAACTTTGGGAATTGTAACCATTACTACTCCGTTTTCTACTTCAGCCTTGGCTTTTGAGCCATCCACCATTCGCGGCAGGCTGGTTGAAAAGTTGAATGAAGTCTGCCTTGTGCTTTTATATACTACTTTCTTTTCTTTCTTTTCCTCTTCGGTTTCCTGGTGTTCTCCTTTAATTGTTAATACGTTACCCTCAACGGTAACATTAACTTTTTCTTCGGGAATTCCCGGAACTGAGGCTTTTACCACCACATCATTATCTGTTTCATATATATCTAATCCTGAAGAAGAAGAAAGTTCAGGCCAATTTGTCATGGATGGCCATGTGTCTTCGTCAAAAAAGGAAGGCCAAACAGGTAACATTTTGCTCCATCTTACTAATGCCACTTTTCTCACCTCCTATTCAACTTATATTAAATAGTTCGGTTAAATAGTTAATTTTAGGTGTTCGGTTATCATAAAATATTTATAACCGACACGTTATCACTATACGATTACGAGTGCTAACTTGTCAAGAGGTTTTTAAATTTCAAAGTTGAACTTTTTCAAAATATTAGAATAATCTTTAAGAACTTTGTAAGACCAGTCGTTTTTATTGAAATGAATTATATTTTTTGTGGCTATTTCCTCGGTGATTTTTCGTCTCATGTACATAAGCTGAACATTCATTAGTATCTTTTCAATTATATTAACTAAAAAACCGGAATTTGAATTTCCCAACTCAATATTTATATTGCTTATATCCATTCTGCAGTTGGACAAGTGGTCAAATATCCAGCTGTTGTTTTTGACAAATCTGAAATAGGTTTCTTGTTTATCACAAACAGGGTGCATCATCAATATTTCGTGGGCGACATACAAACTCCTTTTGTCTTTATCCCATTCCATTTTGTTTTCGTCAATAAAAATATTAGGGCAGATTTTCTGAATAGGATTTTTGTCGGTTCTGTATTTATTTAGTGATTTTAGTATCATGGTTACAAACAGTCTGGTAATCCAAAGCCTGTTTTTCTGCGAAATTATGAAAACATCTATATCGTCGTTGTCATGCGCGTTAAAAGCCGCTGTGGCGCCTGTTACTCCGATAAATTTTATCCACGGGACTTTTTTTAATGAGTCAAATATATATTTGTGAACGTTTATTAAACTGATGCTGGAATTTTTTCTTTCTTCCCAATTAACGTTTTTAACTCCGCTTAGTGAATAGAGGTTATTTTCAAATTTTATATGGCCTTTTTTTTCAAGTTTTTTAAGACCTTTTCTTAAAGCTTTATTTCCTATTTTTTTACCGGTGATTAAATATGTGCTGAGCTGGTAATAATTGAGAGGGTAGTTGAAAATGCTTCTGTAAGCCAAAGTTCTTTTTATAGCTTTTTCAACTTCAGAATAGAATTTTCTTTGCGTCTGTCTGTCTTTTGGTGTGTTTATAAAGTGTTTTTTCATGTGTCACTTTGAAAGTGATGAATCCAGTATTTCATTCACAAGTGAATCAGCTTCATGGTTTTCTGCTCTCGGGATGTGCTTGTAAATTAATTCATCAAAATCTTTTTCCATTTCTCTGACTTTTTTAACAAAGCCCATGATTCCGGCGGCTTTCACCTTGTATAATCCATTTAATTGGTTTACAACCAGTTCGCTGTCCATTTTGCAGATAAGACTTTTAATATTTTCCGCAGCTGCTAATTCCATTCCAAGTATAAGAGCCTGATATTCAGCCTCGTTATTAGTTGATGTTCCTACATATCTGCCGTCTTTTTTTATTAATTTGTTCTTGTAGTCTTTTAATACCGCGGCTATAGCTCCCGGTCCGGGATTTCCTCTGGCCCCGCCATCTGTGAATAGTATGGCTTTTTTAATTTCGCTGCTCATAATAATAATTTTTAAACAAATATATAAAGATACCGAAGAAAAGTCCTACCGATGCCCCCAGGAATGCATTCAGAAACACGTTTCTGTATTCCTCCTTTGTTATAGGCGTTTCCGCAACTTTAGTTACACTAATCATAGGGTCGCTCTTTTCATTTATTTTTTTAATAGATTCTAAGGCCGAATCCACCAATGATTTCCACCTTACTTCGGCATTTTCAAAAGTATAATCATTAACGGAAATGTTGATAATCTGAGGACCTGCCTTTTTTACTTTCAAATTTCGGGACAACTCCCTTAACGTGTATTCTGTGACCGGAACATTCATTTTTTCCAGTGTCGCGCTTTTTACATCGATGCTTTCTACCAGACCTGATAATGAATTAGTATAAAATTGTGCCGTCTGCTGTGCGTAATACCCTTCATAGCTGAAATATTCATTTGTATTATTTTCTATTTGCCTGGTGACAAATAAAGACCCTGAAGACACAAATTTTTGCGGGATTATAAAAAACGAAGCAGTTCCAATTAAAACTCCAGTAAATGTATAAAATGATATAGCCTTTATATTCATTTTTATAATTTCAATAAAT